>NZ_AOPZ01000217.1 GCF_000414115.1 Streptomyces aurantiacus JA 4570
GACGGGGTCGCCGTCGGCCGCGCAGCGCCCCACCTCCGGCGCGAACGAGGCGAGAACGGCGGGGCGGTCCGCGCGGGGATAGACCTGGCGGGGGAGGTCCGAGAGGGGTTCCCCGAACATGTCCTCCGCGCGGGCGCGCAGCGCGGCCGAGCCGCCCCGGCGGCCGTCGAAGGCCCGCATCGCCGCTTCCAGCCCCGCGCGCCCGATCCACGCGCCGCTGCCGCAGTCGCCGAGCAGATGCCCCCAGCCGTCGGCCCGCCGCCAGGCGGTGAGGTCCGTGCCCATCGCGATGAGGCCGGTGCCCGCGGCGACGACGACGCCGGGGCGCTGGCCGAGCGCGCCCGCGTAGGCGGTGACGGCGTCGGCGGCGAGCGCCACGCGCCGTACGCCGAACGACTCGGCCAGCGCGGACGGCAGTTCGGCGCGCAGTTCCTCGCCGAGCGTCGCCATCCCGGCGGCGCCGACCGCGGCCGCGACGATCCGTCCGTCGCCCGCCTCGTCCAGCAACTGCCTGATCATGGGCGTCAGTTGCTCGGTCATGTGCCGGGCGTCGATGCCGCCCGGGCCGGTCCGCACCGGCTCCTTCGAGCGGACCGGCGTCGACCCGCGCGGACCGGCCGGGACGCCGAGCACGGCACGCAGCCCCGAGCCGCCGGAGTCCACGCCGAGGACGAACGCCGGCTCCGTCACGGCAGCCGCCAGTCCACCGGCTCCCGCCAGTCCACCGGCTCGGCGCCCTGCCGGACCAGGAGGTCGTTGGCGCGGCTGAACGGGCGCGAGCCGAAGAAGCCGCGGTCCGCCGACATCGGCGAGGGGTGCGAGGACTCCACCGACGGCAACTGGCCGAGCAGCGGCCGCAGATTGCGGGCGTCCCGGCCCCACAGGACGGACACCAGCGGGCGGCCGCGTGCGGCGAGCGCCCGGATGGCCTGTTCCGTGACCTCTTCCCAGCCCTTGCCGCGGTGGGCGGCGGGCTTGCGCGGGGCCGTCGTGAGCGCCCTGTTGAGCAGCAGCACGCCCTGCTGGGTCCAGGGCGTCAGATCGCCGTTGGACGGCTGGGGCAGGCCCAGGTCGCTGTTCAGTTCGCGATAGATGTTGATGAGACTGCCGGGCAGGGGTCTGACGTCGGGAGCCACCGAGAAGGAAAGACCCACCGCGTGCCCGGGCGTGGGGTAGGGGTCCTGGCCGACGATCAGGACGCGCACCTCGTCGAACGGCTGCTGGAAGGCGCGCAGCACATTCGGTCCGGCGGGCAGATAGGTGCGTCCCGCGGCGATCTCCGCGCGCAGGAAGTCGCCCATGGAGGCGATCCGTTCGGCCACCGGCTCCAGGGCCTTGGCCCAGCCGGCTTCGACGATTTCATGCAAGGGTCGTGGTGCCACGGAGCGTCACTCTACTGCCGTACCGGCGGCACTGATCAACCGATGGCCGAAGCTCGCCGCCGTCGCGGCTCCCGGAAGCTCTCGGCCTTCGGGAGCCGCCGCCCGGCCGCCCTCGGCTCCCGGGAGCCGCCGCCCGGCTCAGTCCAGGACCGCCGCCCGTACGCAGAGGACGTCCGGCAGGTGGGTGGCCAGCTCCTGCCAGGTGTCGCCGTCGTCCGCCGACGCGTACACCTCGCCGTTGCGATTGCCGAAGTACAGGCCCGCCGGGTCGGCGCCGTCGGTGCACATGGCGTCGCGCAGCACCGTGCCGTAGTGATCGCCCTGCGGCAGTCCCGCGCTCAGCGGCTCCCAGCTCTTGCCGGCGTCCGCCGTGCGGTAGACGCGGCACCGGTGGTCGGCGGGGACGCGGTCCGCGTCCGCGTTGATCGGAAACACGTACGCCGTGTCGCCGCGGTGCGGGTGGGCGACCGCCGCGAAACCGAAGTCGGACGGCAGGCCCTCGCCGATGTCGGTCCAGTGGGCGCCCGCGTCGTCGCTCCGATACACCCCCCAGTGGTTCTGCAGATACAGCCGGTCCGGGTCCACGGCGTCCTTCGTGACCTTGTGCACGCACTGGCCGAACTCCGGGTTCGGGTCCGGCAGGAACACCGCCGAGACACCGGAGTTGGACGGCCGCCAGCTCGCGCCGCCGTCCTCCGTGCGGAACACGCCCGCCGTGGACACCGCGACCGTGACCGCGGCCGGATCGCGGGCGTCCGTGAGGATCGTGTGCAGGCCCTCGCCGCCGCCTCCTGGCTGCCACTGCGAGCGCGACGGATGCTCCCACAGCGGGCGGACGAGCTCGAAGCTCTCGCCCCGGTCCTCGGAGCGGTAGAGCGCGGCGGGTTCCGTGCCCGCGTACACCACGTCCGGCTCGGCCGCCGCCGGGTGGAGCTGCCACACCCGCTCCAGCGACGCCCCGGTGTCCTTGGGGAACTTGACGGCTGCCTGTTTCGGCTCGGTCCACGTCCTGCCGAGGTCGTCGGAGTGGAACACCGACGGCCCCCAGTGGGCACTGTCCCCGCCGACGAGGAGGCGGGGCTGCGGTGTGCGCGTGTCGATCGCGATCGAGTAGATCGCCTGGGCGTTGAAGTACGGACTGTCGTCGAACTGCCAGGTGCCGTGCGTGCGGCGCGCGACGAACAGGCCCTTGCGAGTACCAACGGTGAGCAGGACGTCAGCCATGACTGACACCTTTCGGACGGCGTTGTCTCAGGTACGGCTCAGTCTGCACCCGACCACTGACAATGACGCCTCGGCGCGTTTCCGCCCAGGTCAGGGCGTGCGGCGCCGTCACGGTGCGGGTGCGGGCGCCGGTGCGGGCGGCACCGCCGCTCAGCCGTGGATCTCCTCCGCCACCTTCGCGATCGCGCCCGGACCCACCCGGCAGCAGCCCCCGATGAGCCGGGCCCCGGACCGGCGCCAGCCGTCCACCTGGCCCGCGGTGAAGCGGGTGGGGCCGTGCCAGGACCGCGTCGCGGGGTTCCAGGTCTCGCCGCTGTTCGGGTAGACCACCACCGGCTTGCCGGTGACGCGGGCGGCCAGCGGGACCGCCGCGTCCGCGTCGCGCGGGTCGCAGCAGTTCACGCCCACCGCGACGACCTCGTCGGCCTCGGCGGCCAGCGCGAAGGCGTCCTCCAGGGGCTGGCCCGCGCGGGTGCGGTCGCCGCTGACGCTGTACGAGAGCCACGCGGGCACGCCCAGGCCGCGTACCGCGCGCAGCAGGGCCCGGGCCTCGTCGGTGTCCGGCACCGTCTCCAGGGCGAACACGTCGGGCGCGGCGTCGGAGAGGACCTCCAGGCGCGGGCGGTGGAAGCGCTCCAGGTCGGCCACGCTCAGGCCGTAGCGGCCGCGGTACTCCGAGCCGTCCGCGAGCATCGCCCCGTACGGACCGGCCGAAGCGGCCACCCACAGCGGCCGGTCGGCGCCGGCGAGCTCGGCCGCCTCGCGGGCCAACTCCACGCTCAGGCGCAGGAGTTCCGCCGTGCTCAGCGCGTCGATGCCGTGCCGCGCGAACCCCTCGAACGTCGCCTGGTAGCTCGCGGTGATCGCGACGTCCGCGCCCGCCTCGTAGTACGCGAGGTGCGCCGACCGGATCGCGTCCGGGTGCTCGGCGAGCAGCCGCGCCGACCACAGAGTGTCGCCGAGATCGTGCCCGGCGTCCTCCAGCTGGTTGGAGAGACCGCCGTCGAGCACGAGGGGCGCACGCGCCAGCGCCGCCTCCAGGCCCAGGCTGTCCCGGGCCCCCTCCTGGCCCAGGCTGTCCCGCGCCCCCTCGGGCCCGCCCGCCCCGGCTTGCCCGTCCGTACCCGCGCGCCCCTCGGCGTGCGCCCCCGTGCCCGCTGCGTCGTTCATACCGTCGACGCTAGCCGAGGTACGGCCAGGGGGAAGTGGCACGCCACCTGATGTCCCGCCCCGCTGGGGGTGCTCACCGGCGGCTCGGTGGTCGCGCACACGTCCTGGGCGAGCGGACAGCGGGTGCGGAAGCGGCAGCCGGACGGTGGCTTCGCCGCGGACGGGGTCTCGCCGTGCAGCGGCTCGCGCTGCCCCGCAGCCGCGACGGCCGGGTCGGGCACGTTCACGGTGTCGAGCAGGCCGCGCGTGTAAGGGTGCAGCGGGTGGGCGTACACCTGCTCGGCCGGACCCGTCTCCACGAGTTTGCCCAGGTACATCACGCCGACGGTGTCGGCGAGGTGGCGGATCACCGCCAGGTCGTGCGAGATGAACAGATAGGTCAGGCCGCGGTCGCGCTGGAGCTCCCGCATCAGGTTCAGGATCTGCGCCTGCACCGACACGTCGAGGGCCGACACGGGCTCGTCCGCGACCACCAGGTCCGGCGAGAGCGTCAACGCCCGTGCCAGGCCGAGGCGTTGACGCTGACCCCCGGAGAACTCGTGCGGATAGCGGTGCACGGCGCCGCGCGGCAGACCGACGGCGTCGAGGAGAGAGGCGGTGAGCCGTTCCTGGTCGGCGCGGGTGCCGAGGCCCTGGATGACCAGCGGCTCGCGCAGGATCTCGCCGACCCGCATGCGCGGGTCCATCGCCGCCGTCGAGTCCTGGAACATGAGCTGGATGCGGCGCCGGTGCGCGCGCCGTTCCGCACGGGAGAGCCCGGCCAGGTCGCGGCCGTCGAAGCGGACCGTGCCCGCGGTGGGCTCCTCCAGGCCCGCGACGATCCGGACGAGCGTCGTCTTGCCGCACCCGGACTCGCCGACCAGGCCGAACGTCTCGCCCTTGCGGACGGCCAGCGACACGCCGCCGACGGCGCTGACGGTGCCCCGCCGGCGTGCGAACGGGCCGCCGGTGAGCGGGAACTCCTTGACCAGCGCGTCGAGTTCGAGCAGCACCTCGCCCGGTTCGGTGGCCGTGGCCGGGGGTGGCGTCACCACCTGCTCCTGGGGCGCGTCGCCGTACGGCACCGGGTGGAAGCACGCGAACCGGTGCTCCGCGCCCAGGAGTTGGCTGCCTCCGGCCTCCGGCTGCGGCTCCGGGTCCGGCGACAGCTCGGGCACCCGGTCCGGCGACAGCTCGGGCACCCGGTCCGGCGACAGCTCCGGCTCCCGGTCCGGCGACAGCTCCGGCTCCCGCTCCTCGCACTCCGCCGTCGCGAACAGGCAGCGCGGCGCGAACCGGCACCCCGTCGGCCGCACCGTGAGGCTCGGCGGCAGCCCCGGAATCGTGTGCAGCTCCGTGCCCCGCTCCGCCGCCCGCTCCGGGAGCGCCGCGAACAGCGCCTCCGTGTAGCGGTGCCGGGGGCGCGCGAACAGGGCGCGCACGTCGGACTGTTCGGCCACCTTGCCCGCGTACATCACCGCGACGCGGTCCACGCGGTTGGCGATGACGCCCAGGTCGTGGGTGACGAGGATCAACGCCATGCCGAGCGTCTCGCGCAGGTTGTCGATCAGTTCCAGGATCTGGTGCTGCGTGGTGACGTCGAGCGCGGTCGTCGGCTCGTCGGCGATCAGCAGCTTCGGCTCGCACACCAGGGCCATGGCGATCGCCACGCGCTGGCGCATCCCGCCCGACAACTGGTGCGGGTATGCCTTCATCCGCTCGGACGGCTGCGGCATGCCGACGAGCCGCAGCATCTCCTCGGCCCGCGCCCACGCCTCCTTGCGGCCGATGCCCTCCCGGTGCAGCAGCAGCGGCTCGGCCACCTGCGCGCCGATCGTCATCGTGGGATTGAGCGAGGTCAGCGGGTCCTGGAAGACCATGCCGACGGTGTTCCCGCGGACCTCCTGCAGGGCGGCCGCCGACGCCGCCGCCAGGTCCTGGCCGTCGAACAGGATCCGGCCGCCGGTGACGGCCCCGCCGGGCGGCAGCAGGCCGAGGACGCTGAGCGCGGTCATCGTCTTGCCGCAGCCCGACTCGCCTTCCCGCAGCCCGACTCGCCCACGACGCCCAGGGCCTCGCCCGGCGCGAGCTCCAGCGAGATGCCGTCGAGTGCGTGCACGGTGCGCTCGCGCGAGGCGATGTCGACGCGCAGGTCTTCGATGCGGAGCAGCGGGTCGGGCGCCGTGCCGCCCACGTCTTCTCTGTCGTCCATGGTGTCGAATTCCTTTACTTGCGCAGCCGTACTTCGAAGGCGTCCCGCAGCCCGTCACCGATGAAGTTGAACGCGGCGACGACCAGCACGATCGCGATGCCCGGCGGGAAGATCAGCCACCAGTAGCCGTTCTGCGTGTACGTGATGCCGGCCGACAGCATCGAGCCCCAGTCGGCCGACGGCGGCGGAATGCTGAGGCCGAGGAACGCCAGATAGCTGACGTAGAGGATGGCGTCGGCGATCTGGAAGGTGCAGTTGACGATGACGGTGCCGATCGCGTTCGGCACGATGTGCTTGAAGACGGCCCGGGTGCCCCCGCCGCCCATCATCCGCATGGCCTGGACGTACTCGCGGTTGCGCAGCGACAGCGCCTCGCCCCGGACGAGACGGGCCGGGGACAGCCAGGCGACGGCCGCGATGATGAGGATGAGGACGCCCTTGCTGGGCGTGATGATCGCGGCGACGACGACGAGCAGGAACATCGCCGGGATGGCGAGCGCCGCGTCCGTGACCCGCATCATCGCGGCGTCCACCCAGCCGCCGAAGTAGCCGGAGACGGCTCCGTACACGGTCCCGAAGAGCGTGGCCAACAGACCCGCCGCCAGGCCGATTTCGAGCGATGTCTGCCCGGCCACCATGAGGCGGCCGACCATGTCGTAGCCGAGGTCGGTGGTGCCGAGGAGATGGCCGTCCGTGCCCGGGGACAGGTTGGCCTGGGACAGGTCGGTGTGGGTCTGCTCGGTGTCGTACAGGAGCGGGCCGAGGTAGCTGAAGAGGAGCAGCAGGACCAGCAGGACGACGCCCGTCAGGGCGAGCTTGTTGCCGGTGAAGACCCGGAGCGTGCGGCGGGCGAGGGAGGGCGTGACCTGCGCGGCCTCTTCGTGACCGGGCGCGGTGACAGGGGCAGTCGTAGGGGCCGCGGAGGTCATGCCACGCTCCGTATCCGGGGGTCGAGGACGGCGTACAGGATGTCCGTGAGGAGGGAGCCGAGGACCGTGGCGATGCCGACGACCAGCGTCACGCCGAGCAGCACGGGGAAGTCCGAGCCCTGCGCCGCGTTCCAGAACAGCAGCCCCATGCCCGGGTAGTTGAACATCGACTCGACGACGAGCGCGCCGCTGAACAGCGTCGGCAGATACAGGCCGAGCAGCGTCGCGAGCGGGATGAGCGCGTTGCGCAGCACATGGCGGACCATGATGCGGCGGCTCGACTGGCCCTTCGCCATGGCGGTGCGGACGTATTCCTCGGTGAGGTTGTCGAGGACCGCCGAGCGCATGTACCGGCTGAACATCGCCACGATGCCGAACGCCATCGTCACCACCGGCAGCACCAACCCGCTGAATTCCCTGAGGAGTTCACCGATCGACTCGCCCTGCGGCGCCTCCGCCGGAAAGACCGGAAGTACCTGCGCGAACAGGATGATCATGATGAGGCCGAGGAAGAAGACCGGCGTCGCGTACAGCAGGAACGCGAGCCCGGTCAGCGCGTAGTCCGACGCCTTGCCGCGCCGCACCGCCTGGAGCAGGCCCAGCGGGATCGCGATGACGACGGCGAGCGCGGTCGACAGGACCGTCAGGAGCAGCGTCTTCGGCAGCCGCTGCTTGAGCAGCTCGAAGACGGGCGAGTTGAGTTTGTACGAGTCCCCGAGGTCGCCCGTGAACAGCCGCTTCAGGTACATGAAGTACTGCGTCGGCAGCGAACGGTCGTAGCCCTGCTGGTGGTTGAAGTCGGTGATCTGCTGCGGTGTGCCCTTCGGGCCGAGGATCGCGCGCGCCGGGCCGCCCGGCAGCATGTGCAGCAGCACGAAGACGATGATCGACACCAGGAAGAGGACGACGAGCGCCTGGAGGAAGCGCTTGACCAGAAAGCCGGAAAAGCCGGTCACTTGTCGGCTCCCTTCTTCTTCACGTAGTACCAGTCCTGCGGCGCGAACGTGACCGTCGGGTTCTGCTCGATGCCCCGCAGGTCGTTGCGGATGACGGACACCTGATACGCGGGGTTGGGCATCCACATCACCGGCAGCTGCTCGGCCAGGTACTCGCCGTACTCGTGCACGGCCTTCATGTCGGGGGAGTACTGCACGGCGCGGATGATCCGGTCGGCCTTCTTGTCGCTGTAGTTGCCGAAGTTGGCGGAAGCGCCGGTGGAGAAGAGCTGCTCGCCGCTCGGATTGAGCGGGTAGTACCAGCTGCCCGCCGTGCCGAAGAAGGACATGTCCCAGTCGCAGCCCGGATCCTTCGCGGTGCATGGAATGGAGTTGCCGAGCACCGAGTTGAGCGGCTGCTGGCGCACCTTCAGATCGATGCCGGCCTTGGAGAGCGAGGACTTGAGCTCCTGCATCATGTTCGTGGTCTCCGTGGAGCCCGACTGCGAGAGCAGGGTCAGCTCCAGGGGATCGTCCCGCTCGATGTCCTTGCCGCACTCGTCGGCGCCCGTGCCGGGGCGTACGCAGCGCGCGGTACCGTCCTTCGTCTCCCAGCCGTGGGCCTTGAGCAGGGACTTGGCCTTCGCCACCGAGAAGGGGTAGCGGTCGCGCTCCATCGCCTTCGACAAGTACTGGCTCTTCGGCGTGACCGGCACCGGGCCGAGCGTCGGTGTGGCGCTGCCCTGCCAGATGACGTCGCTCATCGCCTTCTGGTCGACGAGGTGCTGCATGGCCTGCCGGACGTAGAGCTGCCGCAGCAGCGGCCCGGCGTGCGTGGAGTTGAAGTTGTAGACGATGTATGTCGCCGCCCAGCCCTCCCACGGGTCCACGCGGTATCCCTTGTCCTCGAACTTCCCCTTCTGCGCGAGGACCGACGGCGGGATGTAGCCGTAGTCGACGCCGCCCGAGCGCAGCACGTTGTACTCGGAGTCGGCGGTGGTGAAGGGCTTGAAGACCACCTTGTCCAGGTGCGGGCGCTCGGACTCGGGACCGGTGAACTTCTCGTTGCGGACGATCGTCACCTGGCCGCTGTCACGCCATTCCGCCAGCTTCCAGGGCCCGTTGACCGTCTTCCACAGCGGGTCGGAGCCGTACTTTCCGAGGCTCTTGCCGTGGCGTGTGAGCCGGGCGAAGACCTCCCTGGCGCCCTTCTTCGTGCGGTCCCAGTCGCCGATCGGGCCGCCGTCGGTGCGCGCGCCCCACGCGTGCTGCGGCAGGGCGCGCATCCGCGTGAGCTGGTTGGCGGTGAACCAGTCCGGGTTGTACGCGCGGTTCAGGCGCAGCCGCACCGTGTGGTCGTCGACCGTCTCGAACCGCTTGACGTTGTCCGGCATGGTGCCGACCGAATAGCTGCCCCACTGCGCCTTGTTGGCCTTGACGAGGTTGAACCAGAACTCCAGGTCACGGGACGTGACGGGCTTCCCGTCGGACCACTTGACGCCCTTGCGCAGGGGAATGGTCACGGTCTTGTTGCCGTCCGTGTACGTCGGCTCCAGGCCCAGCGTGCTCGGGCCGTGCGTGGTCAGCTCGCCCTTGTCCTGGTCGAGCACGGCGTCGTACACCGGCATGAACAGCAGGTACTGGATGCCCGCGTTGTACGAGGCGCCATAGCCCGGCGGGCCGATCGGGAAGATCCAGTTGGGCGTCGCGTTGGGCGGCAGCGCCATGGTCGCGGTGCCGCCCTCGACCGGGACGCCGCCGGTCGGGCCCATGTCGACGCGGCCGCCCTCGCGGGTGCAGCCCGCCAGGGCCGCGAGCACCAGGACCGCGGCCGCGGCTGCCTTGAGTGAGCGCATGGTTGTGGGCCTCCAGGAACTGCCGGGACCGGATCCGTACACATGAGCGGTAGGGAGGCCCGAACGCTAGGCCCGTGGAGAAAAGCAAGTCAAGAGCTTCGTTCGGCAAAGACTGCGGAAAGTCGGAAGTTGGGGCACTTTTCTTGGCGGGACTGGTCAACTTCCTTCGCTGCGACCTAGTGTTCGGCTCGTACTCGAATCAACGCGTCGAACGAACGGGGTCGGTATGGCAAGGAACGTGCACGGCGAACCCGGATCGGCGCAGCACATCGTGCGGCTGGTCTCGTCGGGCGCGGCCTCCTCCCGGGCCGATCTGGTGCGGGAGCTGGGACTCGCGCCGTCCACGGTGTCGCTGCGCGTGCAGGAGCTGGTGGCCGCCGGGGTGCTCACCGAGTCCGGCGAGGGCGCCTCGCGCGGCGGGCGCCGCCCCCGGCTGCTCCGGGTGCGCGCCCAGGGCGGCATCGCGCTGGCCGCCGACCTGGGCAGCCACCACGCGCGGCTCGGCGCTGTCGACCTCGACGGCACCGTCCGCGACACCGCCGACCTGCCGCACGACATCACCGCCGGACCCGAGTCGGCCGTCGACTGGCTGTGCGAGCGCGTCACCGAACTCGCCGCCCGCGAGCGTGCGGCCGGGCGCACCGTGCGCGCCCTCGGGGTCGCCTTCCCCGGCCCCGTGCGCCCGGGCGAGGGCCGCGTCCTCAGCCCGTCCCGGATGCCGGGCTGGCACCGCTACCCGCTGCGCGACGTCCTCGCCGAGCGCCTCGGCCTGCCCGTGACCGTCGAGAACGACGCCACGATGATGGCCGTCGGCGAGCACGCCGTCGCCCGCCCCGACCTCGACCACCTGGTCGTCGTCAAGGCCGGCCGCGGCATCGGCAGCGGTGTCATCGCCGCGGGCCGACCGCACGACGGCGCCAACGGCGCGGCCGGCGACATCAGTCACGTACGCATCGAGGAGGCGGGCGAGCGGCCATGCAGCTGCGGCAACATCGGCTGCCTGGAAACCGTCGCGAGCGGCGCCGCGCTGATCCGCGAACTCGCCCGCCAGGGCGTCGAGGTGGCCACCACCGGCGAGCTGCTCCAGCTCGTCGCGGACGGCGACCCGCAGGCCACCACCCTGGTGCGCACCGCGGGCCGGCACATCGGCACCGTGCTCTCCGTCGTCGTGAACTTCTTCAACCCGCAGGCCGTGGCGCTCGGCGGCGTCCTCGCCACCGCCGAACCGCTGGTCGCCGCCGTCCGCGGCGTCCTGTACGAGCGCTGCCTGCCCGTGGCCACCGCGGACCTGGAGATCACCACCACGGTGACGGGGCCGGACGCGGGCCTGCTCGGCGCGGGCCTCACCGCCCTGCGCCGCCACCTGCGGACGAGCCCTCTCGCCCAGGAACCCCCCATCGTCGGCCAAGACCACCCGTCCGCCACACCCGTCCAGGAAGAGAGCGCACCCGCATGACCGCGACCCCGGCCGCCCCCGCCGTCACCCACCGCCGCCTGCGCATCGGCATCGGCGGCATCGGCATCGAGTCCTCCACCTTCTGCCCGCACCGCTCCACCGCCGACGACTTCCGCCAGACCCGCGGTCAGGAACTCCTCGACCGCTACACCTGGACCCAGCCGGACGCCGACCTCGCCGACCTCGTCGAGTGGGTGCCGCTGCTGCACGCGACCGCGCTGCCCGGCGGCCCCGTGGAGGCCGAGTCGTACCTGACGCTCAAGGACGAACTGGTCACCCGCATCCGGCACGCGGGCCCCCTCGACGGCCTCGTGTACGACATCCACGGCGCCATGAGCGTCGTCGGCCTCACCGACGCCGAGGCCGACCTGACCGAGGCCGTGCGGGCCGCCCTCGACTCCGTCGGCACCCCGGACGGCACCGGCCGCCCCATGATCTCCACCGCCATGGACCTGCACGGCAACGTCTCCCACCGCTTCGCGGCGCCGATCGACCTGCTCACCGCGCACCGCCTCGCCCCGCACGAGGACGCCTGGGAGACCCGCGAGCGCGCCGCCCGCAACCTCGTGCGCTGCCTGCGCGAGGGCAGCCGCCCGCACCGCGCCTGGGTGCAGGTCCCGGTGCTCCTTCCGGGCGAGAAGACCAGCACCCGCCTGGAGCCCGCCAAGTCCCTGTACGCCTCGCTCGCCGACATCGAGCGGCTTCCCGGCATCCTCGACGCCGCGATGTGGGTGGGCTACGCCTGGGCGGACGAGCCGCGCTGCCAGGCCGCCATCGTCGTCACCGGCGACGACGCCGAACTCGCAGCGGCCGAGGCCGGGAAGCTGGCCCGCCGCTACTGGGACGCCCGGCGCGACTTCGTCTTCGTCGGCCCGACCGGCAGCGCCGAGGAGTGCGTCGAGCAGGCCGTGGCCTCGGCGAAACGGCCGTTCCTCATCAGCGACTCCGGCGACAACCCGACGGCGGGCGGCGCCGGAGACCTCGCGTACATGCTCGGCAAGCTCCTGGAGCACGACGCGATCCGCTCCGGCGAGGTCACCGCCGTCCACCCCGGCATCACCGACCCGGTCGCCGTCGCCCGCTGCTTCGAGGCGGGCGTCGGCGCGGAGGTGACGCTGTCCGTCGGCGGCAAGGTCGACGCCAACCACGGGGGACCGTACGAACTCACCGGCACCGTCGAGGCGCTGCAGCGCGCCACCGACCAGAAGGACCGCGCCGAGGGCGGCGCCTACGACCGGGGCGTCGACATGGCGGCCGTGCGGGTGGGCGGGCTCACCCTGATCCTCGTCGAGCGCCGCAAGCCCTTCCACACCCTCGCCGACTTCATGGGCCCCGCCGACGGCGGCCTCGGCATCGACCCGAGGACGTACGACCTGGTCGTCGTGAAGATCGGCTACCTGGAGCCGGAGCTGTACGACATGGCCGCCGACTGGCTCCTCGCGCTCACCCCCGGCGGCGTCGACCAGGACCTGAAGCGGCTCGGCCACCACCGCGTGGAGCGGCCGATGTACCCCTTCGACGACGACGCGTACGAAGATGGCGCGGGCCCCGGCCTGACGGCGGCCCAGCTGCCGCCGCTCACCCCGCACAGCGCCTGACGCCACAGAGAGAGGACCCGCCCGCATGAAGCGTGCCGCCACCCTGTCCGCCCTCGTCTGCCTGCTCGCCGTCACCGCCGCGGCGCCCGCGGCACCCGACGCGGGCCGCGGGCACCACCCCGCCCCCGGCAAGAGCACGAAGGGCACCCTCCTCGACTCCGTACCGAAGAAGGGCGTCCTGCGGGTGTGCACCACCGGCGACTACCGCCCCTTCACCCACCGCGAGGCCGACGGGTCGTACAGCGGCATCGACATCAAAATGGCCCGCGACCTCGCCAAGTCCCTCGACGCCAAGCCCAAGTTCACCGCCACCACCTGGAAGGAGATCGCCGACGACGTGGCGGACGGCCGCTGCGACATCGCCGTCGGCGGCGTCTCCATCACGCTGCCGCGCGCCCGCGCCGTGTACTTCAGCGAACCGACCCGCGAGGACGGCAAGACGCCGATCGTGCGCTGCGCCGACAAGGCACGGTTCGGGGACGGGACGCTGGCCGACATCGACAAGCCCGGCACCAAGGTCGTCGTCAACCCCGGCGGAACCAACGAGCAGTTCGCCCGCGCACACATCAAGCGCGCCTCCCTCACCGTGCACCCCGACAACTCCACGATCTTCCAGGAGATCATCGACGGCCGCGCGGACGTGATGATGACCGACGCCGGTGAGACCCGCTACCAGGCGAAGATCCACCCCGAACTGTGCTCGCTCCACCCCGACAAGCCCTTCACCTTCGCGGAGAAGGCATACGCCCTGCCGCGCGGTGACGCGCAGTTCAAGGAGTACGTCGACCAGTTCGTGCACCTCGCGACGCACGACGGGACGTACGCGGCGTACGAGGCGGAGTGGATGAAGTGAGGTCGGCCTCCTGACCGTCCCCAAAGCGGCCCGGACGGCGGGCGGTTGATACGATCCCGGCTCCGACTCCGGGGGGAACGGGTGATGACGGGAGAAGCGCGGCCCGACGACGGGGCTGCCGGGGACGCCGGGCACCCCGAAGGGCGCATGCGGCACCTCGCCGAGGAGGTCAGGCAGATCGCGGCCGAGTCCCGGATCGGCGCGCGGCGGGCCCAGCGGCGCAGCAAGCTGTGGAACGCCACGTACATCTGCCTCGGCTTCCCGGCCGCGGTGCTCGCCGGGATCTCCGGCGCCGCCGGCCTCGCCTCGCCCGGCGCGCGCGTGCCCGCGGCGATCCTCGCGCTCCTTTCGGCGGGCTTCTCGGCCGGGTCGACGTTCCTGCGCGCCGACGCACGGCAGATGGCGAACCTGCGCCGCCGGTACGCCTGGCAGAACCTGGAGACCCGCGCCCGCCTGGTCCTCGCGCACGAGGCGTACGAGGGCGTCGAGCAGCTGCACACCGCGCTGGTGGCTCTGCTGGAGATGCGCGCGGCCATCCCCTCCAGCGCCCTCGTCCTGGCCGAGGCCGCACCACCGCCGCTCCAGGTCCCGACGCCGCCCACGCCGTTGGGGCCGTAGGCGCGGCACGGGACCCCAATTCGCTGGAGATGACGCGGGACCCCAATTTGCCGGAGATGACGCGGGACCCTAATTCGCTGGAGATGGATGGCAGGGGCACATATCGTGTGCCGGTCATCGCCCGCCGGAGGTCTGCGCCTTCGCGCGAGCACAGCGTCGCCAGAGAGTAGTGAGACAGTGCAACACAGTGGATGGGCCGACGAACGGTTCGGCGCGGTCGCGGACGTCTTCGACCAGAACTTCGCCGAGTTCGACGAACTCGGCGCGGCCGTGTTCGCGGGCGGGCGCAAGGTCGTGGACCTGTGGGGCGGTGTCGCCGACGAGCGGACCGGCCGGGCCTGGCAGGAGGAAACGGTCGTGCCGGTCTTCTCCTGCGCCAAGGGCGTCGTGAGCGTCTGCGTCCACCTGCTGGCGCAGGAGGGGCGCCTGGACCTGGACGCGCCGGTGGCGCGGTACTGGCCGGAGTTCGCGGGCGCCGGCAAGGAGACGATCACGCCGCGCATGGTGCTCGGCCACCGTGCCGGGCTCCCCGTCCTCGACCGCACCCCGACATTCGAGGAGATCACCGAGTGGACCCCGGTGATCCGCGCCATCGAGGAGCAGGAACCGCTGTGGGCGCCCGGCGAGACGTACGAGTACCACGCGCACGTCTTCGGCTTCCTGCTCGGCGAGATCATCCGGCGCGTCACCGGGCTCACCCCCGGCGCCTACTTCCGCCGGGCCGTCGCCGACGACCTGGGCCTGCGGACCTGGATCGGCCTGCCGGAGCACGAACTCGGCTCCCTCGCCCGGCTCGTCGAGGCACCGGGCAGGCCGCCGATGCCCGGCCCCGAATCGATCCTCACCCGCATGGTCACCATGAACGGCGCGTTCGCGTTCCCCGGCGTCGACGTCCCCCACGGCTGGAACGACCCCGCCCTCCTCGGCGCGGAGATCCCCGGCGCGGGCGCGGTGTCCTCCGCGCGCGGCCTGGCCACGCTGTACGCCGCCGCCGCGACCGGCGTCGACGGCTCCACACGGCTGCTGACCCGCGACACCGTCACGGACGCGGTGCGCGAGCAGTCCGCCGGCACGTCCTGGCTGGGCTTCGACATGGGCGTGCGCTGGGGCTCGGGCTTCCTCCTCGACTCCCCGGCCTTCCGCCCCACCCTGGGACCGCGCAGCTTCGCCAACGACGGCGCGGGCGGCCAGTTCGCGTTCGGCGACGACGAGTTCGGCGTCGGCTTCGCCTACACGGCCAACAAGATGATCGGCCACGGCGACGACCGGGCCAACCGGCTGGTCGCGGCCGTACGGAAGTGCCTGGGCGAGGGCTGAACCCCCGGCGCGGGCGGCCGGCCCAGGGGCGCCCGGAGCGGCCGCACGCGCCTGCCTTGGGGTAATCCCCGGGCCCGCCCCCGAGGACGCGGCGGTCGCGGCCGTTCTACGGTTTCCCCTGCCAGGAGCGGCAGGAGTCGGGGGACTTCTGCGAGGGGGGCTCCTGCTGAGCGGCCATCGGCCGGAGGTAACCGATATGCACCCTGCCCGCAGGCGCTGCGTCCACAGCGGGACGAACGGACGGCTCGCCACGACCAGCACCGCCGACATCGACGCGCTCGTCGCGAGCCTGAAGGACCGGCCACGCGTCGTCCTGCACTTCCACGGCGGGCTCGTCGACGACCAGTTGGGGTTCGCGACGGCCGAGCGGCTCACGCCCGTGTACGAGGCGGCGGGCGCCGAGCCCGTGTTCTTCGTGTGGAGCAGCGGCCTGCTGGAGACCCTCCAGGGCAACCTGCCCCAGATCATCGGCGAGTCCGTCTTCCAGACACTCCTGAGCCGCGTCACCCGCTACGCCGCGGGCACCGTCTTCCAGCGGCCGGGGCAGCGCGCCGCCGGATCGCTCACCGCCCCGCCCGCCAGGGCCGTCGACGCCGAACTCGCCCTGCTGCGCACCGGGCAGGAGCCCTACGCCCGGCTGACCCCGCCCGCCGAGGTGCCGCCGCTCGGCGAGGCCGAACGCGTCCGCATCACCGCCGAACTCTCGGCGGACACCGAACTCGCCGACCGCAACCGGGAGATCGTCGGCTCGGTCCTGCGTCCGGCTTCCGCGCCGACCGCCGCGCGCGACATCGACGGGGGGCGCGCGGCGGTCGCCACCCTCATGTCACCGGACACGGTCGCCGAGCTCGCCGCCGAGACCGCGGCCGCCGACAACCGCCGCTCCCTGGTGACCTCCGCGCTCCTGGTGCGCAAGACGGTGCGCGTCATCGCCGCCGTCGTGGGCCGCTTCCGGCTGCACACCGACCACGGCCTGTACCCGACCGTCGTCGAGGAGATACTCCGCGAGTTCTACATCGCCAACGTGGGCGCCTCCATCTGGGACGCCATGAAGCGCCAGACGGCCGACACCTTCGCCCCGTCCGACGACGCCCGCGCGGGCCGCTACTTCCTGGACCGCTTCAGCCAGCTCCTGGCCACCGGCAGCAGGCCCAAGGTGACCGTCGTCGGCCACAGCGCGGGCGCCGTCTTCATCAGCAACCTGCTCACCGACCTCGTCCGGCGGCGCGCCGACGCCGACGACCCGCTGCCCGCCGACTTCCGCGTCCGCGACGTCGCGCTGCTCGCGCCCGCCTGCACCGTCGCCCAGCTGTCGCCGATCGTCCGTCTCCAGCACGAACTCTTCGACCGGCTGCGGATGTTCACGATGACCGACGCCGCCGAACGCGCCGACCACCTGGTGCCCCTGTTGTACCCGAGGTCGCTGCTCTACTTCGTCTCCGGCGTCCTGGAGCGCGGCCCCGCCAGGCAGTCGGCGGTCGCCCCGATCGCGGGCATGCAGCACTGGTACGCCGCCGACGGCGCCTTCGGCGGGCAGGACTCCGAGGACCTGCGGGCGTTCCTCACGGCCGACCCGCAGCGCACCGTGTGGTCGCCCGCCGACGGCGGCCCCGGCCTGAGCTCGGGGGCCCGCACGCACGGCGGATTCGACGACGACCCGGAGGTCCTGGCGAGCCTCGCCCGGATGCTGGCCGACTGAGTCCGGAGCCGCTCACGGCTGTCCGCGGCTTCACACGCGGTCCACACGGGTTCGCACAAGGGGGGAAGCCCGATGAACGACCTGCACCACGCCGTGGTCGTCGGCATCAACCGCTATCCGGCGATCAGCGACCTGCAAGGCGCACGCGGCGACGCGGGGCGGTTCCGCGACTGGCTCGTCGACCCGGCAGGAGGCAACGTACCGGAGAGCAACGTCGCCCTCGTCACGGCCACCGAGCGCGACGAGCGCGAGGCCGACGTGATGAGCGCCGTCCCGACCCGCGAGAGCGTCAACCGCGCCCTGTACCGCGCCCACTGCGCGGTCCGCGCCGCCGTCGAGCGCGACGGCGGCGCCTGGGCCGACACCCGCCTGTACGTGTTCCTCGCCGGGCACGGCATCGCCCCGTTCGGCGGCGACGCCGCGCTGCTCATGGCCAACGCCGCGATCGACCTGCTCGGCAACCACATCGCCGTACGCCCCTATCTGTCGTGGTACGAATCGGCGTCGCCGTTCCACGAGATCGTGTTCTTCGCGGACTGCTGCCGCACCCGCTTCGGCGGTGTCACCGCCTTCGGCCCGCCGTTCACCGACACCACCGAGGCTCCCGACAAGGTCGAGGCGTTCGTCGGCTACGCGTCGGCGCTCGGCGACCCGGCCTACGAACAGCACGAACCCGACCCGGACCAGTCCCGCGGACACTTCACCTCGGCCCTCCTGGAAGGTCTGCGCGGCGCGGGCGGCGGCACCGTCACCTCCGAGGGCCAGGTCACCTCCGACAGCCTCGCGGACTACGTACGCCGCCACGTGCTCGACCGCACGACACGGGAACTGGTCCCGCAGGAGGCCCGGTTCCTGAGAGAGACCAGCACGCCGATCGTCTTCGCCGAGGGGCTCCAGGGCGTCGGCTCGTACCCCGTGACCCTGCGCTTCCCGGCCGGTTTCCGCGGCCGGGTGGAGCTGCGCGGGCGGGGCATCACCGCGCCCTGCTGGCTGGACATCGCCGGGGCGGACCACGTCGAGGCGCTGGTTCCCGGGCTCTACAAGGCCGTACCGGAGAGCCTGACCGCCCCCGACTTCACGGACGGCGGATTCTTCGAGGTAGTGACCGGGGGTGGCGGCGTTGTCCAGTTCTGAGTCCCGTTCAGGTTCCCGGGCCCGTTCCGTCCAGCACCGTCCCGGCCCCGCGCCCGCCGCGGCGCCCGAGCGGCGTGACGAGGTGCCGTTCGTCGTCATCCCCGACACCCCGTCGGTCCTGATCACCGTGACCGACGAGGCGATGCGCGAGGTGGCGCACGGCATGGGCACCATCGAGACCACGCTGCCGCCCGGCATCTACCGCATCGAGCAGCGCTTCGCGGGCGCCGTGGCAAGCCAGTTCGCCGAGGTCGGCACGGACGCCTTCACCGAACGCCTGCCGCTGCCCAGCGTCCCCGCCCCGGCCCCCGTCGCACGCACCGCCACCACGCAACCGGCGCACCGCGAGGCCGCGCTGCGGTGGAGCAGGGAAGCCACGCACCGCCGGGGCACGCCCACGCTCATGGTGCTCCTGCGGAACCTGCGCCGCGGCTGGCGCCTCGACCCGTACGCCCTCCAGATCACCGCGGAGAGCGGCGAGGCCGTGGACGGCGGCGAGGACGGCTGGCAGGTCGATCCGCAGCAGGGCTGGGCCGCCTGGAGCGGCGACCTCGATCCCGGAGGCTACCGGCTGCGGCTGCGCGAGCCCTCCGGCGACGGTCTGCCGCTGGCCCAGGCGCTGTGGGTGTCGGAGGGCTGGACCACGCTCGTCTTCGTCAGCAACGGCCCGCACGGCCCGCGCCCGCAGCACGCCTCGGTGGAGATGGCGCCCGCCGGCACCGGCTGGCACCGGCTGGTGCCCGGCCGACGAGGGGCTGAGCCTGGCCCGGGAGGCGGCGCTGTCCGGGCTGCGCCAGGGCATCGACCTGATCTCGGACCAGCAGTTGTTCCCGATGCTGGACTCGGGGCGGGTCGACCCGTTCCTCGGGATCGTCGCCGCGCACGCCATGCTGCTCGACCGCGGTCCCGACCTGGAGCGCCTGGACGAGGTCGTCCGCCGGCTGACACCGCACGTGCCCGGACACCCCGACGTCGCCGCGCTGCGCACGCTCTTCGACGGGCCGCCCGCGCAGGTCGCGTCCCCGCCGATGCTGGCCGCGTCCTGCCGGCTCCTGATCCGGGCCGACGGCGCCGACCCCGGGGTCATCAAGGACGGTTCGGCGGCGGAGAACGTCGCCGAGCACCTGGTCGGGCGCGGGGTGTGGACGACCTGGCTGGAGGAGGAGCGGTGGCCCGCGGCGGCTGCGCGCGGCGGCCCCGCCGTGCCGGGCGACACCGGCCCGGCGAGCGGGCCCCGGCCGCCGGTCGCCGACGCCGTGAGCCGCGTGGAGGCATATGTGCACGAGATCGCGGACCTGTCGGGAACGTTCGTCAGCGAGGTGCTGCGGGAGATGCCGAGGGACGAGCTGTGCCGCAGGACCGGGCTGCCGCACAGGCCGGTGGACCGGGCGATCGAGCGGCTGCGCGAGGCGGGGCCGGGCTGAGACCCCCGGACCGGGGAGGAATTTGGGGCCCCCTGTCCGGGCGAGGAGCGGAGGGGCCGGACGGCTCGGGGGAGCCCGGCCCCTCCGATGTGAGCAGGCGTGGGGTGGCTCCGGTACGGGCCGTGTCGCGGGCCCGTGCGGGCCGGCGTGGTGGGGGACGCCCGTGGTGCACGACCTCGGGCGCCCCGTCCAGGGCGTGAGCGAACATCGAGATGGTGGCCGCGACGGCCAACGCGTCGCTCAACCAGGGGAGATCCCCCTTCTCCCCGCATCCTGGACGGGGCATGTCCCATCGTGCAGGGCGGCCGTCACCGCGGCGTCACGTCATCTGTGAGTGCCTTGTCCGGCGGGAGCCGAATCGGGCGCGCCGCGCCGGACCGCCCTCGCACCAGGGCGTGCCGCGGGATCGTCACACCAGGGCGTACCGCAGCAGCATCACACCAGGGCGTGCCGCAGCATCGTCGCGAACTGGCCGGACGGCTCCACGCCGAGTTCCCTGAGCAGCAGTTCGCGGAACGTCTCGTACTGCCGCACGGCCTCCGTGAGGTTGTGCTCCGCGAGGTGTACGGACACCACCGCCCGGTGGGCGCTCTCGCGCAGCGGGTCCGCGCGGATGCTCTCCAGGGCGGCCTCCAGCGCGGGCGCGTACTGCCGGCGCGCCACGAGCCGGGCCGACAGCGCCTCCAGGGCGTGCAGCCGCAACTGGTGCAGCCGCTCGCGCTCGAAGGCCACCCAGTCCTGCTGCCAGCCGGGCAGCAACTCGCGCCCGCAGAGCAGCACTTGGTAGGCCGCGCGCATGGGCTCGCGCGTCGCCGACAGGGCGTTGCCCGACAGCACGTGGTGCGCGGCCGCGGTGAGGTCCTGGATGTCCACGCGCACCCGGCGGCTGAGCGACAGCACGCCCTCACGGGCGTCCGTGAGGGCCCGGCCCGCGCCGTTGAGCCGCCACACGGCGGTGCGCAGGCTGGCGCGGGCCCGCGCCTCGGTGGCGTCGGGCCAGAGGGTCCCGGCGAGCGCCGAGCGGGTCGCCGCCCCGCACAGGGCGAGCCGCGCGAGCACCTGCTGACCGCTCGCGGGCACCTCCAGAGGCTCCCTGCCCCGGGCGCCGAGCGCGCTCGGGTCGTCGGGGCACGCCAGGGAGGAGTGGACGAGACCGTCGGGGCACGCGTGGGCGGAGCCGTCCGCGGACGCGGCTCCGCCCGAGGACGGGCTGCCGAAGTCCTCGGCCCCGTACTCCTCGGCCCCATGCTCCTCGGCCCCGTACTCCTCGGCCCCATGCTCCTCGGCCCCGCACTCCTCGTCCCCGCACCGGGAGCCCCCGCTCTCCCGCGTCAGAAGGAATCCGCCGAGCAGCCGCAGCCGCAGCGTCGGCCGCTCTTCACCGGCCGCCCTGTAGCTGATGGAATCCATCGGGCCACCTCCAGTGGGCTCCCGCGTTCGCCCTGCCCTACCGGCACGAACGTAACGGCCGAGCGCCCCGCGCGCCTCGGGGAGCGTGCCGGGGATTACCCTCAGGCCGCGCGCGCTCAGCCTCTGGAGTTCTCGTCGAGGGCGGGCATGGGTTCCCCGCCCGGATGCCACCCGTCGAGGAAGGCGGCCTGCCGGCTGACGTCGACGAACTCGACGCGGGCTCCGATGCTGTCCACACGGTGGTAGGCGAACGGCCGGCCGTAGGGACAGCCCGAGAAGTCCACGGGCATGCCTTCCTTCTCCAGGCGCCGGGAGGCTTGCCCGACATCGCTGGACCAGAAGCCGATGTGGTCGAATCTGGCGCCCTGGGACGCGTCCCAGGGACTGCCCGCGGGCCCCGTGATGAGTTCGATGAACGGTGGCCCGCCCCGGCTGAAGACGATGCGGTAGTCCCACCCGCCCATGCGGTCGGACACCGGGTCACTCCACTCGACCCCGGCCGAACGCCGGAAGTCCCGCATCGCCCGCTCGATGTCGGGGACCACGAAACACACATGATAGAAGCCAGTCATCCCTCCATGATCGAACACGTCGGCCCGGAGGCCCAGTGGTTTCGGCCCGGAGCCCCAGTAGTTGTCGGAGCCCCGGTAGTCGCAGGCCGAGCCGGGCTCTCAACCCGCCGACGGCGACGACGACTGCGGTCCCAGCCGCCGCACGAGGCCGATCCGCGAGGTGATCCCGAGCTTCGCGTACGTGTGGCCCAGGTGGTACTCGATGGTCTTGACGCTCAGCGCGAGCGCGGTGGCGATCTGACGGTTCGTGAGGCCCTGTGCGGCGAGCCGCGCCACCGCGAGTTCCTGCGGGGTGAGCGCCCCGTCCAGGCCGTCCTCGACGGCGTCCCCGGCCCGCTCCTCGGCCGGAAGGTCGGGCGCCGCCCGCCCGCAGGCGTTCAACTCCCTTACGCAGCGCGCCCGGTAGGGCAGCGCGCCGAGCGCCGTCATGGTCGTGTACGCCGCCTGCAACTGGGCGATCGCCAGGGACCGGCGCCCGAGGCGGCGCAGGAACGACCCGTGGTCCAGCTCCACCCGGGCCCGCCCGAACACCACCGGGACCTGCGCCGCGTGGTCCTGCGCACGCGCGTACGCCGCCTGGGCGCGCTGGGTATCGCGGCGCGCGGCGGCCAGGTTGCCCCGGGTGCGCGCGGCCGCCGCGAGCGACGTGTGCCGGCCGCGGGCCCGCGCCCGCTCCTCGAACGGGCCGAGCACCGCCTCCGCCTCGTCGAGCTCGCCGAGCTGGACCAGCGCGTCGACGAGCAGCGGCTGCCAGTCCACGACGCCCGGCTCGTTCACGCCGTCCTGCTCGGCGAACCCGAGCAGCGGGCGCAGCGCGTCCACCACCTCCTGCGGCTCGCCCCGCGCGTCCGCGAGGCTCCCCCGCGCACACACCGCGTACGCGAACGCGACGGGGGTCTCCGCGCCGCCGGGCACGTCGAGGGCGGTCCGCAGATGTTCCGTCGCACGCTCCCACGCGCCGCGCGCCGACAGGATCTGCGCGGCGACACCGTGCGTGACCGGCTTCAGCCAGGACTGGTCGGTGTCGTCGGCGATGGAGGCGGCCGACTCGGCGTGGATCAGCGCCTCGTCCCACTCGCCGAGCCGGTGCAGGGTCTGGGCCAGCGCGGAGGCCGAGAGCAGCCGCAACGGCACCGTCGTCGTCCGGCAGTTGGCGACCGCGCCGAGCAGATCCTGCCGGGCCCCGGCGAGATCGTCCGACCACAGCCGCAACTGCCCGCGCGCGAGCAGCAGATCGATCTTCTTCAGCGGCACGATCATGGGTTCCGGCAGATCCGCCGCGAGGGCGATGCCCTCCTTGGCGCGGCCGCTCAGGCCCAGGGCGATGAGGTGGTTGAAGCGCAGCATGCGGCTCGGCCCCTGCGCGGTGGAGAGCCGCTGCGCCCGCTCGGCCCACTGCGCGGCCACCGCCGCCTGCCCGCACATGACGGCGGCGTAGCTCAACTGCTCGGCGGCGCGCGCCCCGAGGGACGGGTCCCGCTCGTTGTCGCACTGCTCCCAGGCGTCCGCGAGCAGCGTCCACGCCGCCTCCGTGCGCCCCTGCACGCGCGCCACATAGCCGCGTACGTAGCCGCGCAGCGCCGGGTCCGCGCTGTCGGGCAGGCCGTGGGCGAGTTCGGCCGCCTCCTGGACCCGGCCGTCGAGCAGCAGCGCCTCGACGGCCTCGACGGCGAGGCGGTCGCGTTCCCCGGGGCTGGTGGCCACGCGTGACGCGTGCCTCAAGTGGGTGCCCGCGACGGCCCATTGGCCGGTGGCGGCCTCGCGGCGCGCGCAGGCCGCCAGCGCTTCGGCGAGCTGCTCGTCGGGCCCGGTGGCGGCGAGCACGCGGTGCCGCAGCTTCGTGTACTCGTCGTCGACGAGCTCGGCGGCCCGGGTGTGCAGGGCGGCGCGCTGGGCGGGGCCGATGTCCTGATAGACCGCCGCGTGGACCAGGGGGTGCGGGAAGGCGACCTCGGGGGCCACTCCGGCGGGCGTCTCGCGCAACAGCCCTGCCTTGACGGCCCGTTCGAGTGCGGGCAGCGGCTTGTCGACGCGCGCGAGCCGGGCGGCGGCGCGCAGCCGGCAGGAAAGACCGAGCACGCTCACCGCCTGCACCAGGCGCTGGGTCCCCGGCCCGCAGCCCGCCAGGTTCGCGAGCACCAGCATGGCGTACGAACGGGGTGCGGGCAGCGGCGTGGCCACGTCGAGCAGCACGGCGGGAGGCACCTGGCCGAGCAGCGCGCGGGCGTGCAGCGGATTGCCGTGGGTGTGGGAGTGCAGCCGCAGGGACGCCGAGTGCGGGAGCCGGGTGACGCCGAGACGGGTGCTGAGAGCGGACAGCTCGCCGGGGCTGAGCCCGGCCAGGGCGAGCCGGCGGGTGCGGGCGTCGGTGAGCAGGCGGCGCAGGCCGTCGGGCAGTTCGGGCACCTGCGGGTCGCGCAGCGCGACGACCGCGAGGACCCGGTCGTGGCGCAGCCGGCGCAGCGCGAACGTGAGCGCGTTCAGGGACTCCGGGTCGGCCCAGTGCGCGTCGTCCACGACCAGCACCACGGGCCCCTTGCTCTGCACCTCGCTCAGCAGGTCGAGGAGCCCGAAGCCGGCCGCGAGCGGCGGCAGGTTGGCGTGCAGCGACTGCGGCAGCCGGACGAGCCCCGCGAGGGTGTCCGGCACCGGCAACGGGCTCTGCCCGACGAGCTGCGCGAGCACGCCGCACGGCAGCGCGCTCTCGTTCTCCTCGCCGCTCGCGTGCAGCACGCAGGTGCCGTGCACCGAGTCGAGGAAGCGGCGTACGAGCGCCGTCTTGCCGATGCCACCGGGCCCTTCGAGCAGCACGAGCCGCGGCGAGCCCGTGCAGACGTCCGCGAAGTCCTGCTGGAGCGCGGCCAGTTCCCGCGCGCGGCCGCAGAACGCGTCGCCGGGCGCGGGGGAGTGGAAGAGGTCGTGCGCTGTGTCCCCGGTGGTCATGGGGTGTTCTCACCGCCCGCCGCGCGTCGGCACCGGCCGCGGGTGACCTGACTGTGACGGTGACCCGTGCCGGGCGCATGCCAGGACACCACGATGCGGGGCGACGCCTGTTCCGCACAAGGCGAATTCCGACTTCCGCCCCGCGCTTATCGGCCTTCTGCGCGCGTTTCGCGGTTTCTCGGCTCTCGGCGCAGCGGCTGTCGGCCGGGGCTGTGGCGGCTGGGGCCGTGGCGGCCGGGCGTCACGGCGTGGCGCGGTCGGCGCCCGGCGGCTCCTGGAGCGGCGGCCCGTCCTGCGTCACGCTCTCCGGCAGCGGCGGTTCGAGCAGCGAGAGAAGCTCCAGCCAGCCGTGGAACGGCCGGGCGCTCCCGCAGCTCTCCGACGCGACGCTCCCGCACACACCGTCGTGTGAGCGGTACACCTCAATGACGTAGCGCACAACGCCTCCCGGGGGCCGGCCCAGGGCGTGAGCCGTGACGCATGGCGACACCGACCACAGTAGAAGCGGCGCCCCCGGGGCCGCGTCGGTGTGGCACCTAGGGAAGTCCCTAGGGCGGTACGGGAGATGCGGTCGGGGGCCGGGTCGCACCCGGGTCGGTGCTCGTGTCGGCGCTCAGCGCTCCCAGGCCCGGGCCAACTGCGCCCGCAGCAGCGGCAGTGGGCTGTCGTCGCGGCCCCGCAGACGCTCGGCGAGGCGGATCGCGGTGTCGTAGCGGGCGAGCAGTACGCCGCGGCGCGCCACCTCGGGTGCGTGCCCGGCCGCGGTGGCCACGCGTACGGCCGCCGAGGCGCCGACGGACAGGGCGAGCCCGGCCACGTCCTCGGCCGGGTCGCCCAGCGCGGCGTCCGCCCAGTCCAGCACGCCGCTCACCCGTCCCGCCGAACTCACCATCAGGTGCTCGCCCTTGAGGTCGTTGTGCAGCACGACGGGGTTCGGGGCGGGCGCGGAGTGGTCCCGTGTGCCGGACGCGCGGTGCGAGGCGAGGGCGGCGGGCATCTCGCCGACGGCCGTGAGGAGGTCGGCCGCTTCCTCGGCGGCGGCGTGGAGCCGGTCGAGTGCGCGCGGCCGCTGTTCGGGCAGCCGCAGCGCCGCCATCGCCGCCGGAGGGAGCCCGCGCAGCCCGGCCAGCAGTCCGGCCAGGTCCGACTCGCCCTCCGGGCACACGGGCCGGTGATCCGCCGAGGTTCCGGAGAGCCGGGTGTCGACGGTGTACGTAAGGCCGGGCGCCCACACCCCGGCGGCGACGCTCGCCGGTACGCCGACCGGCAGACGCGGCCGGATCGCGTCCCGCAGCAGGAGTTCACGCCGTTGCCGCGCCCCCGCGTCGGGGTCCAGCGTGAGCCGCAGGACGTACCGGTCACCGACCCACCAGGTGGAGTGCTCGCCGCCCTCGTCGACGGGTTCGACGGCCAGTCCGGGTTCGTGGGGCAGCACCTGCCGCACAAGGCCGTGGATGACGGACGGTGTGGGCGGCTCCGGGGCGGGCGAGGAGTCCATGCCGCCGATCATGACACCGTACGGCCACGGCCCCCCACCGCTTATTCACCGCCGTGGACGAACGCCCGTGACGCCCGTGGCCCCCTGAGGGGGCGGTGTTGCCCGGTGCTCCGCGGTGCGCGAGTGTTCGTGCCATGGACCGTGACCGGAACCTCGCCTCTCCGTCTCCCTCTCCTCTTCTTCCTCCCCTGACGCGCCGTCAACTGCTGGTCGCCGCAGGCGCGGCGGGGGCCGCCGGTGCCGTGGCCGCGACCGGCGCCGGGCCCGCGGCGGCGCGGGAGCCCGCCGGGGGGCCGCTGTCCTTCACCCGTGCCACCAAGGCTCGTCGCCGAGGTGCAGCACGTCCTGTGGTCCCAGCCCCGCACCGGCGGCAAGGCGGTGCCGCTCACCCCGCCCGGCCTCGAACCCAGCCGGCCCGTGTTCGCCCCGGACGGCTCACTCGTCGCGTTCTGCGCGTACCAGGGCGGCGGCTTCCACATCTGGACCATGCGCGCCGACGGCTCCGAGGTGCGACAGCGCACCGAAGGGCCCTGGGACGACCGCGGCCCGGCCTGGTCGCCCGACGGCACCCGGCTCGCCTTCGCCTCCGAGCGCGGCGGCGACCCGGTGAAGGGCAGTCCCTATCGCGTCCACGTCCTCGACCTGCGCTCCGGCGAACTGACGCGGGTGACCGGACTGCCCGGGCAGGACGGTCCGGCCCAGGACGGCCCCTGGGAGGACTTCGACCCCGCCTGGTCGCCGGACGGGAAACGGATCCTGTTCGTCCGGGCCAGGGCGGTCACGACGCCCACCGGCTCCGCCCTGGAGGCGCGCACCGTCGCCGCCGTCCCCGCGGACGGCGCGGGCCCGGTCGTTGTAGAGCACACAGAGACCGAGAACGCCCAGGTCATGACGCCCGCCCCGGCCCCGGACGGCCGCCGCCTCGCCTACCTGCGCACCACACCGGCACCCGAAGGGTCCTGCGCTCTCGTGGTCGACGGCAAGCGCGTGGACGTCGCCGGGGACATCGCTCCCGTGCCCCCGCGCTGGACGAGGGACGGCGAGCTGCTGCTCACGGTCGACGGCCGCTTCACCCTCGTACGCCCCGCGGAACCCGGCGCGGCCGAGCCGCTCCCGTTCGACGGCGTCCTGACCGTGGACCGGCCGCGCTACCGCGTCAAGGAGTACGACCTCGGACTCGCGGAGCAGCGCGCGCGGCCCGTCCGGGGCGTGCACCTGCCCGCCCTCTCGCCCGACGGCCGGCACATCGCCTTCGCCGCCCTCAACTCCCTGTGGCTCCCCGCCACCTCGGGCGGCCGGGCACCGAAGCGGCTGCGCCGCGCCGACCCCACCCGCTACCTCCTCGGGCCGTCGTGGGCGCGCGACGGCAAGTCGCTGGTGTACGTCGACGACCGCGACGGACTCCTCGGCGTGTACCGGCACGACCTCGCCACCGGCAAGGAGACCGCGCTCGCCACGGGCGGCCGCGTGCACCCCGCGCTCTCGCCCGACGGTAAGCGCCTCGCCTGCCTCGACATGACCGGACGGCTCGTCGTGCGCGATCTGGCCGCGGGCACCGAACGCGTCCTCGCCGACCCGCTCGGCGGCGGCGGTCTGCCCGGGCGGCCGAGCTGGTCGCCCGACGGCCGCCACATCGCCCTGTGCGACCGCAACCGCCTCAACCTCCGCTTCCGCGAGGGCTACAACCTCGTGCGCGTCGTCGACGCCACCACCGGCGCCGACCGGCTGCACACCGTCGCGCCCCACACCTCCCTCGCGGACCGGTACGACTCCGGTCCCGTCTGGTCGCCCGACGGCCGCTGGATGGCGGTGATCGTCGAGTCCGCGCTGTGCCTGCTGCCCGTCGCCCCCGACGGCAGCCCGCGCGGCGAACTGCGCACCCTCACCACCGAACCCGCCGACCACCCCACCTGGTCCGGGGATTCCAAGTCGCTCCTCTACCTGTCGGGCACCCGGCTGCGCCTCATCGGCGTCGACGGCGGCCGCGCCCGCACCGTGCGCGTCCCGCTCGACCAGCGCAGGCCCGCGCCCACCGACACGGTGGTGCACGCGGGGCGGCTGTGGGACGGCACCGGCGACACGGTCCGGGAGGACGTCGACATCGTCGTACGCGGCGGCCGCGTCGCCGCCGTCGAACCGCACCGCGCGTCCCGCACGGGCACGCTCCGGCGCGTCGACGCCTCCGGCCGCACCGTCCTGCCCGGCCTGTGGGACACCCACACCCACCCCTGGCAGAGCACCTACGGCGGCCGCCAGACCGTGGGCCAGCTCACGTACGGGATCACCACGGCGGTCTCGCTCGGCGGATTCGCCCACGAACAGGCCCGCATCCGCGAGGCGGTCGCCACCGGGCAGCTCGCCGGGCCCCGCCTGCTGACCACCGGCGAACTCCTCGACGGCGGCCGCGTCGCGTACAGCATGGGCCGCGCGCACCGCACCCGCGCGGGACTGCGGCGCTCCCTGGAGCGGGCCGCGCAGCTCGACTGGGACTTCGTCAAGACGTACGTACGGGCGCCGAGGTGGGTCATGGAGGAGGCCGCGCGCTTCGCCCACGAACGCCTGGGGGTGCGTGCGGGCAGCCACTTCCTGTCACCCGGCATCCAGTCCGGTCAGGACCTGACGACCCATCTGCAAGCCACCCAGCGGGGCGAGTTCGGTCACGCCACCACGGCGTCCGGGCGCGCCTACGACGACGTGCTGGAGATTTACAGCGCACGGGGCGCACGCTTCGCGATGATCGCCACACCGTTCACCTCGTCGCCGCTCCTGGGCGCCGACCCGGCCCTCGCCGACGACCCGCGGGTCACGGCCGTGATGGCGCCGTGGGACGCCGCCCAGGTCCGCAAGTCGGCGGGCGTCGCCCCCACACCGGCCCAACTGGCCACGCTGCGCCGGGAGACCGACATCTACCGGCGGATCCTCGCCGCCGGCGGCCTCGTCGCCCTCGGCACCGACCAGCCCCTCGTACCGATCGGCCTCTCCCTGCACCTGGGCCTGCGCGCCCTGCACCGCGGCGGCCTCTCCCCGGTCGAGGCGCTGCGCACCGTGACGGTGCTGCCCGCGCGACTGTTCGGCGTCGCGGACGACCTGGGCACCGTGGCGCCCGGCAAGATCGCCGACCTGACGGTCGTGGACGGCGACCCGTTCACGGACTTCGCCACGCTGGTGCGCACCGTGTCGGTACTGCGGGGCGGCGTCCCGTACGAGACCGACGACCTGGTGGCCGCGTTCCCGACGACGGCCCGCCACAAGCACACGGGCGCGGACTGGCTGAACATCGGCCGCCTGATGCGGCGGGACGGGTGCTGCGATCCGGGGGTGTGAGGCGGGGAGGCGGCGCTGGCCGCCAGCCGCTGGGGTGGGCGGGACGAGGGCGGGCCCGGGACGCGGCCCCGGGCTCCGCTTCGTATGGGGCTTCGCCCCTTTCCCCTTTCATCGGCGCTCCGCACCTCGCCCTCAAACGCCGGGCAGGCTACAGCCCGCGAGCGCGTCGGGTCCGGCCTGGCGGGGCTGGGTCAGACGGACCGGAGATACTGCTGCGGCACCCGGATCTCCGCACCCAGCTCCCGCGCCGCGGCCCGCGCCCACGACGGGCTGCGCAGCAGTTCGCGGCCGAGCAGGACGGCGTCCGCCTCGCCGTTGGCGACGATCTTCTCGGCCTGCTCGACCTCGGTGATCAGGCCGACCGCGGCGACCGGCAGGCCGGTCTCGGCGCGCACCCGCGCCGCGAACGGGACCTGGTAGCCCGGCCCGACCGCGATCTTCACGCCCGCGGCGTTGCCGCCGGTGGACACGTCGAGCAGGTCGACACCGTGCTCATTGAGGAGCGCCGCGAACCGTACGGTGTCGTCGGCCGTCCAGCCGCCCTCCTCCAGCCAGTCGGTGGCGGAGATGCGGAAGAACAGCGGCTTGTCCTCGGGCCAGACGGCCCGCACGGCGTCCACGACCTCCAGGGGGAAGCGGACCCGGTTCTCGAACGAGCCGCCGTAGGCGTCGGTGCGCCGGTTGGAGTGCGGTGAGAGGAACTCGCCGATCAAGTAGCCGTGCGCGCCGTGCAGTTCGGCGACCTCGAAACCGGCGTCCAGGGCGCGACGGGCCGCGTCCACGAACTGCCGCGTCACGTCCTGGATCTGATCGGCGCTCAGCTCGGTCGGTACGCTGAACCGCTCGTCGAACGCCACCGGGCTGGGCCCCACCGGCTGCCAGCCCTCCGCCGCGTCGGGCGCGAGGGGCGCGCCGCCCTGCCACGGCAGGTCGGTCGACGCCTTGCGGCCGGCGTGCGCGAGCTGAATGCCGGGAACCGTGCCCTGCGACTTGAGGAAGCCGGTGATGCGGCGGAACGCCTCGGCCTGCGTGTCGTTCCAGATGCCGAGGTCGGCGGGGGAGATGCGGCCCTCGGGGCTCACGGCGGTGGCCTCGGTGAGGATCAGGCCGGTGCCTCCGGTGGCGCGCGCCGCGTAGTGGGCGAAGTGCCAGTCGGTCGGCACGCCCGCCCCCGGCCCCGACGTCTCCGCCGAGTACTGGCACATCGGCGCCATCCACACCCGGTTCGGGATGGTCAGCGATCGCAGGGTGTAGGGCTCGAACAGCGCGCTCACGGCGGCCTCCATACGTGACGGCGGGTGGTACGGGGTGGCGCGGCGCCCGGACGGCCCGGAGCGCGCAACCCTCTCGTACGATAAGCATCGTACTACGGAGGCTGTCAAACTACGAAGGGCCTCGTACAATGGAGGCGTCCGCGCCGCGGAGGGATACCCCCGACCGCCCAGGGAGAGTGGAGCCGCCATGACGACCGCCGCACCGAACGCCCGCGCGCTCGTCCATCCGGCGCGCGAGGAGATCCGCCTGGAGGGCGTGCTGCACGCGCTGGCGGACCCGCTGCGTCTGCTGGTGGTACGTGAACTGGCCAGCGAGGACGCCGAGTTGACGTGCTCGCACTTCGAGCTGCCCATCACCAAGTCCACCACCACGCACCACTTCCGGGTGCTGCGCGAGGCGGGCCTGGTCCAGCAGGTCTACCGGGGCACGGCCAAGGTCAACGTCCTGCGCCGGGCGGACCTGGACGCCCTCTTCCCGGGGCTCCTCGACAGTGTCCTCGCCGCGGCGGCGGGGCAGGCCGACCGCCTCGGCGACGCCTGACGAGCACGGGCTCCTTTCCCCGCCCTCCCCGGAGGGGCGTCGTCGCTGGCCGGGGAGAGTCAGTCCGCCCGTCCGGATGTTTCACCGCGCGCCGCCGCCAGCAGCCCCGGCCAGTCCGGGATCTTCACCGGCCCGCGCCCGAGCGAACGCCCGAGGTCCGCCTCCGCGCGCTCGATCGCCAGCCAGCCGGGCCACTCGACCGGCCGGGCGCCCGCGGCGCACAGCGCGAGCAGGGGGTCGTCGGGCACGTCGCGGAGCGCGAGGGCGGGCGCGTCGTCGAGCAGCGACAGCGCCGTCTCCTTGGCGCAGGGGCGGTTGGTGCCGATGACGCCGGTCGGCCCGCGCTTGATCCAGCCCGCCACGTACTCGCCGGGCGACACGGCGCCCTCGCGCAGCACCCGCCCTCCGGCGTGCGGCACCGTCCCCGTCGCCTCGTCGAACGGCAGCCCGTCCATCGGGACGCCGCGGTAGCCGACGGAGCGCAGGACGAGCTGGCCGGTGATGTCCTCGTACGTCCCCGAGCCCGTCACCCCGCCCCGCCCGTCGGGCAGCGTCCGCTCGAACCGTACGCCGCCGACCCGGCCGCCCGCGTCGAGCACGGCCACCGGCCGCAGGAAGAACCGCAGCCGGATCCGCCGCGCGAGCCCCCGCTCCGGCGCCCCGGCCCAGCCGCGCATCACCTCGACGTTGCGGCGCCCGGCCGCGGGCAGCCCCGACGGGTCCGCGTACGCCGGATCGAGCGCCAACTCCGCCGGATCCACGACGACTTCGGCGTCCGGGAGCGAACCGAGCTCCCGCAGCTCCTTGGTGGTGAACCGCGCCTGGGACGGCCCGCGCCGCCCCACCATGTGCACCTCGCGCACCCGGCTCTGCGCGAGCACGCCCAGCGCCTCGTGCGGCATGTCGGTCGGCATCAGCTCGGCTGCGCCGCGCGCCAGCATCCGCGCGACGTCCACCGCGACATTGCCGACGCCGATGACCACGGCCGAGTCCACGCCGCGTACGAAACGGTCCGGCGGCCCCGCACCGTTCACCGTCACGTCCGGGTGGGCGCTGTACCAGGACACGAACTCGGTGGCCGAACAACTCCCCGGCAGATCCTCGCCGGGCACGCCGAGACGGCGGTCCGTGGCCGCGCCCACGCAGTACACGACCGCGTGATAGACGCCGAGCAACTGCGCGGGCGAGAGCGCGCCGGGGCCGACCTCGACGCCGCCGAGGAACCGTACGTTCTCGTGCTCAAGGACCGTACGCAGGTTGTTCTGCAGGGACTTGATCTTCTCGTGGTCCGGCGCGACGCCATAGCGCACCAGGCCGTACGGGCACGGCAGCCGGTCGAGCACGTCCACCCGCACCCCCGGCACGAGGTTCTGCTGGACCAGGCTCTGCGCGGTGTAGACCCCGCTCGGACCCGATCCCACGACGGCGACCTGCACGGTGGCGCTCCTTCCGCGAGGTGTCCCCGGGACGCCTTGAGGTCTGGTGATACCTGCCTGGCATCAGCATCGCACCGCTGTGCGCGCAGGGGGAGGTGTGCCGCCGCGCGCATTGGTCCGTGCCGCGGCCGGCGGAACTCCCTGTGCCGCTGACAGGGTGCCGTGGCGGCCGTCCCCGTGCGCGCCGCCAACGGGGGAATGTGACTGTACGGCTACCGTGCGCATGTGCGGAGAGGTTCATCTTGCGACGAGAATGACCATTACCGATCGGATGACGGGCGGACCGGCGGCCGAGAAGCGGCGCCGGGCCAAGGGGACCGCGCCGCGCGCGGCGGGGCGGTGGACCTGCGGCCGGTGGGACCGGCGGGCCTGGCGGGCCCGGCGGGTCTCGCGGGCTTCCCGGGGGAGTGGGCGGCCGGCCTGGAGGACCCGGCGGCCGCGGGCCTCGGCGGACTTGAATGGACCGTGGTCGAGGACTGGGTCGAGGTGTCGTGGCCGGCGGGGGAGCGCGTGGTCACCGTGCCCAGACCTGTGTCCGGGGCGTCGGACGCGGGTCTGGGCACGGCGACGCCCGCTTGGACCGCCGAACCCGAGCCGGCTGCCCGGGAGAGGGAGTGGGCCGAGGCGGCGGACGGCGACCGTGAGGACTGGACGCGGTCCGCGGGGTTCGCTCCGGCCGGGTGGGACGGCCCGCTGGCGGCTGTGTGGGAGGGGTGGGTCGGGCCGGTGGGGGATGTTCGGGACGCGCGGGTCGCTCCCGGGGAGGATTCCCGGGTGGAGCGCGACAGGCTGACCCCCGTCGACGAGGACGAGTGGGCGTCCGCACGCGAGGGCATCGCCCACGGCGACGGGCCGGAGCCGGGTCCCCAGAACGACTGGGCGGCCCCGGAGGTGACCGGCCAGGACGGACCCCTCTTCCATGTGCGCCTGGCCTTCGACGGCAGCGGCAGTGGCGGCGGCGTCGAAGGCGAAGGCGGCGGTCGGGCGGGCGGTACCGGAAGCGGCTGCTGTGCCGACGGGGCCGGTGGCGCCGAAGTCCTCGCGTCCGTGTCCGACGGCCGGATCACCATCGAGGAACTGCGGGCCCAGCCCCCGCTCCCGCTGGCCAGCCTCGCGGCGCTCGCCGCCCGCATCGAGGGCCCGCTCAACGACGCGGTCCGCGGCCTGGCCGAGCGGCACGAAGCCGGGGCCATGGAGCCCGCCTGCCGGAACGGCGCCCCCGCCCAGGAGCCGCCCGTCGCCCGCCGGGGCCGCCCGCACGCACGCCGGGGCAGTGCCGTGCGACACGTCACGGCGGAGGCGTACCGCGGGGCGCTGGACGACGGCGAGGACCCGGTGCTCGCCGTGATGCGCGCGACGGGACACAGCCGCCGCAAGTCCCTGCGCCTCATCGCGGGGGCGCGGGACGCCGGGCTCCTGATGCCACGTCACCACCGCCGGTAGACGCTCCGCTTGGGGGGCTCGCAAATGAGTCTGCGGGGCGGTGAGGGCTGGTGGCGCAGTTCCCCGCGCCCCTGGCGGGACGCGCCCGGGAAACCGGACGACGGCTTGTTACGTCTCGCCGGGTGGGCTGGAGCACCGGGCGGTCCCGCCCTCCCCGGGGAGGGGCCTCTAGGCGCCGAAGGCTGCGCCTTGGGGGAGTCACCCTTCCTCTTCAGTGACTTCCAGCGCCTGTCTCGCCAGGCCGATGAACGTGACGTACGCGTCTCGGAAATCCCGGTACGCAGCGTCGTAGTCGCTCCGCCGTTCCGGGCTGTCGTCGCCGATGAGCGCCTTCAGCAGCGGCTGCAAGCGTCTCGCCATCTGCCGCACGTGCTCGGCCGCGGCGGAGACCTCGGCAGGACCGTCGAGCCGGACCTCGTGGTTCGCCTTGTTCATGTTCCCGATGGTCGGGCCGACGCGCTCGTACATCAGCGTCAGGATCCGGTCCTTGCCCTCACGGTCGTGCGTCGCGTCGACGTCGTCGATCTGCCAGGTGACCTCCGAGAAGGCGTGCGCGCAGCTCATCATCTCCCGATAGCTGGACCGACGCCGGTCGCGCTGCTCACGAAGGGCCTCTGCGGTCGCGGTGGTTCGGGCTTGGGCGAGCGCCGCGCGCGAGGTCGCCCGGGCGGTGATGTAGCTGGCACCGAGCGCGGTCAGCGCGGTGAGGACGCCGACCCACAGTCCGCTGTTCGCCATGATCGAGAAGTCTGCCAGCCGGGAGCGCCGTTGTGACGCGGAGGGCGTACCTTCCCGAGTGATCGGCTCAAGGCCATCGAACAGGGGAGGGCGGCCCTTACGGCTTCCCCGCCGCACTGGGTGCGCCTGCACTGAACAACCCCGCTGACCCGTAATGACATTCACTCACCAGGAAGGCACACCTCGGCATGACCACCAAGTACGACGTCAAGCGCGAGCTCAAGCAGTGCTACGCACCAAAGAACACCGACTGGGAACTGGTCGACGTCCCCGAGCTCCACTTCCTCGCCGTCGACGGGCACGGCGACCCGAACACCAGCCCCGCGTACCGCCACGCGGTCGAGGCGCTCTACGCGGTCGCCTACACCGTCAAGTTCGCGAGCAAAGGCGACCTCGGCAGGGACTTCGTCGTGGGCCCACTTGAGGGACTGTGGTGGGCGGACGACATGGACGACTTCCTGGCCAGGCTCAAGGACAACTGGCGATGGAGACTGCTCATCAACGTCCCCGACTGGATCACTGGCGCCATGATCGAAGACGCCAAGCGCACCGCCCTGACCAAGAAGGACCTTCCAGCCGTTCCGGACGTTCGGCCAGAGACGCTGCACGAGGGCACCAGCGCGCAGGCCCTCCACATCGGCCCTTACGACGACGAGACCCCGATCCTGACCAGGCTGCACCACGAATACCTCCCCGCCAACAACCTGCGGGAGACGGGCCTGCACCACGAGATCTACCTCAGCGACCCGCGCAGGGCCGACCCCGCCAGGCTCAGGACGATTCTGCGGCAGCCCGTAGAAGTGGTGTCCGTGTAGCCTGCCGCCGGATGAGGGGTGACGGGTGAGGGCTGCGTGTGGGTTCCGCCGGCGGGCGTACGCGCAGCGCGCAGTACATGGACCTAGGGCCTGTGTCGAAAGTGGCTGGTTGTGACTCTGTGGCCTGTGTTTGTATGCCGGAGTGAACATCGAGAGCTCCGGGGTGCCGGATGAGAGGCCGAGCCGCTGGGTCCGGCAGAGGGCTGATGGCGATGTTGAGGAGTGCGTGCGGGTCCTCGCGGAGGTCCATGCGCGCGACGGCTATCCGGTGAACTGGCCGGATCAGCCCGGCGAGTGGCTGTCACGCGGCCCCCTGCTGGGCTCCTGGGTTGCCGAACTCGAAGGCGGCCTGGTCGGGCATGTCAGTTTGTCGCAAGACGGCGAAGGCGATCTGGCCCCGGGGTTGTGGAGCGAACGGAACGGGGCGACGCGGGGTATGACCGCCGTGGTCAGCAGGCTGTTCGTTGCTCCGCAGGCAAGGGGACAGCGGATCGGTGCACTGCTGATCGGCCAGGCAGTGGAGGAAGCGCGGCGTCGTGCCCTGCATCCGGTGCTCGACGTCGTTGCATCCGATACCGCGGCGGCAGCCCTGTATGAGCGGCTGGGCTGGGAGCTGATGGCGACAGTCGAGCAGCAGTGGAGTCCGCACCAGACGGTGGCCATCCGCTGTTACGCAGCGCCATCGTGACGTGGTCAGTCACAGGCACTCGTTGATGGCCGCGACGAGGACGGTCGCCTCGTAGCGGACCGCGAGCTTGTCGTACCTCGTGGCCGCGGGGCCTTCCGGTTGATCTTGGTCTGCGGGTGGCGCTGGGGCCGGTCGCGAGGCTGTGGGTGCGGCTGTCGGGCTGGCAGCAGGACCAGGTCGGAGCGGTGGCGAAGGCGGAGTTGGCCCGGCTGGCCGACAGGCTGATGCGGCTGGATGCCGCGCCGCGGCTGCTGGCTGGCCGGTTCGCCGACCGGCTGGAGGAGACCGGTGGCGAGGCCCTGGTCGAGTGCCCGTATCCGTGGCTGGTCCGGCGGGGCATGGTGCAGCGGCCGGCATGCTCAGACTGGCGGTGCGACGACGGGATCCGCCTGGACACCGGTGGTGAGTGCGGGAACTGCGGCACGGTGGTGCACATCCGGCGTGCCCGGCGGGCGAGGATCGCGGCAGAAGTCGACCGGGAACTGCCCGGCCTCACCGACGCCGAGCGCCGCCAGGTCCTCGAAGACCGGCTCCGTGAGCAAGCCGCAGCTGAGGCGGAGGACTTCGTGCGGCGGCGCGAGCAGGCCGCCGCGGAACAGGCCCGCCGGGACGCCGCCCGCGCGGCAGCCGAGGAGCGGGCGGAACACGAGCGCCAAGCCGCGGCCGCCGCCTAAGCGGTCCGCCGGGCACTGGCGTGCGAGGACTGTGGTCAGGAGTGGTCGGCTGGGCTGTGTGAGGCGTGCGGCTACCGGCGCCGGACCGAGGTGTTGACGGTGGAGGCCGGCCTGGTCGCCGCCACCTGGTCCGCGGCCTTGGACGACGCGGACGACGTCGCCGCGGTCACCGCCCGCGTCCGGGCGTCGGTGGAGGCCGACATCGCGCAGGCCCGGCGCGAGTTCCTGGCGTTGGTGGAGCCGGGCGGGCGGGACGCTGACCCGGCTCTGGCGGCGTCCGCGCTCGCCTTCGCCGCGCTCCGGGCGGTGGAGCAGGCGGCCGGGGAGTACCGGCGGTGCGCGCTGGCGATGCTGGGCCGCACCCCGGAGGCCGGGGCGGAGGCGCGGCGGGCGTACGTGATCGAGCAGAACCGCCGCTGGTTCAGGGCCAATCCGAACGGCGCGGACGCGGTCGCCGCCGCAGCGAAGGCCGCCGACGCCGCCCGGGCACGCACTGCGCAGTACCTGCTGGCGACGCGGCTGGAGCAGCTGCGCGTGCAGGCTGCGGCTCCCACCGAGGCGGCCGCGCGCGCCGTGGACTGGTCGGCTGCCCGAGCTCGCCGCCCGGCCCTTGACCGCGAAGTCGCCGGGCGGTGATCGCTTGACCACAACCTCGGGGCGTTCGGCGGGAAGGTCGGCGACGGTCCGGCCTCGCAGTCCGTTGGCGTCGCGGGTGCCGCGGGAAAATTGGCTGGTTCGCGTCGCACCGACCTCACAGAAATGGGATCAAATGTTCGAGTTAGGTAGTGGTGCCGCGCCGTTCGGTGGCGGGTGGTTGGATGCCGATGTCCGTTGCTGCGGTGGCTCGTTGGGAAGTTGGCGGACTGGTGTTGCGCCGTGGCAGGGCTCGGTTCGAGGGGATGGAGGGCCGACCGGTGAGTGACCGCAGTGCGATTGAGTGGACCGAGGCGACGTGGAACCCGACGACGGGCTGCGACCGCGTGTCGGACGGGTGTGACAACTGCTATGCGCTGGTGCTGGCGAAGCGGCTGAAGGCAATGGGGTCTGCGAAGTACCAGAACGACGGCGACCCGCGCACCTCCGGGCCCGGGTTCGGGCTCACCGTGCATCCGGACGCGTTGTCGGTGCCCCACGGGTGGAAGAGCCCGCGCACCGTATTCGTGAACTCCATGTCGGACCTCTTCCACGCCCGGGTGCCGCTGGACTACGTGCGGCGCGTCTTCGACGTGATGGCGGACACCCCGCAGCACACCTACCAGGTACTCACCAAGCGGGCGCGGCGCCTGCGTCAGGTCGCGGACCGGCTTCAGTGGCCGGCGAACCTGTGGATGGGCGTGTCGGTGGAGAGCACGAAGGAACTCGCGCGGGTCGATGACCTGCGGCGGGTGCCGGCCGCGGTGCGGTTCTTGTCGTGCGAGCCGCTGCTCGGGCCGCTGCCGGGCCTGGACCTGACGGGGATTCACTGGGTGATCGCCGGGGGCGAGTCGGGCCCTCACTTCCGCCCGGTGGAGCAGGAGTGGGTCACCCAGGTCAGGGACGTGTGCGTCCAGGCCGACGTGGCATTCTTCTTCAAGCAGTGGGGCGGGCGTACGCCGAAGTCAGCCGGCCGTCTGCTTGAGGGCCGCACCTGGGACCAGATGCCGCTGCTCGTGCCGGCCACTACAGGCTGATCCTGCTCTTCGTGGTGAGCTTGCCCGCTCCAGTGACCGTGATCTGACCGTCCTGACGCATCTGGCGGGCTGCTTTCAGGGCGTGCTTGGGCATCCAGCGGGCGGTCTCGGTGAGCAGCCACTCACCTATCGTCTCCACTACGGCAGGCCCGGTCTTCAGGCGCTGGGTGACCAGTTCGACGAGCTCGGGGTCGCACAGCTCGTCCATCTGGAAGAAGTTGAGCTGCCCGTCGGCCTCGGCTCCGCGGGTGCGGGGGTCGCGGAAGCTTTCACCGTCTCGGTCGTCGACCTTCCACATCGCGTCCTTCATGGCCCTCAGCCCTGCGGGGCTGCCGGTGCCGAAGACCAGGTACAAGGGCTGTCCGGTGCGGGGCACGAGCTGGAACTGGAGCTGGTAGCCGAAGCCGGCCCGGCGCAGCGCGTCGCGGTAAGTGGTCAGCCAGATGCGCCAGCGTTCGTCGGAGCGCAGTTCCTCGTCCGCCGGTGTCCAGAAGGTGCGGCCGCCGAACACGGTGTCGAGGATGTCGAGGTTCAAGTCCTCGCGGCGGCTGAACCAGTTGGGACCGAAGGTGGTGATGACCTCACTCGAGCGGTTACGGGCGATGCGGCGCATCACGTCCAGAGGGACGTTCACGCTGCCCCAACTGTCGAAGATGCCCAGGATCGGATGCCCCCAGGCGCCGAGCTCGGTCAGCAGCGGGAGGCTGTCGAGACCGGCTTCGCCGCGCCGCACTTCGACCCGGACAGGCAAGTCACCCAGGGGACCGAAGCGGGCGTGGAGCTCGGCCATCAGGTGCTCGTACCGGGCACGGTCCTTCTCGATAAACACCAAGTGCACCCGCTGAGGGCTCAGTTGCATGCGGTCGAGCGCGTCGTGGTGCAGGAGCCGGTCCAGGATGATCACGGGGGAGCCGGGTTCCCCGTCCTGGTAGCGGCCGGGCCCGGCAAACGCGTCCAGGAGGGTGACGCGGGGCCGCGTATATCCGGTGCTCTGGGCGGTCTGGAGCAGGATCGGCCACCAGGCATCCAGATACCGCTGATAAAGCCGGTGCTTGGCCGCGGTCGCCGGCTCCAGCTTCCACAACACGCCCATCCTGCCCCCCTCCAGGCATGGTTGCGTGCTGGCAAGTGCCAGCCGCACCCCCTGGTCACAGATAGTGAGAGGGAAGCCGGGCGGCGTAAAGAGTGCGTACCGGCCGATGGTGCTGTTTTCGGCGCACGCCACCTGCACTGGTGATGGTAGGTGCGGACGCGGTCGCGGCTGCGGCGAAGGCCGCCGACGCCGCTCGGGAGCGCACCGCGCAGTACCTGCTGGCCATACGGCTGGCGTAGCTGCGCGAGCAGGCCGCCGCTCGTACCGAGGCGCCCACGGGACAGGTGGCTCCGCCCCTCTCGCAGGGCGGGTGTCTACGCGCGCAAGGGCCGAATGGACTTACGAGCAGTGACTCGGCGCACGGATCGCCGTTCGCAGGACATGACCACTAGTAGGGCAGCCGCAGCACTCGTACTTACAGGCGCCGCAGTGGGGGCAGGTTTCGTTACTGCCGCACCCGCGACCGCTGGCGGCATCGGGGACTTTCTCTCACCCGGGTTCGGTACCGCTTGCGCCAACCACACCGGAGCCCAGGCAGCCGGAGCCACCACAGCCGGTCCCGGGTCGATCACTGGCAACCTTGCCAAACTGCCAGCCAGCAGCGCCCTCAACCAGTGCGGTGGAGCTGATTCTCCGGTGGACCTCGACGACTACACGAGGCCGCTGGAATACCCAATGGAGAAGATTGATCTTGCAAGCCGTATCTTGTTCGCAAGCGGCGCGTGAGGCACTCGCGAGCTTTCCCCGCTGCCACACCCCCGTGACCCAAGCGCGTACACAAGCCTGCCGGTCGCTACGACGACCAGTAAGGACCGCATCCTCGACGGGGGCCTCGCCTCTACGGCATCTACGCCGACTGAACACAGCGTCGGCGTGCGGCACCGCCCAGCGCGCCGGCCCTCGCCAACCGGCCTCCAAGGCATAGCCGTGGCCTGGGAGCCGATCCCGTGGCAGAACGAGAGCAGCCGCCGGACTCACGGGGTCTCGAAGTCGATGACGTACTCCTCCAGGCCGGTGATCGGGTACACCTCACCCTGGAGGCGCTCGAAGGCATCTCGGGCCGTATCTCTGCCCTTCGCCCACACTCGCACGCGGTACTTGCGGTCGGCGTCGAGAAGTTGCTTGCACAGCTCCGGCTCGGGCCCGTCGATCGTGGAAACTACGAGATCGCCGCTGTAACTGGTGAAAGGCCATGCTCCTAGCTCGGTGAACTCCGGCCCAGGCGTGGGGTGTTCCCTGCCGCACCGCAGAGCCACCGCCGCGTCGTGCGAGGGAGCATCGCTGTTGACCGCCAGCGTGCCGTCCCCGACGGTGACTGCACGATCGAAGTCGATCTCCAGCTCCCAGCAGGCAGACCGCTCGGCCTCCGACGGTCTGCGCACTTGATCAACGGCAAACATCCCCCGGTCCAGGCTCGCGATTCCCGAGACCCAGCGTTCCGCGGCCATCCCGTTCTCCCTCCTCCTGCGAGCTACCTGCTCATGCTCAGCACTGTGGTGCTCCCGGTGCCATCCGCAGACCGTGGAGCGCGTGCCTTAACGACATCAGAGCGGCACGGTCGCCGGCCAGGCAGGCGGGGCCGGTGGCCGCGCGTACGGGCGTCGGTGAGGACATTGAGGGGGCCGAGCTGGCGGCCGGGTCTGGGGTGAAGCCGGCGGCCAGGGCGGGCAGATCAGGCCGGCACGGTAGCCGTCTGCAGGCGGCAGGAGGGTGACGTCCGGGGTCTGGCAGGCCGGGAACCCGTAGGCGCACGCGCTGGACTCGCCGTCTGCAAGCCCTCGGCCGGCGCGTCGGGACTACAGGTCATGGGCGAGGCGGTCGGGGACGGCTACTTGCTCAGCCGGAGGTGCCGCTGGGCGGCGGCGTGCTGGTGCACAACTGCGGGCACGGTGGCGCGGGCGTGACGGTGGCCTGGGGCTGCGCGGAGGCGGCGGCGGTGCTCGTGGGGTGGACGGCCTGCCCCGCGGCGCGTTCCGGTGCGGCGGGGGGTTGGGGGCCGGTGAAGACGCGCTGCTTGGCGTGGCGGCGTAGCGTGTCCCCTTCGGTGACGACGTAGGCGTGGCGCCACGACGAACGCGACGAGGTCGTGAGGGCTGCACGGTTGCCAGACCACTTGCTTACGCGGATCGAGCGGTACACCGGTGATGCATGTGAATTGCCACGCGTGCGCGTGTGACGTCGCCTCGGCCATCGCCACGATGTTTTCGGCGTCGGAGCGCAGTGCCTCCCATTCGCCGGTCGGGAGGACAGCGCCGTGGCGGAGGAGCCAGTCCGACCCGTCTCCGTTGAACAGGGCCCGGGTGAGGTGGCCGACGACCTCCGCTTCGGCACGGACCACTTCATCGGCGGGCAGGAACACACCTTCCTCCTCGCCGCGATGCCCTCTTGAGGCGATTGATGCCGCTCTCGACCGCGTGCCGGGCCTTGTAGTCCTGTCGGTCGAACTTCGGCGGCCGACCGCCGTGCGAACCGCGTTCCTTACGGTTGCCGGCCTGGTCGGCCTTGTCAGCTGCCGCCGGGCCCACGTCGGCGGCCGTCCGGGCTTCTTGCCCTTGGGTAACAGCGGTTCCAGCACCGCCCATTGCGCGTCCGTCAGGTCTCCACGTGCCACGAAACAAGATCATCACACTTTAAGATCCACTTTCGATACAGGCCCTAGGTCCTGTATCGAAAGTGGATCGACTGTCAGACCTGCCTGGGATGCTCCGAGCATGGAGATGACAGTGCAGCTGACGATCGACTGCTCCGATCCGCAGAGAATGGTGACTTTCTGGGCCGAGGCTCTGGGTTACGTGGCTGAGCCTCCGCCGGGCGGGCACGCCACGTGGCGTGCCTACTGGGCGGCGGTGGGGGTGCCCGAGGCGGAGTTGCCGGCCGGTGCCGGGGATATTCCGGAGTCGATCATCGATCCCGCGGGGCGTGGACCGAGGGTGTGGTTCCAGCAGGTTCCGGAGCCGAAGGTCGCCAAGAACCGGTGGCACTTCGACCTGAAGGTCGGCGGTGGCCGTGACGTCCCACTGGACGTCCGCACACAGCGGGTCGAGGCTGCGGTGGCACGGTTGGTCAAAGCTGGTGCCACCGTGCTGCGGATCAAGGATGAGCCGGACATGGGGTTCTACGCCGCCGCCATGCGGGACCCCGAGGGCAACGAATTCGACGTCGTCTGAGGGCTGTTGTGACGGCGCTGGTCGCAGCCACTCGTTCACGGCTGCGACCAGCACAGTCGCCTCGTAGCGGACGGAGAGCAGTTGAGGCACCGATACGAAGGCGGGCAGTGCCTGACTTCCCGATCAGATGGCGGGCTCCGGCAGGTGACCGAGATGTTTGATCACACGCTCACGCAAGAGCAGGTACTCGTCCCAACGGTGCAGAGGGCCGGGCGGGCGTTCGACGACACGGGCTGCGGTGACAGCCTGACCACGCTGGAACTGCTCGTGGGTCAGGTCGAGCTCGACGCCGCTGGGCAGTCGGTTCCACCAGTGAAAGCCGTGCTGAGCCCCGTCGAGGTGCACCTCGCCGACGAGGAGGTCACCGCCGAAGATGTCATTGACGATCAAAGCTGTGATGTCGCAGTGGCCCCAGGCCGGGTTGTCTCGATGCCAGTCGGCTTGATCGTCGGGCGAGCACGTGTCGGCGGCCCAGCTGGCTCGCAGAGCCTTGTCCAGGAGAAGCAGGTTCCAAGGGATCATGTCGGCAGCATCGCAGCCACCACTGACACCGCCCCCAGAGACTTGGCCTGGGTCCTTGATCGGCGAGCTCATTCCAGAGCAATCGAGAGCATGATCCGCCCCATACGCCGTCCTCTGGGATGCAACACGTTCGACGACCCCCGTTGCGAACCGAGCGTCGGGGTATCAGCCTGCTCAATCGCCACACGGGCAGGAGCTGACGGCGCTGTTCGCGCGGCTGGGCTGGGAGAGCGAGGGTATCCAGGACGTGGACGCGCACGTGGTGGCTCGGTGAGCCGGCGGTCCTCGAGGAGGACGGCCTGGCCGTCAAGCACCGTGACGCGCAGGGCCGGGTGCGTTCGTGCGACTTCGTACCGCGGTAACCACTGCGCTGAGAATCTGCGCGCCCACGGCTCCCGCAATGCTGTCCATGCCATTCGTCCCTCCGGTCCTGCAGACCCTAGTGCTGTGACCGCAAAGGATCACCGGGGTGGTCGCGCGGGTATCGAGTAGTGTCACTGCATCCCTATTGAATCGGCGTGTTGAAGCCGATCTGACTGGGTGGCGCGATGAGCAAGTGGCGTGTTTTCTGGGCCCCCAAGCCAGCGCCGATCACGCCACCGCGCGTATCTGTTCTGGTGGGATGGATGGACCTGGCGGAGCGCGAAGCGTTCACCGGAATCCGGCCGGGTGATCCGATTCTGCTGGCGCCGGACTACCGCATCGACGAACTCCTCGGCCTGTACACGCGCAGCAGTCCGTTCCGCGGATACACGAAAGAGACGAAGCGGAGCTACATCACGGACATCTGCCTGTTCCTCAACTTCCTGTGGCAGCGCGGAAAGGTCTGGACGCAGGCAGCGGAGTCGGAGGTCGACGACTTCCAGTTCTGGCGCCAGTTGTCGAACTGCTTCAGTTTTCCGATGGCCCGCTCCACTGAGCATGTCTGGGCAGGATACGAGCATCACCTGACCGTTTTTCAGAGGGGGCCATCACGTCACCGGGTCGGCGCCAGCGTCGCTCGGGTCAGGGGGCCAGGACGGTCTTGCCGGCCAGCTCTCCGACGGCAGCCGGGGCGCGGACCGCGGCCGGGTCGGCACGCAGCCGCTCGGCCAGGTCTCCACCCTCGACCTGGGCGGCCAGCTCAGCGATCCGGGCGAACCGGCCGGCGGCACGGGCGTGGACCGTGGCCAGGTCGGCCAGTGGCAGCCGCTGGGCCACCTCGATCGCTAGCTCTCCAGCATCGACGCGGGCGACCAGGTTGGCGAGCTGGGTGGCGTCGCTGCGCCCGAACACGTGCACGGTGCGCACCCCGCGCCCGGCATCCTCCGGGCCGGGAGTGGTGACGCTGACGAAGGCTCCGCCGTCGGCGACCAGGTCCACCAGCTGCGCGTTTTCCTCAGGACCGGCGGGAGCCAGCTGCAGCACCACGTCGAAGTGCTGCCCGGCCAGCGCCTGCACAACGGGGGTCACGGCATAGTCGACGATCCGGTCAGCGCCATAGGAGCGGACACGGTCGCGGCTGCGCGCACCGGCGGTCGCGGTCACGATGGCACCAGCCTGCGCGGCAAGCTGGACGGCGTACCCGCCCACTGCGCTGCCCGCGCCGTTGATCAGGATGCTCTGCCCAGACTTGAGGTCGGCGTGTTCGAACAGGGCCTGCCATGCCGTCAGCCCGACGAGGGGCAGGGCCGCGGCGTCGGCCAGCTCGACAGTGCGGGGGGCGGTGGCCAGCACCTCGGCGGATGCGGCGACGTATTCGGCAGCCGCGCCGGGCGCGTCCGCCGGCAGAAGCGCGACCACCGCGTTCCCCACGCTCCAGTCGGACACCCCCTCGCCGACCGCGGTAATGACTCCGGCCAGGTCGAGGCCGGGAATGTGCGGGAAAGCCAGCGGGAGCATGTCCTGTCGCAATCCCGCGCGGAGTCCGGAGTCCGCGTCGTTGTACGAGGTGCCGGCCACCTGCACCACTACTTGGCCCACGCCTGGCACCGGCCGGTCTGCCTCCTCGTAGACGAGGACATCGCTGCCGCCGTAGGAGTGGTAACGCACTGCCATCATGTTTTCTCCTCTTCGCTCGCTTGTATGGCTCATCTGCGTCGGAAGGATTGACGTCCGCGGACGGGGACCGTTGGTGTTCAGCGCAGGGTGAGCGGGGTCGCGGATGTGAGGTGGGACAGTTTCTCGGGGTTGCGGACGTAGTAGAGGCCAGTGATGCGGGCGTCCTGGACACTGAGCGCCATGACGCCGTCGAGCTCGCCGTCCATGCGGACGAGGAGTGCCGGGTTGCCGTTGATCGCGGTCGGTTCGGTGGTGATCGTGGCTTCGACTTTGCCGATGCCGCCGGCGAACATCCGGGCTACCCGATCGGCGCCAGTTACCGGCCGCAGCGCGGCGTGTTTGATGCCGCCGCCGTCGCTCATCAGGACGACCTCAGGGGCGAGGACCTCAAGGAGGGCGTGCGAGTCCCCGGTTTCGACCGCGCGGTGGAACGATTCCAGGACCGCCTGGCTCTCGTTCGAGGAGACCACCCGGCGGGGGCGGCGGGCTTCGACATGCTGGCGGGCGCGGTGGGCGATCTGGCGGACGGCCGCGGGGCTCTTGTCGACGGCCTCGGCGATCTCGTCATAGCTGATGTCGAAGGCTTCGCGCAGCACGAAGACGGCACGCTCGGTCGGTGACAGTGTCTCGAGGACGAGCATGAGCGCCATCGACACGCTCTCGGCGAGCTCGGTGTCCTGGGCCACGTCCGGCGTGGTGAGCAGCGGCTCGGGCAGCCAGGAGCCGACGTACGCCTCCCGCTGGCGCTTGATGGTGCGCAGCCGGTTGAGCGCCTGGCGGGTGGTGATCCGGACGAGGAAGGCGCGCTGGTCGCGTACTTGGCCCTGGTCGGCCTTGATCCATTGCAGCCAGGTCTCCTGGAGGACGTCCTCGGAGTCGGCCGCCGATCCGAGTACCTCGTAGGCGACGGTGAACAGCAGGTTGCGGTGGGCGAGGAATGCCTCGGTCGCCGGGTCGGTGGCGTCGTCGCCCATCTCTCGTCCCGTTTCCTCGTCCTGCGCGGTCGGGCGTGGCGGCCGACCGCGTTCGCGTATGTCCACAGCAAGATCCTCCCCAGCACCCACCGGTCAGGCTGCCCGGTCGGCGGCCGCCGGTGTCCCGGCGCGGTGGGCGCGCAGCATCTGCTTGCGCTTGGCGACACCGCCCGGCATGCGGTGCAGGCTGAACGAACCGGGCTTGTGCGCCTCCCCGGCCAGGTGCTTGGGGATGCCCGTGCAGACCATTTCCTTGATCCGGGCGCCCAAGCCATCGTCGATGTACAGCCGCACCGCGACGTCGGACCTGTTGGCGAACTGGTAGATGCCCGCGCTTCGCCCCAGGCTGATGCACTGGGCGTACATCGACCGGTGGAGGCTCTCCGGCTGCTCACCCGCGAGCCGGCTAAGCACCGTGTCGGCGGCCCGCGCGGCCAGCGGCGTCGCAGTGAGGCAGCTCATCCGCGGCGGCAGGCCGGACGGTGCCGCCGAGTCCCCGACCGCGATGATGCGCGCGTCGTCCACACTCGTCAGCGTCTCGTCGGTGAGCAGGCGGCCCACGGTGTCGGTGCTCAGCACACAGTCGGCTAGGACGTCCTCGTACGCGACGACCGCGTCGTCGGACCCGCCCACCAACTGGTGCAGGCGGACCCGGTGGACAAGATCCGGGCGCGGGTTGATCAGCGTCACCGTCACGTCGTCGCGCTGCGTCAGCCGGTTCGCGGCCATCACGCCCGCGTATCCGCCACCGATCACGAGCACATGCGTGTTCCCAGTCATGGCGCCTCCTTCGGTTCCAGGTGTTCGGCCTTAAGTCACCGCATAGCCGGCCTCTGTGACAGGTTGTGAAGCAGATCACTTCGCTGAGGCGGTCGGAGCTGTGACCGCAGTGGCTCAACAGGGTGGGTCAGGCCGTGGTTTCGAGAGCGGCAGGCGACTCGGCCTGTTCTCTCGCCCAACTCGCGGCCGTCAACAACGCCATCAGCCACGGCGGCTATGCCCTGGTCGCGATCGCCCTGGAGCAGCGCCTGGCCGAAGGCGGCCGTGACAGCGTCGACACCTAGAAGCTGGAAAGACTCGCCCTCGCCTGACCACGGGCGGCTGCGGTCAATCCGTCCGCTCCGGGCTCAGGTGGTCGCGGTGTAACGGCCGGTGGCTCTGTCGGGGGTGCCAGTGGCGACGATGGTTCCGCCTACGACGCCGCAGCCCCGTCCCCATGTCGATGACCTGGTCGGCGTTGGCGACTCTCCCACCCCAGCCAGCAACATCAGTCTCAGGACGGAACGACGGCATAACTGAGGTCCTGGACCTTGAGCGAGGCGGGCCTCAAACGCAGCCACATCGTGCCTCGTTGATCCGGATTGTCATACAGATAGCCCGCGAACCGCGCATCCCAGAGAGCCTCATCCACCCCCAGATAGCGGACCAGCTTGCGTCGCCCTCTCGGCACGTCGAACGGCACGAGCTCAGCCCGCCCCCTCGCGATCGCCTGCCGGACACGTCCCGTCACGAGATCGCATTCATCCACCACGAGCGCGACCTTCGGATCGTTCTTCACCCGGTCGAACAACCGGGTCCACGGACCCGTCAGCACCCAGAATGCACCGTCCTCCCACAAGAACCAGACCGGGCGCACGGTGGGCCCATTGGTGGCTAGGCGAGCGGTGAGCGGCTGCTGCAGGAACGTGTCCACATCGAAGCTACGAGATGTCACATCGCCAATCTTGTGGTGCCATGCGTCTCTTGCCTACCGACCTCCGGCCTAGGACCACAGCAGCACGGCGGGGACGTGACACGGCCTGACGCAGCGGAGAGGCGGGGAATTACGTGAGGTTAGCCTGGGGAGAATCAGGCTCATCGACACAAGGCAAGGATTCGTTATTGGGCATCCACAATAGCGGCCAATATCCCGTTTGCCGTGTGCCCACGAGCGCGGTCTGCTTCAACACGCCGAACTTGACAGGGAACAAAGCCGGGGGGACGACGCACCGGCCCGCCACGCGGGTGATCTGCCTGGATGCCGCCGAGCGCCTGCTTCTTCTCCACTGGCGTGATCCGTTTGACGGGGCATTGCTCTGGGAGCCGCACGGTGGAGGTATCGAACCGGGCGAGACACCGCTGATGGCGGCCCGGCGGGAGCTCGCGGAGGAGACCGGCCTGGACCCCGCTGCGGTCCGTGACCGGTCTGTGCCAGTCGAACGTGACGTGCAGCTCGACCCTGTTCTTCTCCGCCCAGCGCCAGATCGCACCTATGGCTGGTAGAGGGCGTGGGCGCGCGTCAGGTCGGCAGGGTCGGCCCGGCCGAGGTTGAAGAAGTGGTTCACCTGCCATGCCTGGGTGCTGCGGGCCTGCCGGTTGGTCGTGGTCACCCACGGCGGATAGACGCGGAATCCGCGCTTTCCGCCGGAGCCGTTGCGGGACACGATGTCGCGCCCGCACAACACCTCGCGCGGGAACACGAACTGTCCGAAGCCGTCGTCGTCGCGGCTGCTGATGACGAAGAGGTCCACCCCGTCGTCGGCGTCGAAGGGCCGGATCGGCCCCTCCTCGGACCGCTGCCACACGGTGACGAACTGTCCCGCCTTCGTCGGGGTGGTTTTGGCCACGCGGAACCGAACCGAGTGGCCATCGAGCGTGAACCCGCAAGCCGCGTACTCGGCGCTCTCCGGTTCAGGCGCCGGCAGCGAGCAGGCGAAACCGGCCGGGTCGTACACCAACGCCTTCGCCGCCAGCAGGTCACCGTGAAGCCCCGTCCACGGCTGATTCGTCACCATGCCGTCATCCTGCCAGCACGCCCATGCGCACCGCTTTGGCCCCTCGAGTGCGCGTGGACGGCAAGATCCTCGGGCTGGCGTACAGCCTCAGTGACCTCTCTGAAGCCCTCGGTCACAGTCACGCGGCGAAGATCGCCGACGGGATCAGACGGTGAGCACGAGCTTGCCCTGGAGGTGACCGCCGTCGAGCAGCCGGTGCGCGTCGGCGACGCGCTCGAACGGGAACGTCTCCTGCACGTGGACCCGGAGCCTGCCCTGTTCGACGAGTTCGACGAGACCTCGCAGGGCGACCGGATCGGGGTCGACCGCGATGCCGCTGAAACGCATACCGGCCGCCCCGTACTTGGCGATGAGCTCCGAATCCTCCTCGGCCACCGCCGTCACCAGGTGACCGCCTGGGCGGAGCACTGCGAGCGACCGCTCGGCGGTGTCGCCGCCGATCGTGTCGAGCACGACATCGATGTCGCGGACCGCCTCGGTGAAGTCGACCGCCGCGTAGTCGATCACCTCGTCGGCGCCGAACCCCTCGACGAACTTCTGCTTGCTCCCGCTCGCGGTCGCGATCACGTGCGCGCCGAGCGCCTTCGCGATCTGAATCGCGACGTGGCCGACCCCGCCACCACCGCCGTGGACCAGGACCCGGTCGCCCTCCACCACGCCGCCGAGGTCGACGAGGCCCTGCCACGCCGTCAGCCCGACGATCGGCAGCGCCGACGCCTCGACGTGCGAGAGCGACGCCGGCTTGCGTGCCAGGTGCAGCGCCGGCGCCGACACGACCTCGGCGTACCCGTTCGCCGCCCGCGGGAACAGCGGCATCCCGAACACCTCGTCACCGGGCCTCAACCGCCACGTCCCCGGCGCCTGTTCGACCACGCCGCTGATGTCCCAGCCGAGGATGAACGGCGGCCGGCCGATCAGCGGAAACTCGCCGGCGCGCAGGCGCGCCTCCAGCGGGTTCAGCCCGATCGCCTTGACGCGGACGAGAACCTCGGTCGGCAGGGGCCGGGGCTCGGGCGCGTCCACGATGGTGAGCACCTCGGGACCGCCAAGCGTCTCCTGGGTGATGACGCGCATGACTCGCATGACTCTCCTGGCTTTGGAAGGGGAGGGGGAGAGAACCCAGGCTATGAATCCGATAGGAACCAGCAGGTACCTGCGGCGCAGGTACCTTTGGCGCCATGAGCGGTTACGGCCCCGGTGATCTCTTTCTCGCCGACTGCCCGGCGCGTCTGGCGGTCGAGCTCATCGCCGACAAGTGGACGGTGGTCGTGCTCGCCGGCCTCAGCAAGGGCCCGGTGCGCCATGGCGAGCTGATCGAGCTGATCGGCGGCATCTCCCGCAAGATGCTCACCCAGACGCTCCGACGGCTCCAGGCGCACGGACTCATCCGCCGCCACGCCTACGCCGAGGTGCCGCCCCGCGTCGAGTACGAGCTCACCCCGCTCGGGGCGACGCTGATCGATCCGATCCACGTGCTCACCGAGTGGGCGAGGGCGAACGGCGACGCAGTGCTCGATGCGCTCGGCGCCGGTCCCGAGCCGGTCGCCCCTGGCGACTGAGGGAACTTCCCGGTGCGAAGGCCGCCCTCGGCCGCCGGGCCACGGTCATCGCGGACGGCGGCTGTCGGGAGGCCCCGGGGAGGCGGCTCCCCGCCTCCCCGGCTCGGAGCATGCTCAGTCGATACAGAATTCGTTGCCCTCGATGTCCAGCATCGGGATGCACGACTCGTTTTCCTCATCGGCATACAGCGTTTGCACATGGGTGGCGCCGAGCGCGACCAGTCGAGCGCACTCGGCTTCGAGAGCGGCCAGGCGCTCGTCGCCCACGAGCCCGGTGCCCACCCGGACGTCGAGGTGCACCCGATTCTTGACGATCTTGCCTTCGGGGACGCGCTGGAAGTACAGGCGCGGGCCCACGCCTGAGGGGTCACTGCAGGCGAACCATGAATCCTGCTGCTCAGGAGGCAGGGTGCGGTTGAAATCGTCCCAGGTGGTGAACCCCTCCGGTGGCGGCGGTGCGACGTACCCCAATACCTCGCACCAGAAACGAGCGAGACGCTCAGGCTCTGCGCAGTCAAAGGTGACTTGGAACTTCTTGATCGCTGACATCGGGGCACCGTACCTGAGACTGCCTTCACCTCGCGTGAGAGCTGTTCCTGAAGAGGTAGCCTCCTCCGCCAGGGGGTGAGCAATGCGGCGAGCAGTGAAGACGCTGGCCATATGTCTGGCGGCGGCGCTGACCGCGGCAGTCGCGGTGCTGGCTTCACTCGCAGCCAATGCCGCGACCGCGCACGACCGTTGGCCGGGCGTCCTCGACGCGATCCGGGCAAGCCCCTGGCCCTGGGTGGGCGGACTCGGCGCCGGGGCAGTGGCCTTGGCCGTGACCGCGGCTCTGATCAGTGGCGGCCCCACGGCCGCCGCCCAGGACCCACCCCCGCCCGTCGCGCCCGTCGCGCCGGCCTGGGTGGTGGACCGCGCGGAGAGCCGCCGGGCCGCGGCCGCCGTCTGCGCACGCAAGGCCGAGGCGGTGGGCATCACCACCGCTCTGGAGGGTGCGGGCGGTTTCGGCAAGACCACGCTCGCCACGCTCGTCTGCGCGAACCGGCGAGTGCGGCGCCGGTTCCGGGGCCGCGTCTACACGGTCACCCTGGGCCGGGACGTACGGGGGCGGGCGGCGATCGCGGCCAAGGTCGCCGAGACGACGGCCTTCATCACCGGCGACACCACCGCCTTCGAGCATCCTGAACTGGCCGGTGAACACCTGGGGCGGCTGCTGGAACGGCGGCCACGGACCCTGATCGTGCTGGACGACGTCTGGGAGCCGGAACAGCTGGCACCCTTTCTGCGCGGCGGCAAGAACTGCGTACGACTGGTGACCACGCGGGTCCCGGCCATCCTGCCGGAAGGCGCCGAGCGGCTCCGGGTGGATGAGATGTCCCCCGAGCAGGCCCGAACGGTGCTCACCTGGGAGCTGCCCGAGCTGCCGGACGAGACCGTGACCGGTCTGCTGCGGGCCACCGGACGATGGGCCCTGCTGCTGCGGCTGACGAACCGCCTCATAGCCCGGCAGATCGCCACCGGAGCCGACGCGGCGGCAGCCGCCCGGGATGCCTTGGAGGGGCTGCGGACCGGGGGACCGGCCGCCGGTGAGGCCCCGCCCCAGCCGCTCGACCTGGACGACCCCGCCCGCAGATCCCGCGCCGTCCGCGCGACGATCGAGGCCAGCACCACCCTCCTCTCGGACGGCGGCTCCCGGCGCTTGGCCGAGCTGGCCGTGTTCGTGGAGGACGAGTCCATCCCCGTACCGATCGTCGTACAGCTGTGGCAGGCAACGGGCGGCCTCACCGAGCCCCAGGCGCGAGACCTGTGCGCCCAGCTGGACCGGTTCTCCCTCGTTGCCCTCAGTCCGGAGAACGGCGGGCGGATCACCCTCCACGACGTCCTCCGGGACTACCTGCGCGAGGAGTTGGGGGCAGCCGAACTGCGACGCCTGAACGCCGTCCTGGTGGACGCCGCTCTCACCGCCGACTGGCTCGCGATCCAGGAGGGCTACCTCCTGGACCACACGATCGAACACCTGCTGGCCGCGGGGCAGACGGGCCGCGCCGAACTGATCGCGGGCGACATCCGCTGGGTCGAGGCACGCCTCCATCAGCGCGGCCCCACCGCCCTCGTGAGCGACCTCGCCCGTATCCCGACCTCCACCGCGGCCGCCCTGGCCGGCGACCTCACCCGCGTCGCCCATCTGCTCACCCCCATGGAGTCCGACCGGATCCTGACCGCCGTCCTGCACAGCCGCCTGGCCGAACTCCCGCACTGGGACCGGCAGATCGCCCTCCGGCAGGCCGCCCACCCCGGCCTCCGCCCACTGCTGGCCAACCACTGGCCGCTCCCCGACCTGCCGGACGCCGCACCCTCGCGCGTCCTCGCCCACCCAGTGCTGTCGGTGGCGATCGGGCCGGACGGAGCGTGGGTGGCCACCGGCGACGCCCGAGGCGAAGTGGTGATCCAGGATCCCGGGACAGGTGCCGTCCTCGCGCGAGAGCGCGACCGTACGGGAAGGGCGGTCAGGGCCATGGCCCCTGGCCCCGACGGCAGTTCGCTGATCGTCGGCGTCGGCAGATCGGTCCTTCGTATCGACCCGCTCGCCGGAGGCCCGACCGAGAGGCTGTTCACTGCCCTCGACGAGATACTGGACGTGGCTACCGCGCCGGACGGGAGCTGGTGCGCGGCGGCGGACGGACGCGGGTTCACTTACGCGGACCGTGGCACATCCGTCTTCACCCTGGGCCCAGGGCCCGACTTCACCAGGACGCTCCGGGGCCTGCCCACCAGGCCCTTCGCGGTCGAGCCTCCTGCCGGGACCGGCCACCGGTTTCCACCATGGGACCCGGCGGCGCGGAGACCCCTGGCTGTCGCACCCGACGGTCGCCGGCTGGCAACCGCCGGCCCCGGCGACCGGGTTCGCGTGTGGGATGTGGCCTCACGCACTGTGCCGACGCAGATTCTCCTCACCTCGGCTGCCGCGTGTGCCGCGGCCTTCTCTCCACGTGGGGACTTCCTGCTCACCGCGGACACCCAGGGCAACGTCCGCCGGTGGGACCTCGTCGGCCGCGCGTCGACGATGATGAGGTCCGAGGATTCGTCCACGCTCCTGACCCGCCACTCCTCCGCCGTCACGGCGCTGGCCGTCGCGCCGTGCGGCACGTGGGCCGCCTGGGGTGACGAGGACGGGGCCGTCTGCCTGTGGAACCTGTCCCGCGGGCGCCGCCGTGCGGTGTTGACCGGGCACGCGGGCGCCGTCGCCGGTCTCGTCGTCGCCCCGGACGGCTCCTGGTTGGTCACCGTCGACCGCGGCGGCGAGGCGAGGAGGTGGGAGACGCCGACCGAGCGGCCGGTGGCGCCGGTCGACGCCGGGCACCGGCCCGTGGCGGCCGTCGCGTACGCACCGGACGGGTCGCACGTGGCCGCGCAGGGCTCCGCCGCCGTGCGGCTCTACGGGGCGGAGGACGGTGCCACCTCGCTGAGGCTCGACAGCTACGGGTGGCAAGAGGTGTTCGGGCCGCAGGACGGGCAGCGCCTGGCCTTCGCTCCCGACGGGACCTGGCTGGCCTTCCCGAGCTCGCGCCGTGAGATCGATGTGTGGGACCTCGCCGCCGGGTGCGTCAAGGCGAGTATGAACGACCAGGGCTTCCGCGTGTCCGCGGTGGCGGCCGCTCCCGACGGCTCCTGGCTGGCCCTCGCGGGCCATGACGGCAACGTGCGGCTCTGCGACCGCGCATCGGGGGAGCAACTGGCTGTGCTGACCGGCGACGGCCGGGTGCGCTCGGTCGCGGTCTCGCCCGACGCGACCTGGCTGGCGAGTGGCGGAGACAGCGGGGTGGTCACGGTCTGGGACCTGGCCACCCGCACCCGGAGGAACCAGCTGACCGGCGGGACCGGTGCGGTGCTTACGCTCTCGGTCTCGCCGGACGGCAACTGGCTGTTCGGCGGGGGCGCGGACGGGACCTTACGTCTGTGGAACCCGCGGACCGGGGCCTACCGGGGCCTGCGCACCGGCAGCGACAGCCCCCTGCACGCGGTGGCCGCCTCCCCGGACGGCCGCTGGATCGCGACGGCGGGGGAGGACGCCACCGTACGGGTGTGGGACCGCCGGGGCGGACAAGTGGTGGCCGCCCAGCGCACCGAGGGCCCGCTGCGGTCCTGCAGCTGGCGGCCGGACAGCCGCGGCCTCGCCGTCGGCGGCGACCGCGGCCTCTACGTCTACCGTCTGCTGCCGGCCTGACGGCCCGGCCTCACTTCAGGTGTCGGCCTGACGGCCCGGCCTCACTTCAAGTGCCGGTCGTAGAACCGGCCCCCGTCCTCCATCTCGAACCACGGGGTGCCGAGGTGCCCGCCCATATTGGCGTGCAGCGTCTTCTCCTTGGTGCCGAAGGCGTCGAACAGGTCCAGGGCCCGTTGCCGGGGGTTCCCTTCGTCGTCCCACTGGAGCAGGAGCAGCAGCGGAACGGTGATCTGGCGGGCCTCCTCGCGCTGGGCGCGGGGCACGTAACCCCCGGCGAAGAAACCGGCGGCCGCGACGCGCGGCTCGACCACCGCGAGGCGGATGCCGAGGGCGGTCCACCCCGAGTACCCGACCGGGCCGCCGATCTCGGGCAGCGCAAGGAGGGCGTCCAGGGTGGTCTGCCATTCCGGGGCCGCCTTTTCGACCATCGGGCCGACGACGGACTCGAAGATCTCGTCGACCGGCTCCCCGGCCCGCATCGCCCGGCGGAGCTCGGCGCGGGCCTGCTCGTCGGCGGCGGAACGGGGCCGGTCACCGCATCCGAGGGCGTCGATGGTGGCCACCGCGTAGCCGTACGCCGCGGTTTGCCGGGCCCGGGCCACCAGCCGGGGCTGCGCCTTGGGCAGGCCGTTGTTGTGGGCCATCAGGATCAGCGGAGCCGGTGCGGATCCAGGCGTCCACAGGGTGCCGGGGATCTCACCGAGGGTGAATTCGCGCTCCAGTACGCCGTCGTCGAGGCGCTGTTCGGAGGTGAATCGCATGGTCGTGCCTTTCGGGAGTGTTCTCGAGCGGCACTCCCGGACGACCTATCGCCCGACCGTGACCCCGGAGGGGAGCACCCATGTCGATACTGCGTTCACGGGTACCACCTCCTCGTTCTCTCGCACGGCCTCAGGGAGACTAGCGTGGCCGCCCTGGTTCGCCCAACGGGTTTTCACGGGGGTTCCTTGGCCGGACGCCATGGAGCCACTCGCCCAAGGCCCCGGCGCACCGCGCCCTCAGCCCATCCCCCGCATCCTGTTGATCTCGCTCGTCTGCTGCGCCACCACGTCGTTGGCCATCTCCTCGACCAGCAGGTTGTTGCCCTGCGAGAGGGCGTCGGTCGCCATCGTCACCGCGCCGGTGTGGTGGGTGATCATCAGTTTCAGGAAGAGCTGGTCGAATGCCTCGCCCTTGGCCGCGCGCAGCTGCTTGAGCTGGGCCGGGGTCGCCATGCCGGGCATCCCCGCGTGGTCGTCGTGGCCGTCGTGCCCGGGCTTCGAGGGCTTCGCCCCCGGCTTCCCCTTCTTGGCGTGGGCCTTCTGCCACCGCTCCATCGCGCCGATCTCCGGCTTCTGGGCGGCGGTGATGCGCTCCGCGAGCCGCTTCACCTTCGTGGACTTCGCCCGCTTCGGGGCGAGTTCGGTCATCTCCAGGGCCTGGCTATGGTGCGGGATCATCTTCTCGACGTACTCGAAATCGGCGGAGTTCGGGCTGTCGTCGTCGGTTCTCTTCTTCGCGGCGTCCTCGGCGGACAGGGTGGCCGCCGTCTCGCCCGGTTTGCCCGGGGCGATCACCGAAGGGCCGGACGAGGACGGGGACTTGGCCCCGTTGTCCGATCCCGATGACGAGCCCGAGTCGCAGGCTCCGAGCACGAGGACGGCTGCCGTGAGCAGACCGGTCACGGCACAGGCGCGCCTGACGGACGCGGCGGACGCGGCGGACGCGGCGGGCGCGACGGACGTACGGGCGGCGGACGTACGGCGGTGGGGCACGGCGACCTCCTGTGGCGCGCGGGTCAGTTGGGTCCGTTCCTAGCACGCCGATGAGCGTCAGCGATCAGGAATGTTCATTACGACTGGGTTGCCATCTGTTGATTTGTACATGAGGAGCACGATACTGCGGGTGTCCGTGAACCGTTCGCCTCTGAACGGCCACAAGGGAGGACGCAGTGACCCTGTTGAACGAACCCCGAACGCGCCGCAGACGCCTGGGAGTTGCGGCGGCAGCGGCCGGGCTGCTCGCCGCGCTGCTCACCGCCGCGCCCGCGGGGGCGACCCCCGACCCGGGAGACACCCCCAAGGCCCCCAAGAAGGTGTCCAAGAGCGACGCCGCCGACACCAAGGAGGCGATAGCCGACGGCAAGATCCCCGCGCCGGACGAGATAGTCCACTCGGACAACGTCGAGCACCTCGCCAACATCCCCAAGGACGCGCTGCCCGGCACCAACTCGGACCTCGCCTTCCAGGGCAAGTACGCGTTCGCCGGCAATTACGACGGCTTCCGCATCTTCGACATCAGCAACCCGAAGAAGCCGAAGACCGTCTCGCAGGTCCTGTGCCCCGGATCGCAGAACGACATCTCGGTCTCCGGAAACCTGCTGTTCCTGTCGACGGACTCCTCGCGCAGCGACAGCTCCTGCTCCAGCACCACGCAGCCCGCCACGGAGAAGTCGTCCTGGGAGGGCATGAAGGTCTTCGACATCAGCGACAAGAAGAACCCGCGGTACGTCGCCGCCGTCGAGACCGCCTGCGGCTCGCACACCCACACGCTGGTGCCGGAGGGCCGCAACGTCTACGTGTACGTCTCCTCGTACGCGCCGAACGCCGCGTTCCCCGACTGCCAGCCGCCGCACGACGGGATCTCCGTCATCAAGGTGCCGCGCAAGGCCCCGCACAAGGCCGCGATGGTCGGGTTCCCCGTGCTGTTCCCGGGCGAGGGCCCGGACGGCGGCGGCAACCCGGGCGGACCCACCAACCCGGGCGTCTCCAAGACCACCGGCTGCCACGACATCACGGTCCTGCCGTCCAAGGACCTGGCGGCGGGCGCCTGCATGGGTGACGGCATCCTGTTCTCCATCAAGGACCCCGAACGCCCGAAGGTCATCGACCGCGTGCAGGACAACGTGAACTTCGCGTTCTGGCACTCGGCGACCTTCAACCAGCGTGCCAACAAGGTCGTGTTCACCGACGAGCTCGGCGGTGGCGGCGGCGCCACCTGCAACGCCGAGGTCGGCCCGAACCGCGGCGCGAACGGGATCTACGACCTCAAGGGCTGGGGTGACAAGCGCAAACTCGCCTTCAAGAGCTACTACAAGATCCCCCGCCACCAGGCGAACACCGAGAACTGCGTGGCCCACAACGGCTCGCTGATCCCCGTCCCGGGCAAGGACCTCATGGTCCAAGCCTGGTACCAGGGCGGTGTCTCCGTGTGGGACTTCACCGACTCGTCCAAGCCCCAGGAGATCGCGTACTTCGAGCGCGGTCCGCTCTCCGCCGATGAACTCGTCGGCGGCGGCTCGTGGTCGGCGTACTACTACAACGGGCACATCTACTCGAACGACATGGAGAAGGGCTTCGACGTGCTGAAGCTCAAGGACAAGCGCACCGCACCGGCCGACAAGGTGCGCATGCGTGAGCTCAACGTGCAGACGCAGCCGGACTACTTCGGCTGGCACGACTGACCTTACGCGCGGTGCGCAAGCACCAGGGGGCCGTCCGGCGGGTGCCGGACGGCCCCCTGTCGCTGTCGCGGTGGTGGTCAGTAGCCGACGCGCAGGCCGTGTGCCGCGAGCACCGGCGCCACCGGCTGGTGGAACGTCGTGCCGCCCGAACTGCAGTTGCCGCTGCCCCCGATGCCGAACCCGAGCGCCGTGTTCCCGCTGAACGCCGGGCCGCCGCCCATGTCACCCGGCTCCGCGCAGAGGGTCGAGCGGAAGACGCCGTTCACGACGCCCTCGGGGAAGTTGATGGTGTTGTTCACCGACTGCACGACGCCGCAGCGCAGGCCCGTCGAGCGGCCCGCCTGGCACACCCGCTGGCCGACAGCGGGATGCGCGGCCCGGTCGATGCGGATGGACTGGCTGCCCGCGGCGACCACGCTCGGATACGAGTAGTCGGGGTTGGTGTAGCGGATGAGGGCGTAGTCGTTCCCGGGGAAGACCGACACCTCCGTCACCCCGACGTGGATGGTCAGGCCCGGATCGGCGAACCAGCGGCTTCCCACGCTCGCGCAGTGCCCGGGCATGATGCCGTAGAACCGGGTGCTGTTCGCGGCGTTGAAGGACACCGGGCAGCGGCTGCCTCCGGAGCTGTACAGCAGGTCGCCGCCGCGGATCACGCCTGCCGCCGCCTGCCCCGCGGCGGCCGCGCCCCCGGCGGGGGCCACGAGGAGGGCGAGCGTCGCGAGTGCGACGGTGAGGACCTGGGCCAGGATGGTACGGAGCCTCATAGCGCGTCCTGTCGGGTGTGGGGGGGCCGGGCGCCCGTCATTGTGGCCGAGCCCGGCCGCCACGGCGACGATGCGGGCAACCTCCGTTACACAGAGGGGAGTTGGGCCTCGCCGATGCCCGCCCCGGGCCCTGTGCGACGCGGTGCCTCACTCCGCTGTTCGTACCCGCACCGTCACCGAACGCGTCGTCGGAGCATGGGCGTGGTTGACCGCGCGGATCAGGAACGTGTGCGTTCCGGGAAGCAGGCGCGCGGTCGCCGCCAGGCCGCCGTCGGCCGCGTCGAAGCGGAGCGCGATCCGCTCGCCGTCCACCTCGACGGTGACCCGCGCCGGATCGATGCCCGAGACCGCGTCCGCGACCCGCGCCCTGAGCGGGACGTCCGGGCCGGTGACGGTGGCGCCGTCCTTGGGCGCGACCTTGTCGATCACCGGGGCGAGGGGGACCTGCTTTCCGGGCTTGCCTCCCGGCCTGCTCCTGCGGCGCTGGATCCGGGCGACGGAGGGCGGTACGGCCGCGTCGCCGGTGGTGTCGCCGGGCCGCGCCGTGTCGTCCAGCCGCGCCTCGAAGACGAGGGGGAGGTCGATCCCGGGCCGCACGCCCTTGCCCGCGGTGACCCTGAACCGCGCCGCGACCCGGCCCCACGCGGGCACCCGCACCCGTGCCCGCGGTGGCGCCACGGACCAGCCGCCGAAGGCCCGCGCGGACACCGTGACCGTCTGCGGAGTGCCGTTGAAGTTGTAGACGTCGACCGCCATGCGCGTGGAGGCGCCCAGGCGGTGGCCGAGCGGCGGTTCGGCGTCCCCGTCCTCCTTGTTGGGCGCGGCATCGGCGGCCGCGTACCGCTGGCTGAGGACGATGTGTTCGGCGGCGGACAGGCGCCGCCGTGGGGCGCGGTCGTTGCCCGCGGGTGGCCCGGGGCGGCGGGGCGGTGGCGCGTCGGTCACCAGGTAGAGCGGGTCGCGGGACGCGGCCACCCGGACGGTGCCGCGGGCCGACCGGGCCGGGGTGCCGCGCGCGGCACCCATGATGTCGTACACGCGCGTCGCCCCGTCCGGCACCGGCACGTCCACGTCCCGCGGCTCGGCCGCGGACACCACGGTCACCGTGCGGCCGGAGCCGTCCGCGAAGACGAACCCGGCCACGCGCGGCAGCAACTCCTGCAGCAGGCCCGCATAGTTGGCCTCGCCCAGCAGCCCGGTCAGGGCCGCGTACGCGCTGAACGCGGGCAGCGGCTGGAAGTCCCGGCTCAGCAGCGCGAACGACACGCCCTCGTCGGTGCACGGCGGACCGCAGAACCAGAACTGCCGCTCCGTGCCCGCCGCGAGGCTCTGCACCGTGGACAGGACGAGATAGCGCGCCTGGGTGCGCTGCGTCGCGTACGCCGGATCCGTGCCGGGCTCGGCCGGCAGGAACGCGCCGGACTCCGTCATCCACAGCGGCATCGCCGCCCCGAAGCGCTCCCGCAGCGCCTCCTGGTCCTCCGCCGACGACGGGAATTCCGGGTCGGTGTCGTCCGGCGGCGGATAGCCGTGGAAGCTCCACACATCCGCGTACCGCACCACGTCGTTCTGCAGCATCAGCTCCTGGAACACGCCCTCCCCGGCGATGCCGGGAAGCACGACCGGCGGCGCGTCCGGCTGGTCGGCGATGCCGAGCGCCGCCGCCTTGACGTACGCGGCGTGCTGCTCGCCGGTGCTCGCGGTGGCGTCCACGTCGGGCTCGTTGGAGAGCTGCAACGCGTCCGCCACGACCCGCTTGCCGCGCCCGGCCAGGTGCGCGGCGTACCGGTAGGCGTCCCGCAGATCGGCGGGCAGCGGCACGGAGGTCTCCGTCAACGCCCACTCCGGCGGCGGCGAGACGACCTCGAGGACCTTCAGGCCGCGCTTCTGGAAGATCTCCACGACCGTGTCGTGCAGGCTGCTGTCGAACGGCCCGCCCGGCTCGCGCTGAGCGGCGGGCCAGGCACTTCCGTCGCGTACGTGGCGTACGCCCATCGCCTTCATCGCCGTCGCCAGGGCGGGCAGCAGGGGCGGTGGCACCAGGGCGTGCGTGAAGACGTTCACGCCGAAGCGGTTGGCCGGGCCGGTCACCGCCCGGCGCGCGGGCAGGTGCGCGAAGCAGCCGATGACCGTGTCTTCGGGGGCCGTGGTCAGCGCCGCTACGGCCCGGAAGCTGCCGGGCGGCAGGACGGGCAGCGGCACCGATGCCTCCCGGGCATGCGCGGGGAACGGCACGCGTCCCGAAGCCACCTGCCGGGAGAAGTAGTCGAGGACCTGGTATGTCACCGTCAGCGGGCTCGGCGCCGCTGCGTTGAGCTCGAAGCCCAGCGTCGCCGGGGCCTCGCCGCGGTAGTGGCCGAGGTTGTCCGCCGCGCCCCGCAGCCGTACGGAGCGCAGCGCGACCGGGACCGGGGTGAGCGTGAACTCGTCCAGGACGAAGCGGTAGCCGGTGTAGTCGTCCAGGACGGTCGGGCCGTCGACGGTGAACGTGAGGGTGTTCGCGCCCCGGCGCAGTTCGAACTCGCCGAGCGTGACCCGGGACAGGTCGCCCCACGCCTTCGGGGACTCGTACCAGTAGGGCTGCGAGCGGGTGAGGGGCTCCGGCGTCCCGCCGTTGACCGAGAGCCGGATGTACGAGCCGGTCTCCTCGGTGTGCGGCTGCTCCACCGGGACCGTCGCGACCGCCCGCAGCCGGTACGGTCCGGCGGCCGGGACGTCGACGGTGTACGTGGCGTACCAACCTCCGTGCGGTGGCGGGGACTTGGCGGTGGACAGCGCGAGGAGCGCGCCGCCGGACGCCCTCGGGTCCCTGGCCGTGGGGATGGTGCTCCGGGTCGGGGACTCGCCCCGCACGGTGATCGCGGAGGCGCCCCAGCCGCTGTCGGGCGCCTTTGGCGCGGCCGTTGCCGCCGTTGTCGCCGTCCTCGCGGCGGCGGCCGTGGCCGTCAGGGCGAGCCCCGCGGCGATGCCTCCGGCGAGGGCTGTGCGTCGGTCGATGCTCATGCCTCCAGCAGACCGTGGGGCGGGCGCGCGGGCGTCCTGCCCGAGCAGGGAGTCGGCCCCGGCCACCTGGCCCAGGTCGCCTCCACCCAGGGGTGGAGACGGGCGCCGGTAGGGTCGATGCGTGGGACGGGGAGCGGTACGCGCAGGGCCGGGGGCCGCCGACGCGGTCGTGCCCGCCGTGCTGCTGACGGGGCATCTGCTGGGCCTCGTGCTCTCGGGGGTTCTCACCAGGTCCTCCGGCGCCGACGCCGACGGCCGGGCGCTCTGGCAGGTACTGCTCGGCATCCTCGCCGTGGCCGTGGCCGCCGCCGCGCTGGTGTGGCGCAGGACGGCGCCGGTGCCGGTCTTCGGGGTGGCGCTCGTCGCCGACGGTGTGGCGGAAGGGCTGCTGCCGCAGGCGGCGTTGACGCCCGCGCTGCCCTGCGCGCTGTGGGTCGCCCTGTTCTCGCTGGCCGCACGCGGCACCGCGCGGCGCGCCCTCGGGGCCGCCGCCCTGGCCACCGCCGTGCTGCCGCTGCACGGGATCCCCGTGCCCGGCGCCGGAGACGGCGACGCGTGGGGAACGCCGGCCGACGACCTCCTCGCGGGCGCGCTGCTGCACCTCCTGATCGTCC
>NZ_AOPZ01000218.1 GCF_000414115.1 Streptomyces aurantiacus JA 4570
GGCGGGCTGGACGCCGGGCCGCGCTCTGGGCGTCGACGGCGCCCGTCTCACCTGGCCGGACCGGGCGGCGGGCGAGCCGGACAACGTGCGCGCGGACGGGCAGGCGGTACGGGTGCGCGGGCGCGGGGACGCGCTGGCGTTCCTGGTGGCGGGCACGGGCGGGGACGCGAGCGGCACGGGCGCCGTGCGCTACCGCGACGGATCGCGCGGCAGCTTCCCTCTGACCGCGCCGGACTGGCGCAGTGGCCCGCTCGCCACCAAGTCCGTGGCGCTGCCGCACATCAACACGCCCGGCGGCCAACTCGCCGAGAAGGCGCGGCTGTACGTGGTGACGGTGCCGCTCGCTCGCGGGCGCGAGGTGGCCTCGGTGACGCTGCCCCGGGACCCGGGCGCGGGCGCGGACCTGCACGTCTTCGCCCTGTCGGTGCGGGGCGAGGCCAAGGGGTGGACGGGCAGTTGGTCGGCCTCGACGTCCGGGTACACCGCGGTGGGCCCCTGGGAGGACCGGACGGTGCGGCTCGTGGTGCACACCAGCGCCGGGGGGCCGCGGGTGCGGATCCGGTTCGACAACACCTTCGCGGGCACGCCGGTCAGGATCGGCAGCGCCACGGTCGCCGTGCGGGCGGCGGGGGCGGGAGCGCGGGGCGAGCCTGTGGCGCTGCGGTTCGGCGGGGCCGCGGGGACCGAGATCCCCGCGGGCGCGCAAGCGTTCAGCGACCCGCTGCGGTTCGCGGTGCCGCCGGACGCGAACCTCCTCGTCAGTTTCCATCTGCCGGGGAAGGTGGTCTCGGCGCCCGTGCACAGCGCGGCCCTCCAGACGTCGTACGTCAGCGGGCCCGGCGACCACGCGGCGGACGGCTCCGGGGCGGCGTACACCTCGACGCTGAAGACCTGGCCGCTGCTCACCGGCGTCGACGTCGGGGGCGGGCCCGGGTCGGTGGTGCTGCTCGGGGACTCCATCACGGACGGCGTCGGCTCCACGCCCGACACCGACCGCCGCTGGCCGGACGTGCTGGCCCGGCGGCTGCTCGCCCAGGATGGTGTCCCGCGCTACGGCGTCCTCAACCAGGGCATCTCCGCGAACCGCGTCGTGGCCGACCGCTACCCCGGGGACGGCGTCTCGACGGACACCGGCGGGGTGAGCGCGCTGCACCGGCTGGACCGGGACGTCTTCGCGCAGACGTCCGCCCGGACGGTGGTCGTCTTCGAGGGGGTCAACGATGTGCGGTGGGGGGCGTCCGCGGCGGAGGTCGTCGCGGGGCTGCGGGAGATCGCCGCGCGGGCCCGGGAGCGGGGTGTGCGGGTGGTCGCGGCGACCGTCGTGCCCTGTGAGGGGGAGGCCCGTTGCACGGGGGCGGTGGACGCGGAGCGGGTGAAGGTCAACTCCTACCTGCGGGGCAGCGGGGACTTCGACGCGGTCCTCGACTTCGACGCCGTGCTGCGGGATCCCGACCGGCCGTCGCGGCTGCTGCCCGCGTACGACAGCGGGGATCATCTGCATCCCGGCGACGCGGGCCTCGCTGCGCTGGCCGGGGCGGTGGGGTTGGGAGAGCTGGCGCCGTGATCGCCGCTTCGCGGCTCGTCCTCAAGCGCCGGACGGGCTGGATACCCGGCCGCACCGGCGAAAGCTCACACGTCCAGGTCCACCACGACCGGGGCGTGGTCCGAGGCACCCTTGCCCTTGCGCTCCTCACGGTCCACGTACGCGTCCGACACCGCCTTGGCGAAGACCTCGTTGCCGTACACGAGGTCGATGCGCATGCCCTTGTTCTTGGGGAAGCCGAGCTCGCGGTAGTCCCAGTACGTGAAGGGGTGGTCGTACTTCAGGGGGCGCGGGACGACGTCCTGCAGGCCGGTCTCGCGGAGGGCGGCGAGGGCGGCCCGCTCGGCGGCGGTGACGTGGGTGGCGCCTTCGAAGAGGGAGGGGTCCCAGACGTCGTCGTCGGTCGGGGCGACGTTGTAGTCACCGAGGACGGCGAAGGGGCGGGAGCCCGCCGCGTCCTCGGCGACGACGGCCTTGAGGGCCTCGAACCAGGCGAGTTTGTAGGCGTAGTGCGCGTGGTCGACCTCGCGGCCGTTGGGCACGTACACCGACCAGACGCGGGCCGGGCCGCAGGTCGCGGCGATCGCGCGGGGTTCCTGCGCGCCGTCGTAGTCGGGCCCGCCGGACAGGCCGGGCGTCACTTCGGTGAGGCCGACTCGGGAGATCAGTGCGACGCCGTTCCACCGGCCGGTGGCGTTCACCGCCGACTCGTACCCGAGCTCGCGGAGGGCCTCGGCGGGGAACTGTTCCGCGGTGCACTTGGTCTCCTGGACGCACAGCACGTCCGTGCCGGTCTTCTCCAGCCAGGCAAGGAGCCGGGGCAGACGGGCGGTGATCGAGTTCACGTTCCAGGTGGCAATCCGCATGGGCACCAACCTACCCGCCGCCACTGACAGCCCTCGATCCGCCGCCCGTGCCCTCGGAAACCCTCAGAGGCCCGCCGACTCCCCCGGCGTCAGCCGCACGTGCTCCGTCCCGCCGAGCCGGCCGATGTGCCCGTCGTAGACCGGCCGCGCCAGGTCCGTGAGGAGCGCGTCGTGGATGTCGTAGGCGCGCCGCGGCTTGACCTCGCGTACGTAGTCGATGACCTCGGAGATCTTGTTCCAGGGGGCCATCACCGGGACCATCAGGGTGTCGACGGGCTGCTCGGGGACGGTGAACGCGTCGCCGGGGTGGAAGACCGCGCCGTCGACCAGAAAGCCGACGTTCGTGACGCGGGGCAGGTCGGGGTGGATCACCGCGTGCAGTTCGCCGTGCACCTGGACGTCGAAGCCGGCGGCCGTGAACGTGTCGCCGTGGCCGACGGTGTGCACGCGGCCCGGGAAGGCCGCCGTGATCTGGTCGGCGACGGACGCGAGCGTCCAGATCTCGGCGGCCGGGTTGGCCTCGAGGGCGGCGCGCAGCCGGCCCTCGTCGAAGTGGTCGGGGTGCTCGTGCGTGACGAGGACCGCGTCCGCGCCGGCGGCAGCGTCGTCCTCGCTGAAGCCGCCCGGGTCGATGACGAGGAGCCGGCCGTCCTTCTCCAGGCGCACGCACGCGTGGGACTTCTTGGTGAGCTTGATACGAGACGTCGTCATGCCTCCCATCCTGCTCCTCCCCCGCGCCCCGGCGCCGGTCGGGGCTACTCCTGCGGGGTCGTCTCCTCGCGGATCACCCGCTGCGCGACCCGGAAGGCGCTGTTCGCCGCCGGGACGCCGCAGTACACCGCGGCCTGCAGCAGCACTTCCTTGATCTCGGCCGGGGTGAGGCCGTTGCGCAGCGCGGCCCGGGTGTGGAACGCCAGCTCCTCCAGATGGCCGCCCGCGACGAGCGCCGTCAGCGTGACGCAGCTGCGGGTGCGGCGGTCCAGGCCCTGGCGGTTCCACACCTCGCCCCAGGCGTAGCGGGTGACCAGTTCCTGGAAGTCCGTGGAGAACTCGTCGGCGGCGGCGAGCGCCCGGTCGACGTGCGCGTCGCCGAGGACCTCGCGGCGGACCTTCATGCCCGCCGCATACGCGTCCGGGCGGCCGTCCGTGGCCTCGGGCTGCTCCACCCCGGCGATCTCCGCGACCGGCGCGACCTGCTGCGGCGGGGCGAGCACCGGCTTGACGGGCGGTGCCGTGATGGCGTGCTGGCCGGTCGCCGTCACGTCCGGCGCGGCCTGCCAGGCGCTGGAGAAGTGCCGTACGAGCAGGTCGGTGACCGCGGCGGGCTGTTCCACGGGCGCCAGGTGGGAGGCGCCGGGCACCACGGCGAGCCGGGCGTCGGGGATCCCGGCGACGAGGGTGCGGGCCTCGCCCTGGCCGGTCACCTGGTCCTCGGAGCCGACCAGGACCAGGGTCGGCACCCCTATGCTGGCGAGCTCCGGGCGGATGTCGAAGCCGGCCAGCGCCTCGCAGGCGGCGATGTAGCAGCCCGGGTCGGTCGTACGCACCATCTGCACGGCCCAGTCCGTGATGGCGGGCTGGGCGGCGGCGAAGCCGGGCGTGAACCAGCGCTCGGGCGAGCTGCGGGCGATGGGGTCGAGGCCGTTGGTGCGGACGATCACGCCGCGCTGGCGGAACTCGTCGGCGGTGCCGAACCGCGGCGACGTGGCGATGAGCGCCAGCGAGGCCACGCGGTGCGGGTACCGCAGCGCCAGCTCCGCGCCGACGGCGCCGCCGAGCGCGCAGCCCGCGTACCCGAAGCGCTGCACGCCCAGTTCGTCGAGCGTGGCGAGCAGCCGGGCGGCGAGATCGCCCACGGAGTCCACGGGGTGCGCGGGCGCGCCGCCGTGCCCCGGCATGTCGAAGCGGAACACCCGCCAGTGCTTGCTCAGCTCGGGCACCTGTCTGTCCCACATGTGCCAGGTGGTACCCAGTGAGGGACCCAGGACCAGGACCGGGGCGTCCTCCGGCCCGTCAGCGCGGTATTGCAGGGTGTTCTTAGGTGTCTCACTCACCCGCCCGACCCTCTCATCTGTCACGACAGCCCCTATGAGCGGGGTCCTGGCCGTAGCTGTTCGACCAGGTGGCCTGCCGGTCGCCGATGCGGTTGAGGCGACGGTACCGCCGGCGTCCCGAGGAACGCTCAACGGGACTGGTCCCGCACCAGCTGTCCCGTCTCCTCGCTCTCCCCCGAGGTTCGCAAGCTCAGGGCCAAGTCGTTGGTGACCGTGAAGAAGGGCTTGGCTCGCGTCGCGTGCTGCTCGTGGGGAAGGAGGACGGCAGGCAGGACGTCGGTCTTCTTGCGGTCGACGATGTCGCCGCCGATGCGGCCGATGGGGATGGGCCGGCAGGTGTCTCCGAGGCGGAGGCGCAGGTCCCATACGTCGCGCGCGCCGCTTCGCAGGGCGAGGGCTTGGACGTACGGCAGTGTGAACTCGAAGCACCCGTCCTCGCCCGCGAGTTGAGTGACGGGCCGGGTGAAGTCGTGCGGTTCTCCCTCGCGTGACACGGCGACCACCGTGGCGCCGCGCAGAGAGCCGCGTACATCAGGCGCGAAGAGGCGGGCGGTGACGGTGGCGTGGTCGTGACCGATGGCGATGGCTGCGACTTCCGCGTGAGCGAGACGCTGCCAGGCGCGCAGGGCCAGGAATCCGTCGGTGGTGGTGTAGGGAAGCCAAGCGGCCACATGGCCGTCGGCGAGCACGGGGCGGCGTCCGACGGCCCGCGCCTGCTCCGTCAGGCCGCCGACAAGGCGGGCCCTCTTCCCTGCCCCGTCCTGACGGACGACGTAGCAGTCCCAGCGGCCCTCCGCCAGTTCGTGCTCCCGCGGGTCGAGCACGATGTGGAAGTGGTTCTGGTCGAGGGCGCTGGTCTCGGCGGGCACGGGGACACGGATGTGCCGCCCCTTGGGGTCACGACGCAACCGGGCCAGGAAGTCGAGGCGCCCGGGCGGCAGGGAGGCCGCGTCGAGGCGGACGACCATGCTGCCGTCCGCGGCGGCCCGGGCCAGGGCGACGGGACGCACGAGGGGCTTCAGGTCGGGGGAGGGCGCCGGTGCGGGCGCGGGCTGGCTGTTCGCGGCCGACCCGACCGGCCTTGTCGGCAGTGCGGTTCTCAGCCGGGTCCACAACGAGCCGCCGCTCGCGGCGCGCGCCGAGCGGCGGTGGCGCGGCGCGGACAGTTCGTGGAACAGCGTCTCGTAGCGACGGGCGATCGCGGCTGGAGCGTACGCTCTCGCCCGCTCGCGACCGGCGGATCCGATCCTGTCCCGCAGTCGCGCGTCGGCCATGAGGCGGTCGAGGGCGGCCGCATACCCGTGGGTCCCGGATGCGAGGGGCACGAGGATGCCGTCGGCTTCGTGTTCGATGATTTCGGCGGGGCCGTGCGGGCAGTCGGTGGCGATGACAGGGACGCCGCAGTGCATGGCCTCGACGATGGTCATGCCGAAGGATTCCCTGTCGGAGGTGACGGCGGCGATGGCGCCCTTGGCCCATTCGGTCTCGATCGGGGAGGCGGGGCCCATGAGGGATATGCGGTCGTAGAGGCCGAGTTCGTCGATCTGGTGCCGCAGCTTCGGCCGCTCGGGTCCGCGCCCGTAGAGGCGCAGGGTCCAGTCGGGGTGGGCGGCGGCGACCTTCGCGAAGGCGTCGATCAGCCGGCCGTAGCGTTTGACGGAGACGAGCCGACCCGCGGCGACGATCAGCTTGGAGTCGCGTTCGGAGGGTTCGACCGCGGGCTCGGGGACGCTGTTGGGGATGCAGAGGATGCGCGACGAAGCGTTCGGCAATGCCTGCCGGTACTGCGCGGCGTCCGCCTCGGACACGGTCACGAACGCGTCCAGTCCCGCGACCGCTTCGTTCTGATGCTGCCTCAGCGTGGGGTTGTGCGCGTCCAGGCTGAGGTGTTCCTGGCCGACGCGCAGATAGCGTCGCCGGCCGTCGCGGGCCAGGTAGCCGTTGAGGTCGGGGCGGGTGGCGATCACCACGTCGGCATCGGTGTCCCGCAACCATCGGCTGATGCGTTCGTCCTGGAGCGCCGAGTACGGCAGCCGGGCCGAGTTCGCGGCGGCTCCGGTGTCGGGGAACATCGTGCACCGCTCGCGGGTCAGCGGGTGATCACCTTCGTAGGTGGGGCTCTCCTCACGCATGTCGATCAGTGAGGTCAGCTTCACCCGTGCGTCGAATGCGATCGCGGGTTCGTCCTGAACCTGATGCACGCTGACGACCTCGACATCGTGCCGAGCCGCGAACGCTCCGGAAAGGTTGACGGTGGCACGGATCGTTCCGCCGATGCCGTAGGCATTGTTGATCAGGAACGCGATCTTCACTGCTCATTCCCCCCGCGCAGCCGCCCAGTTGGGCGGTGCGCCCGTCCGCCTTGCGTGAGGACGTGCGGACCACCACACAAGGGACGATGTAGACCATAGACTTCTTTACCGACCTAGCTGCACGAACTATGCATTTAAACATGTATGCCTGTTTCAGCGTCAAAGTCAGGTCTTCGAGCACTGCTGGAGACGCTGCTCGCGGAACGGCCGGATGCCGCCTATCCGAGGGCGTGTGCATGCCAATACGCTGTGCGACCTTCGCGCTCTGGGGGGTCTCGTGAACGGTCGCGTGAACGGTCTCCGTGCGGTGCTTGTCTGCCTGGCGCTCGCGTGTGCCACGTTGGTCTCACCGGCCACGGCTGTGACGCCGAGTTGGAGGGCCCTGCCGGTGCCGCCGGCGGCGGTCTCGCCGGTGACCGTGTCCGATCTCGCCGCTCGCGGGCCCGGGGAGGCGTGGGCGAGCGGATACGAGCACGCGCCCGACGGCGTGCGGCCGATGCTGTACCGATGGGACGGCGCCGCATGGAGCCGGGACACCACCTTCCCCGGAGCCGGTGACTCCGGCTGGCTCGGCGATGTGCAGTACGTCGGCGAGGAGGCGTGGATCTTCCACAACCGCGCGGGAGAGGGGGAGATCCTGCGCCGGTCGGCGGCAGGGTGGAGCGCCGTCCCGCTGCCCCAGACCCTGTCGGTCTACCAGGACTTCACCGCCGTCCCGGGGGGAGCGTGGGTCGTCGGCGAGGACGACACCGGGGTGAAGGTGCTGCACTACGACGGTTCCCGCTGGACCACACAGTCCACCCCGGACGGCGTGTATTACGTGATGGGGATCACCGCGCGTACCGCCACCGACGCCTGGGCCTGGGCGGACACCAGCACCGGGACCACCGTTCTGCGCTGGGACGGCACGGCGTGGCGGGACGCGAAGGTCTCGCTGCCGCCGAACAGCAACGTGCACACGATCCTGCCCGAACGGTCCGGCCGGGTCACGATCGGCGGCAGCCAGTACACCGACAGCGGCATCCGCACGTACCTCATGACCTTCAACGGGCATGCCTGGCGCACCACTTACCCACCGCTGGGCGACACCCACACCGAGTCCCTGGTGCGCGGCCCGGACGGCGCGCTGTGGCTGCCGGTGCGCAGCGACCGCGCGTTCCAGTCGAGGTACGCAAGGGTGAACGGCGCCCGCACCACCTTCTCGTACGGCCCGGAACGCACGAACGCGATCCACGTCAGGCCGCTCGCGCTGACGAGGGCCGGGTCCGCTCTGCTGTCCTTCGGGACCGTCGAGATCTACGGCTCGAAACCGAACCTGATGAGTGAGCGGCTGGGAGGCTGACCATGGCACGCAGACTTCTCGTCGCGCTCCTCGCCGTCGCCATGACCTTCACGGCCGTCATGGCCTCGGCCGCGGCGGAATCCGGGTCCTGGCAACACGTTCCGGTCCCGGCGCAGATCCGCCCGCAGGCCGGGCTGAACGAGGCCGTGGCGTCCGGTCCCGACCGGGCGTGGGCGGTGGGCGCCGACGCCGTCGGCCGCGAGGCGCCGGGCTTCCCGCTGGTGCTGCGCTGGAACGGAACCGCGTGGCAGCGCCAGACTCTGCCCGGGGTCGGCTGGCAGGGCGAGCTGCTGTCCGTGGCCGCGACCTCGCCGACCGCGGTCTGGGCGGTCGGCCGCGACTCGGCGGGCGGCGCCCGCCTGCTCCGCTTCGACGGCAAGTCCTGGGCCGAGAGCCGGCCGCCGCGCGGTGTCGTCCTGACCAAGGTCGTCACCGGTGGCGGTGAGACCTGGCTGATCGGTTCGCGGGACGGCGCGCAGGTACTGCTGCGCAGGGACGGGCGCGACTGGCGGGACGTGCCGGTGCCGCCGGGAGCCGTATACGGCCTGCACATCAAGGCGGGCGACGACGTCTGGGCCGCGGGCGAGACCCACTCGGGTGCGGCCGTGTCGCACTGGGACGGGACGGCGTGGGAGCAGACGATCGTGAGCGGGTTCCCGCGGTCGGCCGTGGGCAGCGTGCTCGCTGTCTCGCCGACGGAGGTGTGGGCGGGTGGCACGGCCGGGTTCGTCGGCGGCCCGGTCGGCAAGCCGATTCCGCCCCTGCTGGCCCGCTTCGACGGAAAGGCGTGGAGCCGCGTGACCGTGCCCACCGACTTCGGCGGGATCACCTCACTGGCGCCCACCGCATCCGGTGAGCTGGGCTGGGTCTCGGTGGCCCGCTCGCAGAAGTACGGCCCGCCGGGCAGCTGGCCGCCGTTCGTGCCCGGGCCGGACTTCCTCGCCTGGAACGGGCAGTCGTTCACCGAGTACAGCGAGCCCGCGGTGGCCGGGGAGGGTGACTCCTCGCGGCTGCACCTGGCGCCGGTGCCGGGCACGTCGACGGTGTGGTCGGTCGGCCGCGCCGGCGGTCCCGAGGGCACCTTCGCCCCGCGCATCCTGCGGTTCGGCTGAGCGCCTGTCGTTGAACCCCCGCCTGCGCCCCGCCGACGGGGTGACAGGCGGGCGGCCTCAACGGCCGCCGGGCCCTCCCTCCTTGGGGCCGAGGTCCGCGAGGGCGACTCCCAACCGCCGTGCGCCCTCGGTCAGTTCGGCGTGATCGGCGGTCGCGGCGAACCCGACGCGCAGGTGGGCGGCGGGCGGTTCGGTGGCGAAGTAGCGGCTGCCGACGCTCACGGCGACGCCGCGCTGCCGGGCGGCGCTCGTGAGGACGGTGTCGTCCACGCCCGGCGGCAGGCGAACCCACAGGTGGAGCCCGCCCGTCGGCAGCCCGGCCAGGGTCGCGCCGGGGATCTCGCGGGTGATCGCGGCGGCCAGCACGGCGCACCGCTCCCGCAGTTCCGTACCGAGAGAGCGGACGTGCCGGTCCCAGGAGGGAGAACTGAGCACTTCAAGCGCGGCCTCCTGCAGCGGACGCGTGACGAAGAAGTCGTCGACCAGGCGCACCGCCCGCATGCGCTCCATGACCGGTCCGCGGGCCACCAGCGCGCCGATCCGCAGGCTCGGCGCGGCGGGCTTGGTGAGCGAGGTGACGTGGACGACCGTGCCGTCGCGGTCGTCGGCGACCAGCGGCCGCGGCACCGCGCCACCGTGTCCCAGGTGCCGCGCGAAGTCGTCCTCCAGCACGAACGCGCCCGAGGCGCGCGCGACATCGAGGATCTGGGCGCGCCGTTCGGGCGCCAGCACGGTGCCGGTCGGGTTCTGGAAGGCCGGCTGGCAGTACAGCAGCCGCGCGCCGGTCATCGCGAACGCGTCGGCCAGCATGTCGGGCCGCAGGCCGTCGGCGTCGAGCGGCACCGGCACGGGTCGCAGGCCCGCGGCGCGGGCGGCGGCCAGGGCCCGGGGGTAGGTGGGGGACTCCACCAGGACGGGGCTGCCGGGCCCGGCGATGGCCCGGAACGCGATCGACAGGGCGCTCTGCCCGCCGGCGGTGACCAGCACGTCCTGAGCCGCCACGCTGCCGCCGACGATCCGGGCGAACACGGTACGCAGCGCCATCAGGCCGCCGGCCGGGGCTCGGTCCCAGGCGTCCGGGCGGCGGGCCGCCCGCGCGAGGGCCGCGCTCAGGGTCCGGGTGGGCTGGAGCGAGCGGTGCACATAGCCGCCGTCCATGGTGATCGTCCCGGCCGGTGGCGGGCCGAGCGGGTCGGCGATCAGGTGGGTGTCCACGGCGCGGTCGGTGAGGGCGACCGTCTGCCAGTCGGTGTCCGTGCCGCTTCCGTCCGCTTCGCCGCGGAGCCGGCCCCGCTCCGCCGCGAACGTTCCGCTGCCCGGACGGGTCACCACCGCGCCCTCGGCGGCCAGTGCGGCGATGGCCCGGGCCACGGTCGCCGGGCCGACCCGGTACTCCTTGATCAGCTCCCGGCTGCTCGGCAGCCGGTCGCCGGGCGACAGCCGGGAGACCAGCGCGCGCAGGCTGTCCGCCAACTCTCCAGAAGTGCTACTGTCATTCATGAGAGATAATTCTAGCACTGGCCGGGAAGCACTTCAGCTGGACGTCGCCGCCCTGCGGGCCGACACCCCGGGGTGCCGCCGGGTCATCCACTTCAACAACGCGGGCTGCGGACTGATGGCAGCGCCCGTGACGGACGCGATGGTCGGTCATCTGAACCTCGAAGCCCGCATCGGTGGTTACGAGGCGTCGGCCGCCCGGGCCGCCGAAGTCCGGGCGTTCTACACGGAGATCGCCGCCCTCATCAACACCACGCCCGACAACATCGCCTTCGCGGGCAGCGCCACCCACGCCTACGCCAACGCCCTGTCCGCGATCCCGTTCGAGACCGACGACGTCATCCTCACCACCCGCGACGACTTCGTCTCCAACCAGATCGCCTTCCTGTCCCTGCGCAAGCGATTCGGCGTACGCATCGTCCACGCGCCCAACACCCCCGACGGCGGAGTCGACGTGGAGGCGATGGCGGCGCTGATGCGGACCCACCGCCCGCGCCTGGTGTCCGCCACCCATGTCCCCACCAACTCGGGCCTCGTCTCACCCGTCGCCGAAATCGGCCGCCACTGCCGGGAGTTGGACCTGCTCTACCTGGTGGACGCCTGCCAGTCGGTGGGTCAGCTCGCCGTCGACGTGGCGGAGATCGGCTGCGACTTCCTCACCGCCACCTGCCGCAAGTTCCTCCGCGGCCCGCGCGGCTCCGGGTTCCTGTACGTGTCCGACCGCGTCCTGCGCGCGGGCCACGAGCCGCTGTTCATCGACATGCACGGCGCCCGCTGGACCGAGCCGGGCGGCTACGAACCCGCCGGCACCGCCGCCCGCTTCGAGGAGTGGGAGTTCCCCTACGCCACGGTGCTCGGCAGCGCCACCGCGACGCGCTACGCCCGCGAGGTCGGCATCGAGGCCATCGAGCAGCGCACCCCGGCCCTCGCGGCCCGGCTCCGCGACCGGCTCGCGCCGATCCCGGGGGTGCGGGTGCTCGACCGCGGCCCGCGCCTCGCCGCGCTCGTCACCTTCGGTGTCGCGGGCTGGCAGCGGCAGCCGTTCAAGGCGGCCATGGACGCCCGCGGCATCAACTCGTCACTCAGTCTGCGTGAGTTCGCGCAGTTCGACTTCGGGGACAAGGACGTCGACTGGTGCCTGCGCCTGTCGCCGCACTACTACAACACCGAGGAGGAAGTGGACCACGTCGCACACGTGGTCGCGGAACTCGCGGGCCAGGGACGGCGATGACGGCCACGCGGACACGTATCGAGGAACCGGCCTCGGAGAGCCTGTGGCGCAACGGCGACTTCCTCAAGTTCTGGCTGGGCGAGACGCTCTCGCTCCTCGGAACCCAGGTCACCAACCTCGCCCTGCCGCTGACCGCCATCCTCGCCTTCCACGCCACGGACGAGCAGGTGGGCGTCCTGCGCTTCCTGCAGCTCGTCCCGTACCTCGGTCTCGCCCTGATCTTCGGGGTGTGGGCGGACCGGGCCCGGCGGCGGCGGATCATGCTCGGCGCCAACCTCGTCCGGATGCTCCTGCTGGCCCTCGTGCCCGTCCTGTACTGGACGGACACGCTCAGCCTGGCCGCGCTGCTGGTGATCGCCTGCGCCGTCGGCGTCGCGTCCGTGCTGTTCGACGTGAGCTGGATGTCGTACGTACCCACGCTCGTACGCGACCCCAAGCACTACGTCGAAGCCGGCGCCAAGATGGGGACGAGCTCATCGGCGGCCGATGTGGCGGGGCCCGGGCTCGCGGGTGTCCTGGTCGGCGCCCTGACCGCACCCGTGGCACTGATCGTCGACGCGTTCTCCTATCTGGTGTCCCTGGTCTCGCTGCTGCTCATCCGCACCCCCGAACCGCGCCCGCGGCCCCCGGCCGCACGACGTCACCTGCCCACCGAACTCCGGGACGGCCTGCGCCTGGTGCTGAAGAACCCCGTGCTGCGGTCGCTGGCGCTGATCGGGTTCTGCTGCAACTTCTCCATGGTCACCGTGTGGACGATGTTCCTGCTGTACGGAACCCACGACCTGGACCTGGACTCGGCGGCCCTCGGCGCCGTCTTCGCCACCGCCTCCGTGGGCGGTCTGATCGGCGCGGGGATCTCCCGCAACGTCATCCGGCGGTTCCGCCTGGGACTCGTCTACGTCGTCGCCCAGTCGGCCCTCCTCCTCGGCCCGACGCTGATCGTCCTGGCCACCGGACCCCGGCCGGTGATGGTGGGGATGTTCGTCCTCTCCTTCTTCACCACCTACCTCGGGCTCGGCGTCGCCGGTGTCATCATCGTCAGCCTGCGTCAGGCCAGTACTCCCCAGTCGATGATGGGCCGGATGACGGCGGTCTTCCGCACGCTTTTGTTCGGCGGCGGCGCGCTCGGCGGCCTGTTCGCCGGGCTGCTGTCCGGCCGGATCGGCGCCCGGGGCGCGTTGACCGTCGCGGCGATCGGCTCCGCCGCCGTGCTGATCGCGCTCGCCCTGTCCCCGGTACGGCGGCTGCGCGGCCTGCCGTCGCCACCTGAAGAACCCGCCCCGGCGGCCGGGCGGACCGCCCGCTGAAACGGAGGATGTCGAAGGGCCCTTGCGAACAGGGCCCTTCGACGCTGTTACGGGGAGGGCATCGACCTTGTCACGCGAAGGGCCGGTCGCCGTACGGGAACGCCGAGTGCCGGAACATCGCGGACCTCTCCCCCTGGTCCGCGCGCCGGCCGGACACGCCCTAACCGTCCCGCAGCCGGACCGCCGCGCGCCCGGACGCCGGGTCGTGCTCCAGCACCACGTACCGGCCGAGGACGGCGAGGGCGACGAGGCAGCCGCTCATCTCCAGCCCCTCCTCCACGAGCGTGCCCAGCATGAGCACGGTGCTGTGGCTGTGGGCGTGCGCCCACCCGTTGAACGCCTCGGTCAGCAGCGCCCCGCCCAGATACACCCCCAGTGCGCCGAGGAGCCCGTACCGCAGGTCACGCGAGAGCTTCCGCGCCCACAGCACGGCGCACACCGTGCCCGCCGCCGCGAGGACCGCGCCGGGCAACACCCAGGCGTGCGTGGGCAGCGAGCCCCCGGCCCACTCCTTCCACGACTTGCCGACCTCGCCGAGGCGCTCGTGCAAGGAGGCCGTCTCGTCGATGCTGAGCAGCGCGGTCGCGGCGGCGAGGCCCAGCCAGGACCGCCGCCCCGGGCGCGCGCCGCGCCCGCTGAGCAGCGCGGCGGTCAGCGCCATGCCCGCCACGGCCAGCAGCAGCGTGCTGTTCCACCAGGTCGCCAGGTTGGCCTCGAGGTCGACGTTCACGAACCTGCGGACGGTCGGTATGGAGTCGTAGTGGTTGTACGCGCGCGTGGCGAGGTCGGCGACGAGTAAGGCCGCGGTGGCGCCTGCGGCGAACCGCAGGACGCGCCGGGCCGGCGGTCTCGCGAGCTCATCCGCGAGCCGGTCGTGAGTTTGAGAATCGGTCATGCGTACGGAGGCTAGCGGCTTGATCAGCGGACGAAGTGCCCGGGGCGCCCCGAACGGTGCACCTTCGGACAAGCCTCCCGCAACCGCGCGCACGCGACTGGCGACTGGCGACTGGCGACTGGCTGGCGACTGGCGACTGGCGACTGGCGACTGAGCCTTGCGGAATCCGGAGGAGTCTCTAAAGTTAGAAGCCTCTCTAAGTTTCAGGGAAGGGGTGCCCGCCTATGCAGACGGTCGAAGGAGGGCTGCGTGAGCGGCACAAGGCCCAGCGGCGGGCCCGGATCCTCGACGCGGCGCGCGAACTCCTGCGTGACAGACCGGAGTCGGTGCTCAGTACCGAGCGGATCGCCGAGCGGGCGGGGGTCGCCCCGGCCACCGTGTACAACCTGGTCGGACCGCGCGACAAGATCTGGGAGGCCCTCGCCGCCGGGTTCATGGACGAACTCGAGGGCCGCCTCGCGGCGTTGGCAGCCGGTGGTCCGAGCGACGTCGTCAGGTCGACCGTCCAGCTGTTCGTGGACGACCCGGTCGTCTCGCGTCGCATGGTGCGGGAGTGGGAGGAGAGCGGCCTCGTGCTCCGCCGCAGTCCGCTCACCCAGCTCCGCCGGGCGCTGGCGGACGCACGGACGCAGGGCCTCCTGCGCGCCGACATCGACACCGACGCGCTGGCGTCCGTGGTCGGCACCTCGTGCGTGGGCGCGCTGCACCAGTGGGTCGCCGGCCTGATCGACGACGACCGGTTCCTCGCGCGTGCTCTGTTCGCGCTGGACGTCGCACTCGCCGCGGCGGCCGCGGATCCCCACCGCGACCGGCTGCTGGCACCGCTGCGGAGCCGGGGCGCCGTATGACGGCCGGCGCGCCGCCACAGACGCGGCACTTCGTGGGCCACGGCGGGGTCCTGCTCACGGCGGACGTGTGGGGCGAGGCGGCCTCCCCTCCCCTCGTCCTGCTGCACGGCGGCGGCCAGACGCGGCACGCCTGGGATCGGACCGGCCCCCGACTGGCCGCCCTCGGCTGGCGGGTCGTCGCCCCGGACCTGCGCGGGCACGGCACCAGCGCGTGGTCGGCCGACGGTGTCTACGACCTCGGCCTGTTCGCCGACGACGTCCGGGCGCTGGTCGCCGAACTCGGCGAGCGGCCGGTGCTCATCGGTGCCTCGCTCGGCGGGCTGAGTTCGCTGCTCGCCGCCGGAGAGGCACCCGGAGCGGCGGTCCGCGCCCTCGTCCTCGTCGACGTCGCCCATCGGCCCGATCCCCGCGGGGTTCGCCGGATCACCGAGTTCATGCGCCGCAGGCCGGACGGATTCGCCGACGTCGGGGAAGCGGCCGCGGCGGTGTCCGCCTACCTGCCGCATCGCCCACGCCCGGACGACCCCGAGAGGATACGCAACAACCTGCGGCGCCACGGCGATCGCTGGGTCTGGCACTGGGACCCCCGAATGCTGGACAGCTTCGAGGGCCGGATGGACCCGCCCGGCATGGCGGAGCGCCTCCTCGACGCCGCGCGCCGCACCGGCGTGCCGATCCTGCTCGTCCGCGGCGGGGTCAGCGACGTGGTACGCGGCGACATCGCCGAGCAGTTCTGCGACCGGGTCCCCCATGCCCGGCGCGTCGATGTGGCCGACGCGGGGCACATGGTGGTAGGCGACCGGAACGAGCGCTTCATCGACGCGATCGTGCCGTTCCTGGAAGGGATCGAGTGAGCATTCCGTCGCCGCCGCCCCCGCACCCTCCCCCGGCCGCCACCGACTTGGCCTAAACAGGCCCCTGGAAGAGCGGAACGGGTAGGCCAGACAGATCAGGCTTCGTTTCTCCGGTACTGCCCCGCGGTGAGGCTCGAATGTACGACTTTTCCTCATCTGGAGGTAAGCCCATGCGTAACCGCACGATCCTCGCCGCAGCCGCCCTGGCCGTCGTCACCGTCGCAGGCGGCGCCGGCACCGCCATGGCCGACGCCGGAGCAGGCGCCAAAGTGGCCAACTCTCCCGGTGTCCTGAGCGGCAACGCCATCCAGGTCCCCGTCAACCTCGGCCTCAACCTCTGCGGCAACACCGTGGACGTCCTCGGGCTGCTCAACCCCGCAACCGGCAACAAGTGCAAGAACCACTGACCAGTCGGCGAGTGCCGCGCACGGCCGTGCCGCCTCCCACAACTTGATACGCCGCCGTCTCCGCATGACGGGGAGGCGGCGCCCATCGCCCCGTCGCACACCAGCGACGGGGCGACTCCATGGCCGGTCCCGGCGTTTCGGTACGGCGCCTTCGGTGAGGATCACCGGATGACGATGACCCCACACCCCGAAGCCCCCCATTCCGTCCCGCCCTCGCCGCTCCCCCATCTCGACGCCGCCGCGCTCGCCCGGCTCGTCCCGATGGGTGCCGCCGTCGACGCCGTCGAGGAAGTGCTGGTCGGCGGCGGACTCGACCCGGAGGCCGAACCCGCGCGGTCCGTCGTCGGCGTGACGGGGGGTCAGCTCCTGCTCATGCCCTCGTCGACCGCTGCGTACGCGGGCGTGAAGGTGGCGTCCGTGACCCCCGGCAACCCCGCCCGCGGGCTCCCCCGCATCCAGGGCCTCTACCTCCTGCTCGACGGCGCCACCCACCAGCCCCTGGCCCTGCTCGACGGCATCGCCCTCACCTCGCTGCGCACGCCCGCCGTGTCGGGTGCGGCGATCCGGCGGCTCGCCGTGCCGGAGGTCCGGCGGCTGCTCGTGTTCGGGACGGGGCCGCAGGCATGGGGGCACGTGGAGGCGGTACGGGCGGTGCGCCCCGGCCTCGCGCACGTGGACGTCGTGGGGCGCGACCGGGAGCGCGTGGCCGCGTTCGTGGAGCGGTGCCGGGATGCGGGTCTTGAGGCGGCGTCCGCGGCACCGCAGGACGTCGCGGGCGCCGACGTCGTGTGCTGCTGCACGACGGCGCGCGAGCCGCTGTTCGACAGCGCGCTGCTCGCCCCGCACGCGACGGTCGTCGCCGTCGGCTCGCACGAGCCCGACGCGCGGGAGGTCGACGAGCGGCTGCTCGGCCGGGCCACGGTCGTCGCCGAGTCCCGGTCCGTGGCGATGCGCGAGTGCGGCGACATCGTGCAGGCCGTGGCCGTCGCGGAGTTCGACCTCGGGCGGCTGCGCACCCTGCCCGAACTGGCACGCGGCGAGGTGCCCGTCGACGCCGACCGCCCGCGCCTGTTCAAGTCGGCGGGCATGGCCTGGGAGGACCTGGCGGTGGCGGTGGCGGCGTACGAGAAGTGGCGGACGGCCGACGCCTGACACGCCCTCATCAAGCGGCCGCCCGCTGGCGCCTGACACGTACTCAGCAGGAGACGTCCGCTGGGCGCCTGACACCTACTCAGCAGGCGCCCGCCCATCGGCAGTCGGCACGCCGCCCCGCCGCACCCTCACTCCACTGTCACCGGATGCCGCACCACCGCGTCGAACAGGTACCCCTGCGCGTTGTGCGCGGTGGTGTCCGGCTGGGTGCGGCCCGACGTGTCCGTGGCGCGGGCGAGCAGCACCGCCGGGCCGGGGGTGCGCGGACGCCAGTCGGCGGACCAGCGCACCCAGGAGCCGGGCCGGGGTACGTCGTGCAGGCGCGCGCGGCGCCATGTGGTGCCGTGGTCCGTGCTGACGTCGACGCGGGCCACGGCGCCGCCGCCGGACCAGGCGCGGCCGGTCAGGCGGTGCCGCTCACCGGCGCGCAGGCTCGCGTTCCAAGGGAGTTCGAAGACCGACTTGAGCGCCTGACGGGTGAGCGGGGCCGAGCCCTCCGCCGGCTGCCCGGGCCCGAACAGGCGGTAGAAGTCGGTGTTCCAGGGCGAGTAGAGCGGGGTCGCCGACACCTCGATGTCGCCGACCCACTTCACGGACGCGATGCCGACCCAGGACGGCACGAGGACGCGCACGGGGTGGCCGTGGTCGGGCGGCAGCGGCTCGCCGTTCATCTCGTACGCGAGGAGCACGTCGTCCAGGGCCTTGGCGAGCGGCAGCGGGCGGCGCACCCGGCCGAGGTTCGTGCCGTCCGCCGTCACGTAGTCGTCGTCGAGGCCACGCGGCATGATGTCCACCGCGCGGTGCGACAGGCCCGCGCGGCGCAGGACTTCGGCCAGCCGGACGCCGCGCCAGCGCGCGGTGCCGATCGCGCCGAGCGTCCAGGCCGTGCCCGCCACGGGCTGCCCCTGCTGGGTCGCGAAGAGACTCCGCCCGTTGCCCGCGCACTCCACGTACGCCGTGCGCGTCGTCGACGGCAGCCGCGCGAGGTCGGCGAGCGTGAACTCCCTTGCCCCGCCGGTCAGTCCGTCGCCCCAGACCGTGAGCTTCCAGGCGGCGGCGTCCAGCCGCGGGGTCGTGGTGTGGTTGCGTACGAAGAAGTGGGAGGCGGGGGTCAGATGTCCGGTGCCCGCCAGCGACGCGAACTTCGTCTCGGCGTTCGTGCCGCGCACCGTGAACAGCTCTTCGGGCAGCGGCTTGACGATGCCCGACGCCGTCGCGGCGGTCGCGTGCGGGGCGGCGAGCGCGGCGGGGACGGACGCCGCGAGGCCCGCGGCGGCGGCGAGCCGCAGCACGTCCCGGCGCCCGACGCCGTCGGCGCGGGCCTTCCCGGCGAGCCACTGCCTGAGGCGTCGGCGGTCGTAGGCGGTTTCGGTGAGCGGTTCCCTGGGCGTCATGAGGCGGCCTTCCGCGGTGGGCGTGGCGGGCGGGTACGACGGTCTCTCGGGTGCGCGAAGTCCCGTGCGCCGTGCGGACGTGGGTGACGCGGCGGCGTACGGGAGCGTGGAGCTGCTACGGAGCGACGGACGAGAAGATCAACAACAGCCGGGCGCGGGCAGCGCGCGGGCCCGAAGGGCGCCGATGGCGGGGCTGCTCAGGCTGAGGATCATGGCGACATGCTACGAGGCCGCGGCGGCACCCGCCACGGCCTCGGCTCCCTGCGCGCGCGGTGCGGCCGCGACTTCGTACGCCGGGACTACGGCGTGGTCGTCGACACGACGTACACCATCGGATGCCTGGGGTTGGAGCGGTTCACCACGATGTCCTGCGTGGGCGTCGGGTTCTTCTGCTGGTGGGTGACGCCGTACCAGGGGCCGGGGCCGGTGAACTCCCAGCCGACGACCTTCTGGTCGCGCTTGCTGATGGTGAAGTCGTCCGGCTTCAGCGCGCTCACGCCCTGGCCGGTGCCGGTCTCCTTGAGGAACTTGTCCAGGCCCTTGTTGCTGGTGAGGAACTGGACGTAGAGGCGGCTGGTGCGCCAGTTGTTCGTCTCGTAGTAGGCGACCTCTTCGGAGTACGGCGGGATCGGCACGTCGTACAGGCGGCGCTGGACCTTGGAGGGCCAGCCGGCGGTGAGGCCGGTCGCGGAGTACTTCTTCTCCTTGTCGCGGCCGCTGTTGCGGCTCTGGTTCGCGGAGATCAGCAGATAGACGGCGGGCACGCCGATGAGCAGCACGATGATCGTCGCCGTGAGCCAGCGGCGGCGGATCATGTGGCGGCGGTCCTCCGGGGGACGCCGCTCCCGGTCGCCGGGGCCGGGCGGGCCCGGCAGGTCCGGGGACGAGGGCTGGCGGGGCACGGTCATCTACTGGGATCCCTGGGCGGTGCGGTCGTTGGAGCGGCGGGCCTCGGCGTAACGCTCATAGCGTTCGTAGCGCTCGACGCGGCGGCGGTTGGCGCGGCGGAAGCGGCGGGCCACCAGGCGGGCCAGGTCGGCGGCGCCCACCATGCCGGCCTCGGGGCCGAGCTGGGCGCGGGCGATGCGGGCCTCGGGGCGGTAGCCGCGGCCGGTGAGGTGGCGGCGGAAGGCGTCCCGGGCCGGGCCGATGAGCAGGTCGTCGGCCGCGCTGACGCCGCCGCCGATGACGAAGCAGGACGGGTCGAGGGCCGCCGCCAGGTTCGCGATGCCGACGCCGAGCCACTGGCCGATGTCCTGGAGCAGCTCGACGCACATCGCGTCGCCCTCGCGGGCCAGCTCGGTGATGACCGGTCCGGTGATGTCCGGGATGTTGCCCTTGACGCGCTCGATGATGCCGTACGCCACCGGGGAGTCCGCGGCCGCCAGCTCGCGGGCCTCGCGGACCAGGGCGTTGCCGGAGCTGTACTGCTCCCAGCAGCCGCGGTTGCCGCACGGGCAGCGGTGGCCGCCGGGCACGACCTGCATATGGCCGAACTCGCCCGCGACGCCGAACTTGCCGCGCTTGACCTGGCCCTCCTCCAGGATGGCGCCGCCGATGCCGGTACCGAGGGTGATCATGACCAGGTGGTCCTCGCCGCGGGCGGCGCCGAAGCGCCACTCGGCCCACGCGGCGGTGTTCGCGTCGTTGTCCACGAGCACGGGGACCGCGAGGCGGCCGGAGATGCGGTCGCGCAGGGGTTCGTTGCGCCAGGAAAGGTGCGGGGCGAACAGGACGCGGTTGCGGTCCGCGTCCACCCAGCCCGCGGCGCCGATGCCGACGGCGTGCACGTCGTGCCGGTCGGACAGGTCCAGGACCAGCTCGACGATGGTGTCCTCGACCACCTTGGGGCTCTTGGACTTGTCCGGCGTCTCGGTGCGCAGGGTCTCCAGGATGTTGCCGTCGGCGTCCACGACGCCCGCCATCACCTTCGTGCCCCCGATGTCGATGCCGACGGTGGGCACGCGGGGCGCCGTCAGATGGGAACGGCGCTCACGCGTGCCCACGGTCCGCAGAACGGTGGCTCGTGCGGAGCCGCGGTGCGTGAGGTCGCGGTAGGTGCTCATCGCGCCGATTCTGCCTCACTCTCGCGGGGGCGCGCACAACGGGACCGGGGTGCTGGGCACACCCCGGTCGGGCCCCGGGGGCTGAGGTGCCCCGCACTTCCGGGCGGGGGAGGTCTGGTTCCCTCAGGGGCGCGGGGAACTGCGCGCTCAGCCGAAGAAAAGCCGCAGACGCGTCTGCTCAGTCCTCGGCAGACGCGTCTGCGGCTTGTTCGTGGCTGGTCGCGCAGTTCCCCGCGCCCCTTACGGGGCCCGGTGCGCCTACGGGGCGTCCCCGTGTTCCTTGAGGTCGGGCTCCGGAGCCCGTTCTAGCTCGTGACGGAGGTCGTCCAGCTCTGAGCCACCCGCCATCTGGCGGGTAAGTTCGTCGAGGGTGATCTCGTCGCGGGCATGGCTGCCAGACATCGTGCCGCGCTTGAGGAGGACGAAACGGTTGCCGACCAGGTACGCGTGGTGCGGGTTGTGGGTGATCAAGACCACGCCGAGCCCGGCGTCGCGGGCGGCGGCGACGTACTTGAGGACGACGCCGGACTGCTTCACGCCAAGAGCCGCCGTCGGCTCGTCCAGGACGAGAACTTTCGCGCCGAAGTACACGGCGCGGGCGATCGCCACGCACTGGCGCTCGCCGCCGGACAGCGTGCCGATGGGCTGGTCCACGTCGCGCAGGTCGATGCCCATGCGGAGCAGCTCGGCGTGCGTGGTCCGGCGCATGACGTCGACGTCCATGCGCTTGAGGGGGCCCACCCCCTTCGTCGGCTCGGAGCCGAGGAAGAAGTTCCGCCAGACCGGCATCAGCGGGACGACGGCCAGGTCCTGGTAGACGGTCGCGATGCCGCGGTCCAGGGCCTCGCGGGGGCTGGAGAGCCTGGTGTCCTCGCCCTCGATGCGGAAGGTGCCCGCATCGTGCTGGTGCAGACCCGCGATGATCTTGATGAGGGTGGACTTGCCGGCGCCGTTGTCGCCGAGCACGCAGGAGATCTCCCCGGCGTGCACTTCGAGGGAGACGCCTTCGAGGGCCCGGATGTTGCCGTAGTACTTGCTGACGGCGTCGAGCTCGACGAGGGGCGTGCGGTCGCCCGGGGCGGGCGCCTCGGTGGTGTCTGCGGCCTCAGTCGTCATTTCGTCGCCTCCGCGCGCTTGCGGACCCAGGCGTTCAGCAGGGTCGCGAGGAGCAGCATCGCTCCGAGGAAGAACTTGAACCAGTCCGGGTTCCACTCGGCGTACACGATGCCCTTGCTGGTCATGCCGAAGATCAGGGCGCCGACGGCGGCGCCGACCGCCGAGCCGTAGCCGCCGGTGATCAGGCAGCCGCCGATGACGGCCGCGATGATGTAGATCAGTTCGTTGCCGACGCCCTCGCCGGACTGCACGACGTCGTAGTTGAACAGCAGGTGCTGGCCGGAGACCCAGGCGCCGAAGGCGACGCCCATGTACAGGCCGATCTTGGTGCGGCCCACCGGCACGCCGACCGCGCGGGCCGCCTGCTCGCCGCCGCCGACCGCGAAGATCCAGTTGCCGGCGCGGGTGCGCAGCAGGATCCAGGTGGCGACCGCGATCATGGCGAGCCACCACACGATGGTGATCTTGAAGTCGACGTCGCCGATGGTGATCGTGGAGGCGAAGACGTCCTTGGCGGAGGAGAAGCCCTCCATGTCGGAGATCGACTTGGTGGAGACGGTGCCGCTGATCAGCTTGGTGAAGCCCAGGTTCATGCCGGTGAGCATCAGGAACGTACCGAGCGTGATGATGAAGCTCGGCGGGTCCGTGCGGATCAGCATCACGCCGTTGAAGACGCCGATGGCGAGGGTGGCCAGGAGGGACACGCCCACGCCGACCCAGACGTTCGCCGTCATCTGGTAGCTGAACATCGACGAGATCAGCGCGGACGTCGTGACCATGACGCCCGCCGACAGGTCGAACTCGCCGCCGATCATCAGCAGCGCCACCGGCACCGCCATGATGCCGATCGTGGACGCCGCGTACAGGACGGTGGCCAGGCTCGCGGCGCGCAGGAAGCTGTCCGCGACGACCGCGAAGAACAGGAACACCGCGACGGCGCCCACGACCGAGCCCAGCTCGGGCCGGCCGAGGAACTTCTTCAGCGGCGAGGTCTTGAGCAGCCGCTCGTCGGTCGCCGGCTTCCCGGGTGCGGGTGCTGTCGTGCTCATCGGGTCCCCCGCTTCGCGTATTCCTCCAGCTCGGCGGCCTGATCCTTGGTGATGATCTGCGGTCCGGTGAGGACCGGCCTGCCGCCGCCGAGCACATCGGCGTTGTACTTGTACAGCCACAGCAGGTCCACGGCCTGGTAGCCCTGGAGGTACGGCTGCTGGTCCACGGCGAAGCCGAGCGCGCCGGACTTCAGGCCCGCGGCGACCTTCTCGTTGAGGTCGAAGGTGTCGATCTCGGCCTTGCTGTCGGCGCCCTCCTTGGCCTTCACGGCGGTGTCGGCGAAGGGCGCGCCGAGCGTGACGACGGCGTCGATGTCCTCGTCGGACTGGAGCTTGGCCTCGATGGCGGACTGCACGTCGGGCATGTTGGTGCCCGTCACGTACAGGTTCTGCATCTTGCCCTTGAAGGTGGACTTGGCGCCCTCGCAGCGCTGCTCGTGGCCCACGTTGCCCTGCTCGTGCAGGATGCACAGGGCCTTCTTCTTGCCGCGCTTGGTCAGCTCCTCGCCGACGGCCTCGCCCGCGATCGTCTCGTCCTGGCCGATGTGGGTCAGGGCGCCGAACTTCTTGGACTCCTCCGAGCCCGAGTTCACCGTGATCACCGGGATGCCGGCCTTCTCGGCGCGGGCCACGGCGGCCTTCATCGCGTCCGGCTTGGCCAGCGTGACGATGATGCCGTCGACCTTCTTGTCGATGGCCGCGTCCACGAGCTGGGCCTGCTGCTGCGCCTCGTCGTCGTGCGAGTACAGGAAGTTGATGTTGTCCTTCACGGCCGCCTGCTTGGCGCCGTTCTGGACGATGTCCCAGAACGTGTCGCCGTCGCCCGAGTGCGTGACCATCGCGAAGGTCCAGCGGGGCGTGTTCACCGCCGCCTTGCCCTGCGCCTGAGATGCCTTGCGCGCGTCCTCGGCGCGCTTGCCCCCGGTGCTGCTGCAGCCCACGAGGGACGCCCCGAGCACCGCCACCAGCACGGCACCCACCGCACGTACTCCAGTCCCAACCCTTGCCACGTCGCCGTGCCCTTCTTGCTTTGCAGTGTTTGCAGTGCGTTTCGCAGTGCTCGCGGCCCAGCCGCGACCTGCCGTGCTTCTCGGTGCGGCCGGGTCCGCTGCCCGGACCCGGCCGCCCAAGTATCGGTCACGCGGATCACCCGTGTGGTCATCGGGTACCGCGCGCGGTGTACTTCTCCAGCTTCGGCACGTCCTTCCTGGTGACCACGGCGGGGCCGGTCAGGACCGGTTTGCCGCCGCCGAGGACGTTCGCGTTGGTCCGGTACAGCCACAGCTCGTCGATCGCGAGGTAGCCCTGGAGATAGGGCTGCTGGTCGACGGCGAAGCCGACCTCGTCCGCCTTGAGCCGCTTGACCACCTCGGCGTTCAGGTCGAAGGTGTCGATCTCGGCCTCGCTGCCCGCGTCCTCCTTGGCCTTCACGGAGACCGCGGCGATCGGCGCGCCCAGGGTGACGACCGCGTCGATGCCCTTGGTCGCCTGCAGCTTCGCGCTGATGGACGACTGGGCGCCGGGCGCGTTGGTGCCGTCGACGTTCAGGTTCTCCACCGCCCCGCCGAAGGTCTTCTTCACGCCCGCACAGCGCTGCTCCAGCGAGACGTTGCCCTGTTCGTGGATGACACACAGTGCCTTCTTCTTGCCGCGCCCGGTCAGCTCGTCGCCGACGGCCTCGCCCGCCACGGACTCGTCCTGCCCGATGTGGCTCAGCGCGCCGAAGCGGGCGGAGAACTCAGCCCCCGAGTTGATCGTGACGACCGGGATGCCGGCCGCCCGCGCCTTGCCGAGCACGCTCTTCATCGCCTCCGGCTTGGCGAGCGTCACCACGATCCCGTCGACCTTCTTGTCGATCGCGGTCTGGACGAGCTCCGCCTGGCCCTTGCCCTCCTTGTCGTTGGAGTACAGGAACTCGACGTTGTCCTTCTTCGCCGCCTCCTTGGCGCCGTTCTGGACGATGTCCCAGAAGGTGTCGCCCTCGCCGGAGTGCGTCACCATCGCGATCTTCAGGCGCGGGGTGTCCACGGCCTTGCCGCCGCCACCGCTCCCGCCGTCGCTCTCGTCGTCCTTGCCACCTGAGCTGCTGCAGCCTGCCGCGAGCGCGACGACCGCGATGAGGGCTGCTGCCGTGCGGGCTGTGCGCATGGTGGGTCCACCTCTTCTCCCGGCCGCCCCGTGCGGCTGGTGGGAGTTTTAGCGGTGCGCCCCGGCAGCGTCAATGACTTTGTCAGAACATTCTTACGGCTGCGGGGACAGTCCCGGCCGCAGGAGGCTTGCTACGGCCGTACGAGGCTTCCTACGGCCGCACGAGAAGCTGGAACTCGAAGGAGTACCGCGAGGCCCGGTAGATGTGCGAGCCGAACTCGACCGCGCGGCCGGTGTCGTCGAAGGTCGTGCGCTGCATCGTGAGCAGCGGCGCGCCCTCGGACTCGGCGAGCAGCCCGGCCTCGTCGGCCCCGGCGGCGCGGGCGCCGACGGACTGCCGGGCGCTGTGCAGGGTGATGCCCGCGGCGCGCATCAGGCGGTAGAGCCCGGTGGCCTCCAGGCGCTCGGTGTCCAGCGGGAGCAGTCCGGCCGGGATGTGGTTGCGCAGGTGCGCCATGGGCTCGCCGTGCGCGAGGCGCAGCCGCTCCACCAGGTGTACGTCGCTGCCCTCGGGGACTCCGAGGGCGGCCGCGGTCTCGGCGCTCGCGGGCTCGACGACGTTGCGCAGGACGCGGGTCTCGGGGCGCTGTCCGGCCGCCTCCAGGTCGTCGTAGAGGCTGCTGAGCTCCAGCGGGCGCTTGACCTGGCTGTGCACGACCTGGGTGCCGACGCCGCGGCGGCGCACGAGGAGGCCCTTGTCGACGAGGGACTGGATGGCCTGGCGGACGGTGGGCCGGGACAGGCCGAGGCGGCCTGCCAGCTCGATCTCGTTGCCGAGGAGGCTGCCGGGGGTCAGGGCGCCGCGCTCGATCGCCGCCTCCAGTTGCTGCGCGAGCTGGAAGTACAGCGGGACCGGGCTGCTGCGGTCGACGCCGAGATGCAGGGCCACGGTGGGGTCCACGGCCGGTTTCGCGGCTTTTGCTGCTGCTGGTTCGGTCACGGGGTGAGCGTAGTCCGGGGAGATGATGACGGGAAGTTCGGAAGTTCTGTTGTCAGGACAAACCATTGACAGGAACGCGGGCGGCTGGCGAGGGTGGGCCCATGCGCATCGGACTGATCGGAACGGGACGTATCGGCACCTTCCACTCGGCGGCCCTGGTCCGCCGTCCGGAGGTGGAGTCACTCGTCGTCGCGGACGTGGACGCCGTTCGGGCGGCGGACCTCGCGGCCCGGGTGGGAGCGGAGGCGGCGCCTTCGGTGGACGCGCTGTTCGCGGCGGCGGACTCCCCCGGGACGCCGGGCTCCGGGGTGGACGCCCTGGTGATCACGGCGGCGACGTCGGCGCACGCGGAGCTGATCGGCAGGGCGGCGCGGGCGGGCCTTCCCGTGTTCTGCGAGAAGCCCATCGCGCTCGACCTGCCGGGCACTCTGGCCGCGCTCGCCGAGGTCGAGGCGGCGGGCACGGTGCTGCAGCTCGGCTTCCAGCGGCGCTTCGACGCCGGGTACGCGGCGGCGCGCGAGTCCGTGCGCGCGGGACGGCTCGGGCGGCTGCACACGGTGCGGGCCATGACGTCGGACCCGGCGCCGCCGCCCGCCGCCTATCTGCCGCTCTCCGGCGGCCTGTACCGCGACTGCCTGGTGCACGACTTCGACATACTGCGCTGGGTGACGGGCCGTGAGGTGGTGGAGGTGTACGCGACGGGGTCCGACGCCGGACCCGCGATGTTCCGCGAGGCGGGTGACGTCGACACGGCCGCGGTGCTGCTCACCCTCGACGACGGGACGCTGGCCACGGCGACGGCGACGCGCTGCAACGGCGCGGGCTACGACGTACGCATGGAACTCGCGGGCGAGGACGACCAGTTGGCTGTCGGCGTGACCGACCGCACCCCGCTGACCTCCGCCGAGCCGGACGGCCCGGCCGCCCCCGACAAGCCGTGGCCGGGCTTCCTGGAGCGCTTCGCGCCCGCGTACGAAGCGGAGCTCGCCGCGTTCGTGGACGTCGTGCGCGGCGAGCGGGACAACCCCTGCGACGGCCGCGAGGCGCTGCACGCGCTGCGGATCGCGGAGGCGTGCGAGCGGTCGCGGGCCGAGCGGCGGCCGGTGCGGATGGCGGAGATCGACGGGGGCTGAGCGTCCCCTCGGGCGGCGGGGCGGGCGGGCGGCGGACGGCTCAGGTCGACGCCGCGCGGCTCGGGTCGACGCGGCGCGGCTCAGGTCGTCGCCGTGCGGACCGTGCCCTGGGCCATCGCGCACAGCGACTCGGCGCCGTCGTCGGCCACCGCGAACACGTCGCAGCGGACGACGGCCTGACGGCGGGTCGCGTGCGCGACCGTCGCGCGGGCCACCAGCCTGACGCCGGTCGCGGGGCGTACGTACTGGATGGAGAACCCCGACGTCAGGACCGCGGGGCCGAGCGCGGTGCCGGCGGCGAACGTGATGCCGTTGTCCGCCGCGTACGCCAGCACGCCGCCGTGCACGAAGCCGTTCTGCTGGAGGAGTTCGCCGCGCACGGGGATCTCCAGCGTGGCCGCGCCGTCCCCGAAGGCGGTGACCTCGGCGCCCACGAGGAGGCTGAAGGGCTGGGCGGCGAGGGTCTTGTGGGCAAGAGCGAGGTCGAGTGCCCCGGCGGGGCCGGGTCCTTGCTCCGTGCCGTGTCCTTGGTCGTGTTCCGTCATAGGGCGACTTCTACCACCGCACGCCCAGGTGACGCATGCCCCGCATCAGCATCCCCGGCTGCCACTTTGGCGGGGCGCCGTCCAGGGCCAGGCGCGGGCAGCGCTCCAGGAGCGAGCCGAGCGCGACCTTCCCCTCCAGGCGGGCGAGCGGGGCGCCCAGGCAGAAGTGGATGCCGTGCCCGAAGGCCACATGTCCCTGCGGGGCGCGGTGGATGTCGAAGTCGTCGGGGGCGGGGAAGCGGTCCGGGTCGCGGTCGGCCGCGGCGAGGCCGACGATGACGGCGGAGCCCGCCGGTATCACCGTGCCGCCGATCTCGACGGGCTCGGCGGCGAAGCGGTACGTCGCGTTCTCCACTGGCCCCTCGTGTCGCAGGGTCTCCTCGACGGCGCCGTCCAGGAGGCTCATGTCGGCGCGCAGCTCGGCGAGTTGACCGGGGTGGGTGAGCAGGGCGTGCACCGCGTTGGAGATGAGGCCGACCGTCGTCTCATGGCCCGCGATCAGCAGCAGGAAGGCCATCGCGCGCAGCTCGCGCGCCGAGAGCCGGTCGCCGTCCTCCGCCGTCGTGCGGATCAGGGCGCCGAGCAGGTCGTCGCCCGGGGCGGCGGCGCGCTTGGTCTCGATCAACTCGTCGAGATAGGCGGTGATGTCCGCCAGGGCCGACTGCCACACCTCGGTGGTGGGCGGGGCGACGGCCGCGTTCGACATCGCGCGGAACGCCGCGCGGTCCATGTCGGGAACCCCGAGGAGTTCGCAGATGACCGTGATGGGCAGCGGGAAGGCGAGGGCCTCGACGAGGTCGGCGCGGTCGCCCGCGGCGAGCATCTCGTCCAGGAGGCCGTCGGTGATCTGCTGGATCCGGGGGCGCAGCGCCTCGACACGACGGGCGGTGAACTCGCGGGCGATGAGCTTGCGCAGGCGGGTGTGCTGGGGCGGGTCCGCCATCAGCAGGTGGGTGCCGATCAGCTCCTCGTCGGGGAACCGGACGCCCACCGCCGAGGCGGACTTGACCAGGCGGGGGTCGGCGAGGGCCGCCCTCGCCTCTTCGTACCCGACGATCAGGTGGACGTCCCCGTCGTCGTCGGGCGGTGGGAAGCGGACGCGGTGGACCGGGCCCAGGGCGCGGAGGTCCGCGTAGACGGCGTGGGGGTCGGTGGTGAAGCGGGGTCCGTACGCAGCGAGGTCGACGCTCTCCGCCATGCCCCTCCCCCTCCGGTTGCCGTATCCACTCGTCATCCGCTCAACGCGCGGCCGGGCGGGCCGAGTTCCCGGGTTCGCGGCCGGACCGCGCCGCGTACGGCCGGAACCTGCTCACCCCCCTACGGCCGGAACCGGCTCACCCCTCGTTCAGCAGGCCCGCGTCGTGGACCAGGAGGGCGATCTGGACGCGGTTGTTGAGGTCGAGCTTGGTGAGGACGCGCGAGACGTGTGCCTTCACGGTGGCCACGCTCAGGTACAGCTCCGCGGCGATGTCCGCGTTGGACGCGCCCCGGCCCACGGCCACGGCGACCTCCCGCTCCCGCTCCCCCAGCGCGTCGAGCCGCCCGAGCGCCCGCCGCCTCCGGTCGAGTTCGGGGCCGCCCCCGGCCACCTGGGAGATCAACTGCTGCGTCACGGTGGGCGAGAGCACCGGCTCGCCGGCGGCCACCGCCCGCACCGCCGACACGATCTCGGCCGGCGCGGTGTCCTTGAGGACGAACCCGGCGGCCCCGGCCCGCAGCGCGCGCAGCACCTGCTCGTCGGCGTGGAAGGTGGTGAGGACGACGACCTCGGGTGCGTCGGGCCGCTTGCGCAGTTCCTCGGTGGCGGCGAGCCCGTCCATCGTCGGCATCCGGATGTCCATCAGGACGACGTCGGGCCGGACCTCGCCGACGAGCGCGGCGACCTCGCTGCCGTCCCCCGCCTCTCCCACGATCTCGATGTCCTCGGCGCCGCCGAGCATGAAGGAGAGCCCGGCGCGGACCAGCGGGTCGTCGTCGACGAGCAGCAGCCTGATGGGTTTCATGCGCCTACCGTAACGAGCCGTGGACCCCGCGCCCGCACGGCCGGGCCCGGTCACGACGGCAGCACGAGGCGCAGCGGCCCGCACCCGATGCGCTCCGCCTCCAGGGCGACGTACCGCGGCAGCAGCCTGCGGACGTCCGCGGCCCGGCGGCCGTCGTCCGCCCGGACCAGGAAGGTGACCTCACCGGTCTGGCAGGAAGCCTGGTACAGCCCCATGTCCTCGCGCAGGAAGCCGCGCCCGCGCACCTCGTCCTTGGTGTCCCCGACGGCCTTGACCTCCTTGCCTCCGTCGAACGACAGGCCCTTGTAGAGCACCGCGAGCCGCGGGTCCTCGACCGTCATCAGGCGCAGTGACGGGTGGCCGAAGAGGACGTCCCGGTCGCAGGTGCGGACGGGGGCGTCGTCGCCCTTGGTGACCAGCGGCCGGTCGTAGCGGCCGCCGACCCCCTTCCCCGGCAGGCCGAGGCCCTTGATGCCGCAGATGGCGTCCCGCTTCTCGTCGAGGAACCGCGCGGGCGCGGCGAGCCGGTCCGTCGGGTCGCCGATGGCGCTGTCGCAGCCCTGGTCGGCCATGTAGGCGTTGACGAGCTTGACGACGGCGCGCGCGAGCCGGGCGCGTTCGTCGGTGTCGACGGCATCGTCGTACGTCGTCCAGCCCGCCTCCATGTCGATGACGAGGGGGCCGTCGTCCTCGCTGGGACGGCCGATGCAGCCCTCCGGTATCGCGAGCCACGCGCGCGTGTCCGACGCCATGCCGAGCAGTCCGCCGCCGAGCGGTGCCATCCGCGCGGACAGGTACTCGTCGGCCCACTTGTCGCCCGCGCCGCCGAACCGGTCGTCGAGCCGGTGCAGTTGCGCGCGCACGCGCATGCCGCGCGGCGACTTCAGTTCGCACAGGCCGGACGGGCCCTCCGAAGAGATGCGGTCGAAGCTGACGCCCACTTCGGAGGACTCGATGTCCCGCTTGCCGTGGAAGACGTCCGCGACGTCGTCCTCGTCGAGCGCGCCCCAGCACGCCCGTTCCTCGTGGAAGGGCCCGGCCTCGGCCTGCCAGGCCACGACGGTCCCGCCGAGCAGCACGCCCGCGACGGCCGCGGCGACGACGGGCGTCCAACGCTGGCGGGCGAGGCGGCGGAGGCGGCGCCAGTGCCACCAGGGGGGCGGGGCGGCGGCGATGGCGGCGGCGAGCACGCCGAGGGGCTTCTCCCTCGTGTCCCCCGTGTCCCCCGTGTCCCCCTTCTTGTCTACGTCACTCATCGACGGCTCCCCTCCTCGTCGGCGGCCGGCGCGACCGGTGCGCAGCCCAGGCGCCGCGCCACCGCGTTGGTGAACGTGGCGAAGTATTCGGACGTGGCCCCGGTCGGCGTGCCGAGCATCAGGAAGGACGTGGGCCGTCCGGCGCAGCCGGCCTGCACGAACCGATGGTCGGAGGCGAAGGTTCCGGTGCCCCGCCAGCCCTTCCCGGGCGCCTTGGTGCCCGCGGCGCCGTCGAGGAGCGCCGCGATCCGGGGCTCACGCACCATCACGGCGTCGAAGAGGTGCTGGTCCTCGCGCTCGCCGAGCCGCAGGGAGCGGCCGATCTCCGCGGAGCAGGACTGCAGGTCGTCGGTGACCGGGCCGACCTGGTAGTTCAGGCGCATCGCGGTCTCCTTGTCGAGGTCGGCCTCGACGTCGAGGCCGGGGATGCGGCAGACGGGCCCCCTGGGGAAGCTCTCCGCGCGCTCGGGCAGCGTCGGCACCGGCCCGCTGACGCGCAGCGGCTTCCCGCCGTCGCAACCGGCGGCCTCCATCCCCTTGTTGGCGGCGGCCACCAGGAGTTCGGCGACGGCCTGGGAGCCGCCGAGCTGGGGGCTGTCGGGCAGCGGGTCGTCCGGGTCCGGCGCCTCCTTCGCGTCGAGGGTGACGGCGGTCGGCCGCCCGTCGCGGGTGTCGCACCGCTTCGGCAGCACGAGGAGCCCGCGCGTGCCGTCGGCGACGCCGGGCAGCCCGTCGGGCAGGGGCATCGCGCGGCCGCTGAGGTAACCGCCGAGCCAGGTGACGCGGTCGGCGGCGGGCTCGGGCGCGGGACCGTATTTCACCGTGACGGTGGTGTCCTGCCGGCGCTTGTCGCCGTCGCTGTACGTGTGGCTGGAGGCGACCGTGAGACGGCACTCGCCGCGCGCGTCGCGGGACGTCGGCGGGGTCCCCGTGGACGCCCGGCCGCGGCCGTCGTCGCCCTCGAAGCCGTCATCGCCGAGGATGCCGGGCCCGCTGTCCTCCTCCCAGGCACCCCAGCAGTAGCGGTCGCGACCGTCGAAGGGCCAGGTGTCCGTGGCCCAGGTGCCGAGCCCGCCCGCGAGCAGCGCGCCCACGAGGCCGACGGCCGCTCCCCCTCGCCGTGTCCTGATCAACCGCCTTGCCCGTACCAGCCGTTGGGCCCCGGTACTGCCCGGTATGTCCGCCGGGCCATCCGGTATGTCCCCCGGCGCACCGCCGGACGCGCCCACTGGGCTCTCCCCCGTCACGATCTCCGCCTCTCTGTGTGTGGCGGCCGATCGTACATAAGGTGTGCGTAAGCGAAGTCACCAGGCTGCCTTGGAGGTCACGCCCACGGCAGCCATGCCTCGACCGCGAAGCTGCCGCCGGGTCCGCCGCCGTGGCTGAGCCGGCCGCCCGCGAGGGAGGCGCGTTCGGTGAGCCCGATGAGGCCCTGCCCGGAACCGGGCACCTTCGGTACGTCACCGGGGGGCGCGGGGTTGCGGACGGACAGCGTCAGGCCCTCGCCGCGCACGCCCGTGACGGTGACGGTGACCTCGGCTCCGGGCGCGTGCTTGCGGGCGTTGGTCAGGCCCTCCTGGGCGATGCGGTACGCGGTGCGGCCGATCGCGGCGGGCACCGATTCCGGGTCGGACACGCGCAGGTCGAGGACCACTTTCATGCCGGCTTCGCGGGACTCGGCGACGAGGGTGTCGAGGGCCGCGAGGGTGGGCTGCGGCCGCCCCGAGGCGTCCGCGTCGCCGCCCCGCAGCACCCCGATGACCTGCCGCAGGTCCTGCAGCGCCTCGTGCGCGCTCTCCCGGATCACCCCGGCCGCGCGGGCGATCTCCTCGCGGGGCGCGTCGGGCCGGAACTCGAGGGCGCCCGCGTGCACGCTGAGCAGCGTGAGCCGGTGGGCGAGGACGTCGTGCATCTCGCGGGCGATGGCGTCGCGGGCGAGCTGCTGGGCCTTCTCGGCGCGCAGCGCGGCCTCGTTCTCGGCGCGCCGGGCGCGGTCCCGCAGGGCCAGCAGGAGCTGGCGCCGGGAGCGCACGAACATGCCCCAGGCGAGCGCGGTGGCGGTGAACAGCGCGGTCAGCACGACCGAGACCACGTAGGGCAGGTCCGGGTCGGGGCGCCACATGTAGAAGGGGATCATCAGCGCCACGGCCACGCCGCCGAACCACGCGGAGTACTTCCACGGGCGGTGCACGGCGAGCGTGAAGTAGGCGATGAGCGCGGCGCCGCCCGCCGTGTTCGACGCCAGGCTGGCGAGGAGCATCGCCGCGGCGAACCCCACCGGCCAGCGCCTGCGCAGCCACACACCGGCGCAGGCGAGCGCGCCGAGCAGGTGGTCGAGCGCGGCCCAGCCCTCGGTGACGGCGGGATTGCGCGTCACCTCGTCGCTGATGATCAGCCCGAGGAAGACGGCGACCAGGAAGCAGGCGAAGTCGACGAGCCAGTCGCGCACGGTCCGCTTGTGCCGGCCGGTCCTGCCGGTGGCCCGGTCCGGGTCCAGCTCGGCGGCGACGGCCGACGGCAGGAACCACTGCCTGAGGGCCACCGAGTCCGCCCCGGTCCCGTCCACTGCCGCGTCCGCGGGCTCCGTACGCCTCTTCACAATCGACAAATCTACGCACCGCGGGGCCCGCTGCCCGCTCCCCGACCGTGATCATCGACGAAAGTCGGGGCTCGGCAGACTTTGGGTGATCCGGGCGCACGACGGGCAGCGCCTTGCGGCGGACAGGGCCTCGCCCCGTGGCCGATGTGCGTGGGCGGTCCACGGGGCGAGGCTCGTGTGCATGAAACAGCTTCTCGAGTTTCTCGGTCTGGTCCTGCTGCTCCAGGGTGTGGCGGGCCTGGTGCACGAGCTCACCGGCTGGATGCGCGGCTGGGGCGTGGTGCAGCATCTGCCCTTCGCCGACGGTTACGAGCTCTACCTGAGCATCGCGCTCGTCGTCCTGGCCTTCGCCCTGTTCGCCGCGGCGGAGAGCCGCAAGTTGAGCTGAGCTCGGGCCCGTTGGGCGCCTGCCTCAGCAGCCGTGGTCGACGCGGTCGAACGACCGGTAGTGGTCAGCGGTGTAGTAGTCCTCCTGCTGGGCGTCACCGGTGACGATGCGGCGGGCGCCGCGGTCCGGGGAGCCGGGCGTCTTGACGGTGTACTCGTGGTAGTAGCCGTTGTTCTGCTTCGGCAGGATGCCTTCCCGGTTCTGGAAGACGGTGCCGTCCTGCGGGTACGGGTAGGGGCCGCCCTGCTTGATCAGGTCGAGCGTGTCGTGCGCCTGGGACGGCAGGGCCGAGTGGCAGATCTCGCCGACGGCGGCGGCCGAGAAGGCGGCCGGGGCGGGGGCAGCGACCGAGTGGGGGGCCGTGGCCTTCTGGGGAGCCGCGTTCGCGGCGCCGGTGACGGAGCCGCCGACGAGCAGGGCGGCGGCGAGGGCAGTGACGCTGATGATCCGTGGGGGGATTCGCATGGCCCCAGGATGACGCGCGTAGAGGTTGCCGTGTCAACGTCAAGTGCGCTGAATTTTCCGGAAGTTAACCACCTCCCCCCGGACTCCTCACGTCACGCCCGCCCCTTCGCTGCGCCCTCGCGGTCCGGAAGTCCTCGCGGGCTCGACGTCCGTTTGCCGCCAGCCGCCGGCCGCGCCCGCGGCTTTGATTGAACTCGCAAGCAGTTATGTGAGGTCTGAACGGATAGAGGTACGGACATGGCTACTCTGACCGGCAAGACGGCCCTGGTGACCGGCGGCAGCCGCGGCATCGGCGCGGCGACCGCCCTGCGGCTCGCCCAGGAGGGCGCCGATGTGGCGTTCACCTACGTCCACGGCGAGGACACCGCCCGTGAGGTCGTCGCCAAGATCGAGTCGATGGGGCGGCGCGGGTACGCGATCCGGGCCGACGCGGGCGACGCGGGGGACGCCGCGGGCGCCGTGGAGCGCGCCGCCGACGACCTCGGCGGCCTGGACATCCTCGTGAACAACGCCGGCGTCGGCGTGCTCGGCCCCGTCGGCGACCTCGCCCTCGCCGACATCGACCGGGTGCTCGACGTGAACGTGCGCGGCGTGTTCCTCGCGTCGCAGGCCGCGGCCGGGCGGATGCGGCGGGGCGGGCGCATCGTGTCCATCGGGTCCTGCATGGTCCAGCGGGTGCCCGGGGCGGGCGGCACGTTGTACGCCACCAGCAAGGCCGCGCTCATCGGGCTCACCAAGGCGCTCGCCCGCGAGCTCGGCGAGCGGGGCATCACCGTGAACCTGGTCCACCCCGGGCCCATCGACACCGACATGAACCCCGCGGACGGGCCCTACGCCGAGGCGCAGGCCGCCGGGACGGCGCTCGGCCGCTATGGCTCCGCCGGGGAGGTGGCTTCCGTGGTGGCTTACCTCACCGGGGAGGAGGCCGCCTATGTGACGGGGGCGGAGTTCTCTGTGGACGGGGGGCATGCGGCGTAGGGCCCGCGGCTGCGAAGCCCCCAACCCCGCCCCTTCCCGTAACCATTTCGGGAAGGGGCGGGATTGGGGAGCCCCCGGCAGGGACCGGACCTCAGCCCCCCAGCTCCCGATACCGCGCCGTCAACCCCTCCGCCCCCGAGGCGGTAAGCGCCCCGTACAGCCGCAGCCGCGAAATCCCCCCGTCGGGGAAGATGTCGACGCGCGCGTGCGTACCGACGGCCGCCGCGGCGAGGACGAAGCGGTGGTTGGTGTCGGGCTGGAGCCGGGTGCGCGGAAGGACCTCGACCCACGCGCCGGACTCGCCGTCCCGGACGGACACGGAGGCCCACCCGGCGGAGTTCCCCTTGAGGTAGGCGGTGTCGATCTCCAGGGCGCGGATCTCGGACTGCGCGGCGAGCCGGTAGCGGATCCAGTCGTGACCCTGGTCGCGGCGCCGCCGCGTCTCCCACCCGTCGTCCATCTTCCGGGACCGCCCGGGCTGAATGGTGTTGGTGGCGGGCGAGTAGAACCGGTCGGAGGCGTCCTCGACCTGACCGCCGTTCTCCAGGGCGACGACGTCGAAGGTGCCGAGGGCGGCGAGCCAGGCGGGATCGGCGACGACCTCGCCGTACACGCGCAGGCGGGCGATCCCGCCGTCGGGGTGCTGGTTGACGCGCAGATGCGTGAACCGCTGCGGCACGTCCACGGCGAAGCCGTTCGCGGCGTGCCCGCCGACGGCCGTACGCGGCACGAGAGTTGTCCACTTCACGCCGTCCGCGAGGAGCTCCTCGGGCGTCGGCGAGCCCTCGACGTTGGCGCCCTCGACGGACACGGCCTGCGGATAGTTGCCGCGGAAGTGCGCGGTGTCGACGACGATGCCGTGGATGACGCCGGGCGCGCCGAGCCGGACGAGCGCCCAGTCGTGGTCGTCCTCGGTGGGCCAGGGCTGCTCGGCGGAGACGCCGCGCCGCCGCCGGGTCTCCCAGCCGTCCATGATCTTGCCCTTGTGGCCGAAGTGCTCGGGGTCGAACTCGGCGTCGTTCGGCAGCAGCAGGTTCTCGCGCATCGCGAAGAACTCGTCGTTGGCGGCGATGACACCGGCCCCGAGCTGACGGTCCGCCAGGTCGGCGTACTGGGTGAAGGGGAAGTCGGCGGTGCGGTAGTCGGCGTAGGGCTCGCCGCCGCCGTAGGGGTTCGCGTCGCCGGTGAAGCGGGGTATCGGTGTCGCCGTCACGGTGATCAGTTCTTCCTTTCCAGAAGTCGGCCCGCCGGCGCGGTGAACTCGCCGTCGGACACGATGCGTTGGCCGCGCAGCCAGGTGGACTTCACAACGCCGCTGAGGGTCTTGCCCGCGTAGGCGGTGACGCGGTTGCGGTGCTGGAGCCGCGCGGGGTCCACGGTGAAGGTCTCGTCGGGCGCGAGGACCGCGAAGTCGGCGTCGCGGCCCGCCTCGATGGCGCCCTTCCGGGCCAGGCCGACCAGCTCCGCCGTGCGCGTCGACATCCAGCGCACGACGTCCTCGAGGCCGTGCCCGCGCTCCCGGGCCGCCGTCCACACGGCGGGCAGGCTGAGCTGGAGCCCGGAGATGCCGCCCCACGCGGTGGCGAAGTCGGCCGTCTTGAGGTCGATGGTGGACGGCGAGTGGTCGGTCACGACGCAGTCGATGGTGCCGTCGGCGAGCGCCTGCCACAGCAGGTCCTGGTTGGCGGCCTCGCGGATCGGCGGGCAGCACTTGAACTCGCTGGCGCCGTCGGGGACTTCCTCGGCGGTGAGGGTGAGGTAGTGCGGGCACGTCTCGACGGTGAGGCGGACGCCCTCGCGCCTGGCGGCGGCGATCAGCGGCAGCGCGTCGGAGGACGACAGGTGCAGGATGTGGATCCGGGCGCCGATGCGCTTCGCGACGGCGATGAGCCCCTCGATCGCGGTGTCCTCGCTGACGCGCGGGCGCGAGTGCAGGAAGTCCGTGTAGCGCGGGCCGCCCTTGGCGGGGGCCGCGGCCAGCTCGTGCGGGTCCTCGGCGTGCACGATGAGCAGGCCGCCGAACCCGGCGATCTCCCCCATGGACACCGCCAGTTGATCCTGGGTCAGCTCCGGGAACTCGTCCACGCCCGAGGGCGAGAGGAAGCACTTGAAGCCGAAGACGCCTGCGTCGTGCAGGGGCCGCAGGTCCTTGACGTTGCCGGGCAGCGCGCCGCCCCAGAAGCCGACGTCGATGTGCGCCTTGGACGCGGCGACTTCCCGCTTCGTACGGAGGTTCGCCACCGTCGTGGTCGGCGGCAGGGAGTTGAGCGGCATGTCGACGAGGGTCGTGATGCCGCCGGCAGCCGCGGCGCGCGTCGCCGTCCAGAAGCCCTCCCACTCGGTGCGGCCCGGGTCGTTGACGTGCACGTGGGTGTCGACGAGACCGGGCAGCAGCACGTCGTCGCCGAAGTCCTCGACGCGGGCGCGCGTCGGCACGGCGGCGTCGTACGCGCGCACCGCCGCGATCGTGCCGTCCGAGACGACGACGGACGCGGCGCGCGTCCCCTCCGGGGTGATGACGCGCGTCGAGCGCAGCACCAGTTCCTCGCCGGACACCGCGGCCCCTCTCTGTTCGCCTGTCGGCCCGCCGGTCCCTCGACCGGGCGGCCTCTTCGCCTCCACCGGCCCTCCGGCCAGCGGAATTCAACGTTCTGTTGAAGAAGTCTTCGCCTCGGACCCTGATCCGTCAAGGGTCTATACGTTTCCACAAAGTGGAATTAGAATTCCGCACACCAGAACGTAGCTACGTACAACGCGGACCGTCAAGGAGGCGCCGGAGCCCGCGCGGAAGACCGGACAAACACCCACTGACCGGCACTGACGTGACGGCGGCACCGGGGCTGTCCGGGAAAGTGCCCGGTAGGCTGCTGCCTTGCCTGCCATCCTGTAAGGCCCTGAAAGGAACGCGCCGTGCCGACGTCAAGCGCCAGCACCACCGACGCCGCGAAGTCCTCCGCGACCCCCGCGAGTGGAGGCGTCCAGTCCCTTGAGCGCGCCTTCGACCTGCTCGAGCGGATGGCGGACGCGGGCGGCGAGGTCGGCCTGAGCGAGCTGTCCGCCAGCAGCGGGCTGCCGCTGCCGACCATCCACCGGCTGATGCGCACCCTCGTCGCCTGCGGGTACGTACGCCAGCAGCCCAACCGCCGGTACGCGCTCGGCCCCCGCCTGATCCGCCTCGGCGAGTCCGCCTCGCGGCTGCTCGGCACGTGGGCGCGGCCCTATCTCGCCCGCCTCGTCGAGGAGACCGGCGAGACCGCGAACATGGCGCTGCTCGACGGCGACGAGATCGTGTACGTGGCCCAGGTGCCGTCCAAGCACTCGATGCGGATGTTCACCGAGGTGGGGCGGCGGGTCCTGCCGCACTCCACCGGCGTCGGCAAGGCGCTGCTCGCGCACACGCCCGCCGAGGAGGTGCGGGCGCTGCTCGCCCGTACCGGCATGCCCGCCGCCACGGAGAAGACCATCACCACGGCCGACGGGTTCCTCGACGCGCTCGAGGAGGTCCGGCGTGCGGGGTACGCCGTCGACGACAACGAGCAGGAAATCGGCGTCCGCTGTCTTGCCGTGTCCGTGCCGGACTCGCCCACCGCGGCGGCCATCTCCATCTCCGGGCCCGCGGGGCGGGTCACGGAGGCCGCCACGGAGAAGATCGTGCCTGTTCTGCAGCAGGTCGCCGCGGAGCTCTCCGAGGCGCTGGCGGCGTCCGCCCCGTCGGCGTAGGGGCCACCGCCACGGGGGCTGGAAATAGCCCGTCCGGCGCTTGAGGACGAGGCCGTTCAGGCCGATAGCGCCGCCACCGAAACCCGCCGCAAGGCACGCCGCATCGCCCGCGGCGCCCCGGGTGAGCGGACCACCAGAACCGCCCCCACCGCGTGGGCGTCGACATACCGCCGCACCCGCCCCCGCCACCGCCGCCCACCCCGCGCCCCCACCACCAACACATCCCCCGGCCGGCAGGCCACCCCGCACAGCACCCGCCCGGCGGGCCCCCGCACCACCCGCCGCTCGACCTCCACCCCCACCGGCACACCCCCGAACACCGCGCCGAACGCCGCGTCGAGCCGCCCCCAGGCGTCCCGCTCCCAGTGCCGGGCCCACTCCGGATCGGGCCGCCGCAGGTAGAGCGCCTCCCCCTCGGGCGGCTCCCAGGCCAGCACCACCACGAGCCGCCGCCCGTCCCGCCGCGCCACCCGCGCCCCGGCCCGCAGCGCCGCGAGACCCGCCCCCGAGCCATCGGCCCCGCCGACCCCGACCACCACACGCCCGTCCATGCCGTCCATCGCTTCCTCCGTCCCCATTGGCGCCGACCACTCATCGGACCGGACCCAGGCCAAAACGGCCCGCAAGACCGTCGGCACGACCGAGTCTGTACGCTGATTGGCCTGGACAGCAGGGCCAATACGCAGGAGTTGGCATGGCAGACGTACGAGTGGTCCACTCCGTGGACAGGCGGCTCGGGGGCAGCCGGCTCGCCGAGCTGGTGACCGCGGCGGCGGCCGGGGAGCGGCCGGGGTACCGGGCGCTGGCGCAGGCGATCCGGGCGCTGCTGCTCGACGGCCGCGTCCCGCTGCACACCCGGCTGCCGGCGGAGCGCGAGCTGGCGTCGGCACTCGGTGTCAGCCGGGCCACGGTCACGGCGGCGTACGACCTGCTGCGCGACAGCGGATTCGCGGCCAGCCGCCGGGGCGCGAGCACCTGGACGGAGCTGCCGGAGGGGCGGCACCCGGCGAACGTGGCGGCGTTCCCGCCGGGCCCGGTGGGCGGGGCGGGCGGCGACGGCACGCTGGACCTCGCGGTGGC
>NZ_AOPZ01000219.1 GCF_000414115.1 Streptomyces aurantiacus JA 4570
CACCCGACGCGGCGGCTGTGCCCCGCGTCGCCGGGACGTTCGCGGCGGCCGCCGACTGGCGCCGCTTCCCGCTGCCGGTGCCGGGCGACGCGGTGGCGCGGCTGATCTCCGACGACGGCAAGTCGGCTCTGGCGTCCGTGAGTTACACGGACAAGATCGGTGCCGACCCCGACGTGGAGTGGCTGCGCGACACCGCCCGCGAACTGCTCGCCGACAGCGGCGCCGCCAAGGGTGCCCAGGTCCACGTCACCGGCGAGCTGGCGCTCATCCACGACACGTACGAGAAGGCCGAGGCGGACAACTCGCTGATGGAGTCGGTGGCGTACGTCATCATCTTCGTCATCCTGCTGGTGTTCTTCCGCGCCCTGGTCCCCGCGATCCTCACGCTGGCCGTCATCGGCCTGTCCATGAACGTCAGCCAGGCCGCCCTGCACGCGCTCGGCGAGCAGGTGACGCTCACTCAGTTCACCGTCACCATCATGACGTTCGTGATGCTGGGCGCGGGCGTCGACTACAGCATGCTGCTGTCCTCGCGCTACCGGCAGGAACGCCTCGCCGGACGCGCTCCGAGGGACGCCGCGGTGCACGCCACCGTGCACGCGGGCGAGAGCATGCTGCTCGCCGCGGGCGCGGTGGCCCTCGCCTTCGGCGCGACCCTGCTGTCACCCGTGGACTGGATCCCGCCGCTCGGCTACGGCGGGCTCATCGGCATCCCCATCGTGCTGGCCGCCGCGCTCACCCTCACGCCCTGCCTGCTCGTGCTGCTCGGCGACCGCTTCTTCGCGGTGGGCCGCGCGCCCCTGTCCGACCTTGAGCACACCGGCGCCATGGGCCAACACCTGCGCCGCACGGCGGAGTTCGCGCGCCGCCGCAAGGGGTGGATCGTGGTGGCGTTCCTCGCCGCGACCATCCCGTTCGCGCTGCTCGTCGCGGGCAACCGCTCCACGTCCGACCCGGTCGCGCTGAGCCCGGCCACCGACTCCCGCGAGGGCTTCGAGACCGTCGCCGGAGTGTGGGGCGACGCGGCCGTCATGCCGACGATCGCCGTCGGCCGCGCGGGCCCCGGTGTCGTACGCGACGGCGAGCTGACCGCCGAGGGGCGGCAGGCGGTGTCCCGGCTCACCGAGCGCCTCAACGCCGTCCCGGGCGTCGCGTCCGTGGACTCCGCGACCCACCCCTTCGGCAGACGCTGGTCCGACGGGCAGCTCGCGGACGCGGGCCGCCCCCTCCTCGACGACTATGTCTCCCGCGACGGCACCCTGCGCTTCGTCGTCGCCCTCGACGACGACCCGTACGCGAAGGAGGCCGTCGCCACGGTCACCCGTCTCGAACGCGTAGCCGACCAACAGGGCGGTGGCGTGGCCGAGTTGGAGGTCGGCGGCACCACCCAGGTCGACCGGCAGTACGGCGACGCGCTCAGCTCCAGTTTCTGGCAGATGGTCGCCCTCGTCAGCGTCGGCGTCTTCGTGATGCTGATGTTCACGCTGCGCTCGCTGCTCGTACCGCTGCGCCTGATCGCCACCATCATGCTCAGCAACGTCTGGGCCGTCGGCCTCACCGTGCTGATCTTCCACCACTGGCGCGGCGAGGCGATCATCGACGATCTGCCGATCTTCCTCACCGTCCTGATGATGGGGCTCGGCATGGACTACGAGATCTTCCTCGTCACCCGCGTCCGCGACCTGCTGCGCAGCGGGCTGAGTCAGGAAGAAGCCACCATGCGGGCCGTCGTCGACACCGGGCGCGTCATCAACGCGGCGGGCCTGGTGATGGCGGGCAGCCTCGGCACGATGGCCCTTTCGTCCACGCTGATGCTCCAGGAGTACGGCGCCGGGCTCGGCCTCGCCGTGCTGCTCGACGCGACCGTCATCCGCATGCTGTTCGTCCCGGCCACCCTGCTGCTCCTGCGCAAGTACAACTGGTGGCTGCCCGGCTTCGGCGTGCGCGGGCGCCGCCTCGACAAGGTGCCCGCGGGGTGACGCGCATGACGCTGCACACGCACGACGACCGGGCCGACGAGGCCACGGTGAGGACCCGCGCGCTCGACCGGCTGCGGGCGCACCACGCCGCGTTCCCGGTGACGTCCGCGGCCGCGCTGTTCGCGGTGCTCGCGGCGGTCCGCGTGGCCGGGGCCTTCACCTTCCCGGTGATGGTGCTCTCCGTGGCGCTGAGCGCGGCCGTGCTCCTGGTCCTGCCGCGCGCCGGCTGGGCGGGGGCCGGGGTGCGCCGGTGCGCGCTGCTGCCCGCCGTCCTCGGCACGGCCCTGGTGGCCGTCGTGTACGGCCAGACGTTCCTCGCCACCCGCGCCACCTTCGGCGACGGCGACGACAACTGGACGACGTGGATGCCCCGGCTCTTCGAGGGCATGGTGCCGGGCGCGCCCTGGGCCGACGTGGTGGCCATGGTCCTCGCCCTCGGCGTGCTGGTGCCGCTGGTCGAGGAGGTCTGCTACCGGGGCGTCCTGTACCGGGCCGTCGAGGTCCGCTGGGGCGGCTACGCGGCCGTGGTGACCACGGCCGCCGGCTGGGCGGCCGTGCACGTCGGCGACTACGGCCTCAACCCCTTCAACCTGAAGGTGCTCGGCGGGCTGCTGCCGTCGGTGTTCCTGATGGGCCTCGCCCTCGGCATCTGCCGCGCCGTCACCGGCTCCGCCCTCGCCTGCGCGGCCGCGCAGGGCGTCTGCAACCTGCTGCTGCTCGGGGCGGCGGCCGCGTGGCTGTGAACCACCCACTGAACCACCACCCACTCAACCAGCCACCGTTAAGGACAAGTTGATGCCACGACGCCTGTTCACCTCCGAATCCGTCACCGAGGGCCACCCCGACAAGATCGCCGACCGGATCAGCGACACGGTGCTCGACGCCCTGCTGAGCGTCGACCCCACGGCGCGCGTGGCCGTGGAGACCCTGATCACCACGGGCCTCGTGCACCTGGCGGGCGAGGTCACCACCACCGCGTACGTCCCCATGGCCCAGCTGGTCCGCGACGCGGTCGTGGACATCGGCTACGACTCCTCGGCGAAGGGGTTCGACGGCACCTCGTGCGGGGTCTCGCTCTCCATCGGCGCGCAGTCGCCCGACATCGCCCTGGGCGTGGACACCGGCGGCGCGGGCGACCAGGGCATGATGTTCGGGTACGCCACCGACGAGACGCCGTCGTACATGCCGCTGCCGATCCAGCTCGCGCACCGCCTCGCCCGGCGCCTCACCGAGGTCCGCAAGGACGGCTCCGTGCCGTATCTGCGCCCGGACGGCAAGACCCAGGTGACCATCGAGTACGAGGGCAGCCGCCCGGTGCGCCTGGACACCGTCGTCGTCTCCTCCCAGCACGCGGCCCACATCGACCTCGACGCGCTGCTGCTCCCCGATGTCCGCAAGTTCGTCGTGGACCACGTCCTGGAGGAACTGCGGGACGAGGGAACGGAGTTGGGCACCGAGGGCTACCGGCTCCTGGTGAACCCGACGGGCCGGTTCGAGATCGGCGGCCCGATGGGCGACGCGGGCCTGACGGGCCGGAAGGTCATCATCGACACCTACGGCGGGATGGCCCGGCATGGCGGCGGCGCGTTCTCCGGCAAGGACCCCTCCAAGGTGGACCGTTCGGCGGCGTACGCGATGCGCTGGGTGGCCAAGAACGTGGTCGCCGCGGGCCTCGCGCGCCGCTGCGAGGCGCAGGTCGCGTACGCCATCGGCCGCGCGGAGCCGGTGGGCCTGTTCGTGGAGACCTTCGGCACCGCGACGGTGTCCCAGGCCCGCATCGAGCAGGCCATCACCGACGTCTTCGACCTGCGGCCGGCTGCGCTCGTGCGGGACCTGGACCTGCTGCGCCCCATCTACGCGCAGACCTCGGCGTACGGGCACTTCGGCCGCGAACTGGCGGACTTCACGTGGGAGCGCACGGACCGCGCGGACGCGTTGCGGGCGGCGGCCGGGGGCTGACGCGGCGACCGGGACGGCAACACTTACCTTTTGGTGAGTACCTCACCAAATAGTCCGTACTTGTGGCCAGGGATGCGCCGATCAACGATGGGCGCATGGCAACCACTACGAATTCCACGAACCCCACAACAGCCTCCACCCTCACCCCCGTCACCGTCATCGGCCTCGGTGCCATGGGCCAGGCCCTCGCGGGGGCCTTCCTCAAGGCCGGTCATCCGACGACCATTTGGAACCGTTCGCCGGGCAAGGGCGAGGACCTGGTCGCCCGGGGCGCGACGCGCGCGGCGACCCCGGCGGAGGCGGTGCGCGCCGGTGAGGTCGTGGTGGTGTGCGTCGTCGACTACGAAGCCTCCCAGTCGATCCTGGAGCCGATCGCCGCCGACCTCGCCGGGCGCGTGCTGGTCAACGTCACCTCGGACGCCCCGGAGCGCGCCCGGGAGGCGGGCGAGTGGGCGGCCGAGCATGACATCGCCTATCTCGACGGCGCGGTCATGATCCCGACCGTCATGATCGGCACTCCGGACGCGCTGCTCTTCTACTCCGGCGACAAGGCCGCGTACGACAAGCACGAGGGACTGCTGAAGTCCCTCGGCGGCCAGTCCGCCTACGTCGGCGCGGACCACGGTCTCGCCGCCGTCTACGACCTGTCCATGCTCGACTTCTTCTGGACGTCGATGTCCGGGCTCGTGCACGGGTACGCGCTCGCGGCCAAGGACGGCGTTCCGGCCGCTTCGATCGCCCCGTTCCTGAAGTCCCACATCTCGCTGCTGTCCCTGCTCGTCGAGGAGACGGCCAAGAACCTGGACGAGGGCGCGTATCCGGGCGCGGAGGCGAACCTCGCCATGGAGGTGGAGGGCATCGAGCACATCCTGCACGCCGCGGAGCGCCGCGGCCTGGACGTGTCCGTGCTGCGGGGCGTGCGGGACGTGGCCCAGCGGGCGGTGGACCTCGGGCACGGGGCCGACAGCTGGTCGGCCACGGTGGAGGGCGCCCGCAACCCCGCCTGACCCGGACGGGAACCGGCCCGGACGCCCGGCCCCTGGCGTTGACGCCGACGTCAAGGATTACCGTCGCGGTATGCGAATCGGCGAGCTCGCGCGGCGCGTGGGGACGACCACGCGGACGCTGCGCTACTACGAGTCGCGCGGGCTGCTGCCCGCGCGGCGCGACGGCAACGGCTATCGGACGTACGGCGAGGACGACGTGCGGCTCCTGGAGCAGATCAGGACCTTGCAGGACTTCGGGTTCGAGCTGGAGGAGACGCGGCCGTTCGTGGAGTGTCTGCGGTCGGGGCACCCGGCCGGGGACTCCTGCCCCGCGTCCGTCGCCGTATACCGCCGCAAGCTCGGTGAACTCGACGCCCTGATCGGCGAGTTGACTTCTGTGCGGGCGCAGGTCGGCGCGGAGTTGGCGCGCGCCGAGGAGGCGATGGCGGGGCTCGCCGCCGACGCGGGGGCGGCTCCGGACGGTCCGGAGCCGCGGTGCGAACTGAGGGGTACGGGATGAGCGTGCTGAAGGCGGACGGGCTCGGCGAGGTGACCGACGCGGATTTCGGGTCGGAGGTCCTGGGGGCGGACCGGGCGGTCCTGGTGCAGTTCACGGCGGAGTGGTGCGGGCCGTGTCGCCAACTGGCGCCCGTCCTCGGTGACATCGCCCGGGAGGAGGCGGATCGCCTGAAGGTGGTGCAGCTCGATGTGGACCGGAACCCGGAGACGACGGTGGCGTACGGGGTCTTGTCGACGCCGACGCTGATGGTCTTCCGCGACGGGGAGCCGGTGTGGCAGAGCGTCGGCGCGCGGGCGAAGCGGCGGCTGCTCGCGGACCTGGCGGGTGCGGGCGCGCTCTGAGCGCGGAGGGCGCGTGAAAGCGGGCGCGTGAAAAGAGAAAAGCCCCGGACGCATTGACGTCCGGGGCTTTTCTCTGCGTATAGTGGATCCTTTCGCAAAGCCCTGCCCATTTGGGCATACGGGTTCTGCGAGAATCGGTATAAGAGCACTGTAACTGGCGAGGGGCTGAATTGTCAACCGAGGAATTGCGGGAAGAGCAGCAATTCGTCTCCGGGCTGTACGCGCGCCTCGACGCGCTGCGCGAGGAGGCCGAGTCCGCCGTGCAGTCGTCATTGGCGCAGGTGGGCAACGGGCTGCAGGCGCGTCTGGAGCGCGATGTCATGGTGGCCGAGCAGTCCGGGGTGCTCGCCGCCCTGGACGCGGGCGAGAACGGTCTCTGCTTCGGGCGGCTGGAATTCCAGGACGGGCGGGATCACCACATCGGCCGCATTGGAATCCGGGCGTCCGACGTCGAGCGCACTCCACTGGTGATCGACTGGCGGGCGGAGGTGGCGCGGCCGTTCTATCTCGCGACCGGGCACACCCCGATGGGTCTGCGCAGGCGCCGGCACCTCACCACCGAGGGCCGTGAGGTGACGGCCCTGCACGACGAGATCCTGGACCTCACCGACACCACCCGCACCGGCCACGAGGCCGCGGACGCCGACGAGGTGCTGCTCGCGGCGCTCGACTCCGCGCGCACCGGCCGCATGCACGACATCGTGCAGACCATCCAGGCCGAGCAGGACCGCATCATCCGCGCCCCGCACCGGGGCGTGCTGGTCGTCGAGGGCGGCCCGGGCACCGGCAAGACGGTCGTCGCGCTGCACCGCGCCGCGTTCCTGCTGTACGCGCACCGGGAGCTGCTCGCCAAGCGGGCCGTCCTGGTCGTCGGCCCGAACCCGGCCTTCCTCGGCTACATCGGCGAGGTGCTGCCCGCGCTCGGCGAGACCGGGGTGCTGCTCGCGACGCTCGGTGAGCTGTTCCCCGGGGTGACCGCGACCGGCACGGACTCGGCCGCCGCGGCCGAGGTCAAGGGCCGGGCCGAGATGGCCGACGTGCTCGCGCGGGCGCTGCGGGACCGGCAGCAGCTTCCGGAACCCGGAGCGCCGTTGATCATCGAGCACGACGACGGCGACCTGATCCTGGACTGGGAGATCGCGTACGAGGCGCGGGCCGCCGCGCGCGAGGCGGATCTGCCGCACAACCTGGCGCGGCCCACGTTCGCCTTCCACGTCATCGACGCGCTCACCCGGCAGCTGGCCGAGCGCATCGGCCACGACCCGTACGGCGGGCCCAACTTCCTCGGGCCCGACGACATCGCCCAGCTCGGCAAGGGCGTCGCGGTCAGCGCCGAGGTGCACGCCGCCCTTGAGGAGCTGTGGCCCACGCTCACGCCGGAGCGCTTCGTCACGGACTACCTCGCCGAGCCCGTGCACCTGTCGGACGAGGACGCCGCCCTGGTGCGGCGCGCCCCGGGCGCCCCGTGGACGTCGGCGGACGTTCCGCTCCTCGACGAGGCCGCGGAGCTGCTCGGCCAGGACGACAGCGCCGAGCGGGCGCGCGCGGAGGCGGAGCGGCAGCGGGCCGTCGCGTACGCGCAGGGGGTGCTCGACGTCTCGTACGCGTCTCGTACGTACGAGTTCGAGGACAAGGACGACGAAGACGCCGAGGTGCTCCTCGCGCACGACATCATCGATGCCGAGCGGATGGCCGAGCGCCAGGAGGAGGCCGATCACCGCAGCGCCGCCGAGCGGGCCGCGGCCGACCGGACCTGGGCGTTCGGCCACATCATCGTGGACGAGGCGCAGGAGCTCTCGGCGATGGCCTGGCGGCTGCTGATGCGCCGCTGCCCGACCCGCTCCATGACGCTCGTCGGGGACCCGGCGCAGACCGCCGAGGCCGGCGGGGTCGGCTCCTGGCAGGACATCCTCGGGCCGTACGTCGAGGACCGCTGGGAGTACGCGCGCCTCGGCGTCAACTACCGCACGCCCGCCGAGATCATGGACGTCGCGGCGGAGGTGCCGCGGGCCGCGGGGGTTGTCGGCTTCCAGCCGCCGTCTTCCGTCCGGTCCACCGGGGTGCGGCCGTGGGCGCGGCGCGTCGACGATCTCGCGGCGGCGGTGGCGGACGCGGTGGCCTTGGCAGCGCCGGACGTGGGGCGGCTTGCCGTCATCGCGCCGCGCGAGCTGCACGAGTCCCTGGCCGGGAAGCTGCCGGATGTCACGCCCGGCGCCTCGCCCGACCTGACGCGCCCCGTCGTCCTCATCGACCCGCGCCAGGCCAAGGGGCTGGAGTTCGACACGGTCCTGGTGGTGGAGCCTGCGCTGTACGGCACGAGCGACTTGTACGTGGCCCTGACGCGGGCCACGCAACGCCTCGGCATCCTCTACGCCGGGGTCCTGCCCCCGGCGCTGAGCGCCTTTGCCTAGTTCTGCGGGCCGGTGGGGGCTGGTCGCGCAGTTCCCCGCGCCCCTTCGGGGGCGCGGCACCGCGCCCCCCTAGGCCGGGCGCAGCCACACCGTGGCCAGTGGGGGCAGCGTGAGGCGCAGGGAGGCGGCGCGGCCGTGGGCGGGGGTGGCGTCCGGCTTGAGGGGGGCGGGGTTGCGGACGTCGCTGCCGCCGTAGCGGGCGGCGTCCGTGTTCAGGACCTCCTGCCAGGCGGCGTACTCGTCCGGCACCCCCACCACGTACTCCGGCCGCACCACGGGCGAGAAGTGGGACACGGCGAGCAGCGGCGCCCCCTCGGCGTCGTACCGCAGGAAGGCGAACACATTGTCCTCGGCGGCGTCCCCGTCGACCCAGGCGAACCCGCCGGGATCGGTGTCCCGCTGCCAGAGCGCGGGCACCGACCGGTAGGCGGTGTTGAGGTCGCGGACGAGGTCCCGGACGCCACGGTGGTCGGCCTCGGCCCCGTACGCGGGGTCGAGCAGCCACCAGTCCGGCCCGTGCCCCTCAGCCCACTCCGCGCCCTGCGCGAACTCCTGCCCCATGAAGAGGAGTTGCTTGCCGGGATGGGCCCACATGAAGCCCAGGTACGCCCGGTGGGTGGCGCGCCGCTGCCACCAGTCGCCGGGCATCTTCGACACCAGCGACCCCTTGCCGTGCACCACCTCGTCGTGCGAGATCGGCAGGACGTAGTTCTCGCTGTAGGCGTACACCATCGAGAACGTCATCTCGTGGTGGTGGTACCTGCGGTGCACCGGCTCCTTGGACACATAGCCGAGGGAGTCGTGCATCCAGCCCATGTTCCACTTCAGGCCGAAGCCGAGCCCGCCGAAGCCTCCGGGCCCGGTGTGGTGGGTGGCCCGGGTGACGCCGTCCCAGGCGGTGGACTCCTCGGCGATGGTGACGACGCCGGGGCAGCGCCGGTAGACCGTCGCGTTCATCTCCTGGAGGAAGGACACGGCGTCCAGGTTCTCCCGGCCGCCGTGCTCGTTCGGCGTCCACTGGCCGTCCTCGCGCGAGTAGTCGAGGTAGAGCATGGAGGCGACGGCGTCCACGCGCAGGCCGTCGATGTGGAACTCCTCGCACCAGTAAGTCGCGTTGGCGACAAGGAAGTTGCGTACTTCCTTGCGGCCGTAGTCGAACTCCAGGGTGCCCCAGTCGGGGTGCGCCGCCCGCGCCGGGTCCTCGTGCTCGTACAGCGGCTTCCCGTCGAACTCGGCGAGCGCCCAGTCGTCGCGCGGGAAGTGCGCGGGCACCCAGTCCATGAGGACGCCGATGCCGGCCTGGTGCAG
>NZ_AOPZ01000220.1 GCF_000414115.1 Streptomyces aurantiacus JA 4570
CGGCCTGGGCGCGCACGACGTCGCGGTTGATGCCGAACGACGGCTCGTGCCCCTCGTACCACTCCCATCCCGACGCGTGCACGATCCGCAGCGGAAACCCGCCGCGCACGGCCTCGTCGGCGGCCCAGTCCAGCGCTCGCAGGGCGGCCCCCGAGCCGTCCACTCCGACGATCAGTGTCCCGTCCACGGCATGCGGCCCCCTCGGCGTCGTGTCCGCGGCGTCGTGCCCGCGCCTGCGTACGGACCCCCCGGTCCCCCGGCGGGCCCTCCCCGAAGGTGACAGGCTCCGCGCGCGCGAGGCAGAGGCAGACCGGCCCTTCGAGGGGGCCGACCGGCCCCTGACACGTGCGGTGCGACTACCGCGGGCGGCTCAGCGCCGCGCACTGGGCGGCGCTGAGCCGCCCCGGCCTGGCGACGACGCCGTACGCTCCCGCCGCGTCGCGGCGCAGGGCCACCGGGTCGGCGATGTCGGGATGCTGTTCGGCGTCGTACAGCGCGGTGGCGACCCGGTCCTCGGACCACCCCAGCGCGGACGCCAACTCCCCTGCTGTCATTGGCACTTCGGCATGGACGAGCGCGGCGAGGGCGGTCAGGGCGTCGGCGAAGGCGGGGGCGGCGGTGCCGCCGGCCATGTCGTCGCTGAGGCTCGTGAAGAACTGCCGCATATGGTCGAGGCGGGCGCCCGCGGGCGTGTTCGGGTCGAGGATCTCGGCACCCGCCTGCGCGGTGTCGGCCATCATCGCGTTCGTACGGGCGCTGGTCAGCCAGGTGCGCAGCCATACGTCGTCGTCGATGACGTAGCGCTCACGCCGCCCGGACGCGTCGCGCTCGCGGCGCAGCAGTTCCAGGCGGTCCAGATAGCCGACCGCCTTGGAGACCGAGGCGGGGCTGACCCGCAGCCTTCGCGTCAGCTCGGCGGCGGTCAGCGCGCCGGAGTCGGTGGCGACGAGGCTCGCCAGCACGCGGGCCGCCATGCGCGGCAGCCCCGTGTGCACCATCAGCTCCGCGAACTGGTCCACGAAGGCGCGTACCGCCCCCGGGTCGCGTCCGTGTCCCGCGTCTTCGGCGGGCGCGCCGTCGTCCCGGGCCGAGGCGGCGCGGCGGGCGCGGCGGGCGGTGGCGTGGTGGGCGTGGTCGGCGCGGTAGCCGCGGGCGCCGCCGTTGCGGGCCACTTCCCTGCTGACGGTCGAGGTCGGCCTGCCGAGCCGCCGGGCGATCTCCGCGTACCCGAGTCCGTCGGCGAGCCCGGCGGCGACGCGCAGCCGGTCCTCGTGGGTGAGCCTGCCTCCGGGCATCGCGCCGCGCTCCCCTCTGCCCCGCCGGCCTCTGCCCCGCCGGCCTCCGGCCCGTCGCCGGGACCTCCGGACGACGGCCCGGACAGTATGCGTTCACGAGCATCTCATTGCAACGTCGAACGGCGAGGTATTGCGTTCACCATCAACACCATTGCAATAGATGAGCAATTGGCCCGACAAAACACTCGCGCTCACCGCCTCAACCCGTTGCCTCCGCACTGAACGCAACGTAGCTTTCGCGTCCGATGAACAGCGAGGGCAAGGGACTGATGACAACGAACACCAGCGATGACGGCGGCTTCGTGCTCGACGTCGAAGGGCTGCGCATGCGGTACGGCACGACCGACGTGCTGCGGGAGGTGACGTTCCGCGCCCGGCACGGCGAGGTCGTGGCCCTGCTCGGGCCCAACGGCGCGGGCAAGACGACCACGATCGAGATCCTGGAGGGCTTCCGGATGCGCTCCGCGGGCCGGGTCTCCGTCCTCGGCACGGATCCCGCGCACGCCGACGAGGCATGGCGGGCCCGCGTCGGGGTCGTCCTCCAGTCCTGGCGGGACCACGGCAAGTGGCGGGTGCGGGAACTGCTCGCGCACTTCGGTACGTACTACGTTCCGTACGCCACCGACACGGTGCGGCGGCCGTGGGACACCGATGAACTCCTCGCCGCCGTCGGCCTGTCGGAGCTCGCGGGCGACAAGATCAGGACGTTGTCCGGCGGGCAGCGGCGCCGCCTGGACGTGGCGATCGGCCTCGTGGGCCGCCCCGAACTCCTCTTCCTCGACGAGCCCACGGCGGGCCTGGACCCGCGGGCCCGCCACGAGTTCCACGCCCTGGTGAACCGCCTCGCCGCCGAGCACCGGACCACGATCCTGCTCACGACGCACGACCTCGCGGAGGCGGAGAAGCTCGCCGACCGCATCATGATCCTCTCCGGCGGCCGGATCGTCGCGGACGGCACGGCGGACGAGCTGGCCCGGCGCACGGCCGGGGCGGACGAGGTGCGGTGGACGTGCGGCGGCCGGCGCTTCACGCACGTGACGGCCGAATCGACGCGATTCGTACGGGAGTTGTTCCGGGAGCACGGCGAGGCGATCGGTGAACTGGAGGTCCGCAGGGCCTCGCTGGAGGACACGTACATGACGCTGGTGCACCGGCACGGATCCGGGGGACCCGGCGGGCCCGGAGAGGCAGCCGGGGCGGGCGACGCGCGGGCGGCGGTGACGTCACGATGAACGCGATGAACGCGATGAACGCCAGGGCCGCGGCGAACCCGACGAGCACGGCGCTGCGGGCCGGCTGGAGCCGGGGAGTGATCGAGCTGCGGCAGTCGTTCACCAACGGCGCGGACCTGGTGTCGCATCTGCTGTGGCCGGTGATGATGCTGACGGCGCTGTACTTCATGCGGGACCGGGAGTTCGGGTCGAGCGGGCTGCTGCTGGGCACGCTGGCGCTGCCGAGCATCCTGGGCATGAACGCCGCGATGGGCATGGTGACGATGAGTCAAGTGCTCACGGCCGAGCGGGAGGACGGCACGCTGCTGCGGGCCAAGGCGACACCGGGCGGCATGCGGAGCTATGTGACCGGCAAGGTGATCACCGTCGCGGGCGGGCTCGTCGCCGACCTCGCGATCCTGCTGATCCCCGGCATGCTCCTGATCGACGGCCTGGCGGCGGGCAGCGCGGGCTCATGGCTGACGCTGGCGTGGGTCCTGGCCCTGGGCATGCTGGCGACGCTGCCCATCGGCGCGATCCTGGGCTCGCTCTTCCCGAGCGCGCGCGGTCAGGGTCTGATCCAGCTCCCGGTCCTCGCCATGATCGCGATCTCTGGCATCTTCTACCCCGTCACGTCCCTCCCGGACTGGCTCCAGACGATCGCCCAGGCCACCCCCATCTACTGGCTCGGCCTCGGCATGCGCTCCGCCTTCCTGCCCGCGGACGCCGTGACGGTGGAGATCGCCGACTCCTGGCGCCACCTGGAGACCGCGGCCGTCCTGGGCGTCTGGGCCGCCGTCGGCCTGGCCCTCGCGCCGGTGGTGCTGCGCAGGATGGCGCGGCGCGAGTCGGGGTCGGGGGTCGCCGAGCGAAAGGAGAAGGCGTTGCAGCGGGTGGGGTAGGCCGCGCGGGTGGGGTGGGCCGGAGCGTCACGCTCTCGCTCCGGGCCGCACCGTCACGCTCTCGCTCCGGGCCGGAGCCAGTTGAGGGCGGCCTGCACCATGACCAGCACGGCGTACAGGACGAGGACCGCCCACCACGCGCCCTTCCCCGCCGCCTGGGTCTGCAGGAGGAAGGCGACCACACCCGCCGCCACGGCGACGGCCGCCATGGCCGACGAGTGGCCGCGGCCGTTCGAGACGACCCGCAGCAGGGCCCCGGCCGCGGCCAGCATGGTCCCGCCCACGATGAACTGCCGCGTCAGGTCAGAGGCGCCGCCCGTCCAGCGGGAGGGCGATGCGTCGCACACCGCACACACGATGGACGCCAGGACGGTGACGCAGAGCAGACCCATGGCCAGCCATCCCCGCACGCGGCGCCATCGAGGGGGTGGGCGCGTCCCGCGCAGCCAGATGCCGAACCCCAGCGCCAGAGCCGGGACGAAGAAGACGGCGAGGATGATGTGGCCGGGCGGTGAGAAGCACCGGTCGGCGCTGAACGCGACGCCCACCCACAGCAGTGAGAGCGCGAGCGCCGCGAGCGCCGGCGCGAAGACCGCGAGGACCACCGGAAGCCAGACGAGCGGCTTGAGCAGACCGAGCCCCAGCCTCGCCGCCGCCTGCCACCCATGGCCGCTGGGCTGCAGCGCCGGCCAGACCAGCAGGCCCAGCCGGACTGCCGCCCGCCGGGGGTCGCGCGCCTGCAGCAGTTCGGGCACGCTCTCCGCTCCGACGCGGCGGAACTCCTTGAACGCGGTGTCGAAGTCGACGGGCGGCGTCCTGGTCGGGACGGCGGGCGGGTTGCCCTGTCCCGGCTGCTCGATCAGGGCGGCGATCACCGGGAGCTCCTCCTTGAGGATCTCCCGCTGGCGCAGCTCGATGAGCAGGTGCCGCAGCCGGTCCCACGGCTCCTGCCCGGGAGGCGTGTCCCTCCAGAGGTCCTCCAGGGCGGCTTGGGGAGTTGCGTCACGGGGGCGGGCGGTCCCGTACAACTGGTCCGGCAGCCAGTCGAGCGACGGCGCGAGATGGGCGGCGACTGTGCCGATCAGCTTGTCGTCGCAGGGATCGCCGAACTCGGCGCGGAGGCGTTCGTCGGTGGCGACGATCCGCACCAGGGAGGCAGCCGCGTCCAGACGGCCCCAGGTCCAGTCGCTGAGACGCCAGCGTGCGCTGAGGAACGCGGAGAAGTTGTTGAGCTGGTTGCCGCTGAGTTTGCCCTCGACCAGGCTCTGGAGGGCGGACGTCTCCCTGCGTCCGGGGGCGGGCTCCTCGGCTCCTCCGAGGGCGGACTCCCCGGCTCCTCCGGGGGCGGGCTCCTCGGCTTCGTGGGCGGCCTCCCCGGGCGGGGTGTACTCGGTGGCCCAACTCGTGTTGGCGGCCGAGACGGTGTGGAACTTGATTCCCGTCGGCTCGGCCAGCGGGTCGGGACGCAGGGGCCCCAGCAGCACTTCCGCGGCGGCCAGGACGCGGGCCATGTCTCCGCTCGCGCCGGCGGCCGCCTCGTGGAGGGCCTGGAAGCCCCGCACGGGGACGTGGTCGCCCGTGCCCGCTCCGGCTGCCATCGCCAGGCCCATGTCCCGGCCGAGTGCGGCGAGGCTCGCGAACAGACTCGTATAGACGGTCTGGTACGACACCGACGCCCGCTCGGCCGATCCCGCGCAGGCAGCGCCGGGATCCGTGGTCGCCACGGCCGCGAGGTCGGCCGCCCAGATCTCCCAGTCGCCGTCCGTCTGCCGCGGCGCGGGCAGGACCAGCTCCAGCCGGACGACGGCCCGCCGCATGAGTTCGAGGGGGTCATGGGTGCCGCCCGCGAGTCCGGCGGTGAACTCGCGCAGGATCGTCCGGTCGCGGGCCGCGACGAGGGTGGCGATGGCGAGCCGATGCGCGTACAGCCTCTTCCTGAGCTCCGGCAGCGAGGGCGGGAGGCCCGCCGCGGACTCCGACGCCCCCGCCTCGAAGGCGCGCAGCCAGTCCAGCAGCAGGCGCACGGCCCGCGCCAACGGCAGCGGCGATCGCCCGATGAGGGGAAGGTCCTGGAACGGCGCCTCGGCGGGCAGCACCCAGTGCTCTCCCGCCTTGCGCAGTTCGGCGACGAACGGCGCCGAACCCTCCGGGAGGCACGCGTCCAGGCCGTCCAGCGGGCCGGGGCCCGGGGGCAGCGGCAACGGGTCCGGGCCGGTGACCTCGGTGGGATCCTGCAGCAGCCGGCTCACGCGACGGGCCTCGGCGTCGCCCGCCCTCCTGACGTACGCCGGCCACTGCGCCGTGGCGGCCTCCTCGCACCACGCCGGCCTGGCCGGGAGCACACCGGCCAGCCCCCTGTGCCGCTCCATGACGTCCTCCGCAGCACGGAATTCGGCGACGTCGTCCAGCAGGGACTCGGTCCCCGTCTTGATCCCCAGCGACCTCACCGCCAGGCGCAACAGACGGGTGACCCCCTGGCGCCCCTCCTTGGCCACCGGTTCCGGCGGATACGGCGGTACCGGCTGGAGGAAGAGCAACCACCGGTCGACGCCCCGGTCCGCCGGGGACCCTGCGATCGCCCGGACCGCCCAGGCCACCGGGATGTTGTCCAGAAGTCCGCCGTCGACCAGTTCCACGGTGCCGTCGGCCGCGGGATCCGGGTGGCCGGTCTCGCTGCTGACGCCCCACAGGTTCGGGGGCGTGGGCGGAGCCGTGGCCCCTGCCGGTGGCACGCCGACCACGGGACGGGCCGGTTCGAACGCACCGGGGAAGGAGGACGTGGCGCGGGCCGCGTAGGCAAGCCGGTTCAGGGCTTCCGCCCGCTCGTCGCCGCCCGCGGGGAAATCCGTGAGCGAAGGCGCGGCCGCGCCTGCCGCGCTGCGGTGCCGGAACCGGAAGTAGGCGCGCGACCGGCCCGTCAGCAGGGACTGTCCCAGGGTGGGCCGTACCCAGTCGGGGCGGGGCTGGAGCCGCGTCGCCGTCAGGATCAGGCGCAGCGCGGCGGGCGGCTCGGCCGGAGGCTCTCCCTTGGCGATGAGGGCGTTCAGTTCGTCGCGCAGGCGTGCGTAGAAGGTCTCGTCGCCGCGCAGCAAGGAATCCGGGAGCCGGCCGAGGCGGGGCGTCGGGCGGAGCAGTGACTCCAGATCGCCCAGCTCCAGCCACACGTTCCGCACGCCCGCGTCGAACGGCATGCCGTAGAGCAGATGGCAGGCGAACAGCACTCCGTTGAGGCCGCCCGCGCTGGTTCCGGCCAAGACGTCCACGGTGACGTCCTCGAACCCGCATCGCTCCAGCAGCTCGCCGTAGACGCCGTCCTTCTTCCGCAGCGCGGCGACCTCGCAGCACGACCCGCCCATCCACACCGCGAGACTCACCCCGCCACGCATGGCGAGGGCGAGCCGGAGTTCCGTGCTGAGAGGGCGCGACTGCTCAGGGCTCATGAGCTCAGCGTCCACGTCCCGCGCTCTCGGCGGCACATCGGCTGAGCCATTCGACCCATGCGGTCGACACCTCCGCCGAGCTCCCGCCCCGGGCTCGTTCCGCGCCGCCCGCCGAGCCGCCGGTGCGTTCCGCGGTGCCCCCCACACGTGACCTTCGAAGCCGCAAGGTCGATACTTCCGGGAGCAGGACTGCCGCCGACGTTCCGCATGACCAGCCAAGATGGGTCGGGGAACGAGTCGCCAAGCTCCAGGAGGTACCCGTGAAGATGCTCATCAATGTGGCGGAGACCGTGGTCGCGGACGCGCTCAGGGGGATGGCGGCCGCGCATCCGGAGCTGGCCGTGGATGTGGAGAACCGGGTGATCACGCGGGCGGACGCGCCCGTCGCGGGGAAGGTCGCGCTGGTGTCGGGCGGCGGGTCCGGGCACGAGCCGTTGCACGGCGGGTTCGTGGGGCCCGGGATGCTGTCGGCGGCGTGTCCCGGTGAGGTGTTCACCTCCCCCGTGCCCGACCAGATGGTGCGCGCCGCGGCGGCCGTGGACAGCGGCGCGGGCGTGCTGTTCGTCGTGAAGAACTACACCGGCGACGTCCTGAACTTCGACATGGCCGCGGAGTTGGCCGAGGACGAGGGGATCCAGGTCGCCAAGGTCCTCGTCAACGACGACGTGGCGGTGACCGACAGCCTCTACACGGCCGGGCGGCGCGGCACCGGCGCGACGCTCTTCGTGGAGAAGCTCGCGGGCGCGGCCGCCGAGGAGGGCATGCCGCTGGAGCGCGTGGAGGCGATCGCCCGGCAGGTGAACGAGAACGCGCGCAGCTTCGGAGTCGCGCTGAGCGCCTGCTCCACCCCCGCGAAGGGCTCTCCGACCTTCGATCTGCCCGCCGGTGAGCTGGAGTTGGGCGTCGGCATCCACGGCGAACCGGGGCGTGAGCGGCGCGCCATGATGACGTCCCGGGAGATCGCCGACTACGCCGTCGACGTCATCCTCCAGGACCTGGACCCGCACGACCCCGTGCTCGTCCTCGTCAACGGCATGGGCGCCACGCCCCTGTTGGAGCTGTATGGCTTCAACGCCGAGGTCCAGCGCGTGCTCGGCGAACGCGGCGTCCCCGTGGCCCGCACCCTCGTCGGCAATTACGTGACCTCCCTCGACATGGCGGGCGCCTCCGTGACGCTGTGCCGGGTCGACGAGGAGCTGCTGCGGCTGTGGGACGCGCCGGTCCGCACCGCGGGGCTGCGCTGGGGCATGTGATCACTTCGGGGCCTGTGACGTACCGACAACGCAAGGAGTTTCAGTGCTCGACGCCGATTTCTTCCGCCGCTGGCTGACCACGGCCGCCGCGGCCGTCGACCGCGAGGCGGAGCGGCTCACCGAGTTGGACTCGCCCATCGGCGACGCCGACCACGGCAGCAATCTCCAGCGCGGCTTCACCGCCGTCGTCTCCGGCCTGGAGAAGGAGGCCCCGGACACCCCGGGCGCCGTCCTGACCCAGGCGGGGCGGCAGTTGATCTCCACCGTGGGCGGCGCGTCAGGGCCGCTGTACGGCACCCTGCTGCGCCGCACCGGCAAGGCGCTCGGCGACGCGGCCGAGGTCAGCGAGGCCGAGTTCGCCGACGCGCTGCGCACCGGCGTCGACGCCGTGGCGGCGCTCGGTGGCGCCGCGCCCGGCGACAAGACGATGCTGGACGCCCTCGTCCCCGCGATCGACGCGCTCCCCACGTCCTTCGCGGCCGCCCGCGCCGCCGCCCACGAGGGGGCGCTCGCGACCACGCCGCTGCAGGCCCGCAAGGGCAGGGCGAGCTATCTGGGCGAACGCAGCATCGGCCACCAGGACCCGGGGGCCACCTCGTCGGCCCTGCTGTTCGAGGCGCTGGCCGAGACGGCCGAGGAGGCGGCACATGAGTGACGACAGCAAGCTCGTGGGCGTCGTGCTCGTCTCGCACAGCGGGCCCGTCGCCGAGTCCGTGGCCGCGCTCGCCTCGGGCCTCGCCGGCGGCGCGACCGCTCCCGTGGCCGCCGCGGGCGGCACCGAGGACGGCGGCCTCGGCACCAGCTCCGAGCTGATCGCCGCCGCCGCGGAACGGGTCGACCGGGGCGCGGGCGTCGCGATCCTCGTCGACCTGGGCAGTGCCGTGCTCACGGTCAAGGCCCTGATCGCCGAGGGCGACGAACTCCCGGACGGCGCCCGCCTCGTGGACGCGCCGTTCGTGGAGGGCGCGGTCGCGGCGGTCGTGACGGCGTCGGCGGGCGCCGACATCGCGGCGGTGGAGGCGGCGGCGCGGGAGGCGTACGACTACCGCAAGGTCTAGCCGGCAGCGGGCGGCCGGGCTTGCGGGGTGCCACGAGTACCCGCGAGCCCAGCCGCCCGTCCCACGTCGCTTCCAACTGCCCTCTTGATGTGCCCCCGTCACCCCTGTCAAATTGGTCCGGACCATTCGCGTCGAGTGGAAGGCACGACCGTGCGACGGACCCCCCACCTGCCCCGCCAGCCGCTCCCCCGCACCACCGCCGGACGCGCCCTCACCCTCACCGCGGCCGCCTGCGTGCTGAGTTCCTGCGCCTGGGGCGGTGGCGACGGCGAGGGCACGCGGCCGCCCTCCGCGCCGCGCGGCCTCACCGTCCAGGCGGGCAGCGCCACGACCGTGCACGTCATGTGGAACAGCACCACCGACGGCTCGGACATCGAGGGCTACGAGATCTACCGCGACGCCGCCAAGGTCAAGGACGTCCCGGCCGACCAGCACATGGTCGACATCACCGGCCTCAAGCCCGCGGCCACGTACACCTTCTCCGTCCGGGCCCGCGACGCCGACGGCGGCCTCAGCCCGGACAGCAAGAAGCTGACGGTCACCACGCCCGCAGCGGCGAAGGCCGACCGCGCGGCCCCGTCCCGCCCGCGCACCCTGCGGGGCGAGGCCGAGGGCGGGCGCGCGGCGACGCTGGCGTGGGGCGGGTCGAAGGACAACCGCAGCGTGGCGTCGTACGAGATCTACCAGGGCACGTCGAAGATCCACAGCGTCGGCGGGGGCACCACGGACACACTGATCACGGGCCTGCGACCGGGGACCACGTACACGTTCACCGTGAAGGCGCGCGACGCAGCCGACAACTTCTCGGCGGCGAGCCCCGCCGTGCGCGTCACCACCGCGGCGGGGAAGGACAGCGGGCGCGCCACGGCCCCCGCGGACTTCCGGGCGCGTACGCACCGGGGCGGCGACGGGGCGTACTACATCGACCTCACCTGGCAACCGCCGCACACCGGCGGCGCGGTGACGGAGTATCAGATCCACCTGGACGGCAGGAGCGCGACCTCGCTGGTGTTCGGCGGCGCGGCTCCCCAGGGCAAGGCGAAGCACAGCTTCTACGTCGGCCGGAAGTCCGGCGAGACGCACCGCGTGAAGCTCCGCGCCAAGCTGCCCGACGGCACTTGGGGCGGGTACTCCCCCGAACGGACGGTCACCACCCCCTGACGCGCGCGGAGCCCGGACGCTACGGGCGCACCGCCACCGCGTCCACCTCGAACAGCATCCCCGGCAGCGCGAGCGAGGCCACGCCGCTCAGTGTCTGGGCGGGCAGGCGGTCGCCGAAGCGGGCGGGCAGCGCCTTGCCGAGGGCCTCCAGTTTGTCCAGGTCGTGGTCGACGATGAAGGTCCCGAGTCGCACCACGTGCTCGTATCCGAGGCCGACCGCCTCCAGCGCCGAACCCAACCGGTCCAGGGCCAGGTCCACTTGGGCGGCGAAGTCGCCGGGCACCACGGCGCCGGTGGCGTCGGAGGCGTACTGGCCGCCGATGAAGACGAGTTCGCCGGGCGCCGAGACGGCGTGGCTGTACCCGAACGGGGTCGGGTCGTGGAGGGTGGGCGGGTTGGTGATGGTGCGCTGATCGGTCGTCATGTCTGCTCGAACATCACGTGGGACCCGCGCATTCCACGTCTTCCCTCCGCACCAGCGACTCCGCCGCCCACAGGCACCACTCACGCGTCTCGCGCTCGAAGGCGAGGCCACGCCGACAGGTCAGATAGGGGCCGATCCGGCGGCCCGTGCGCAGGAACTCGTCCTCGTCCAGCTCGCCGCGCAGCCGCCGCAGCAGCTTGCCGAGGACCTCGGCCTTCGCCTCGGCGACCGCGGCGCGCTCACGCAGCTGGGCGATCACGGGCGCGGCGTCCACGTCGTCGACCGCCTGCACCTTGACCAGCAGGTCGTCCCGGATGAAGGACGGCTTGGCGGACGCCGCGGCGAACCGCTCCAGTTCGGCGAAGCCGTCCTCCGTGACCTGGAACACCCGCTTGTTGGGTCGCCCTTCCTGCACGATCTCGCGCCCGGAGAGCAGCCCCTCGCCCTCGAGCCGCGCCAGCTCGGCGTACAGCTGCTGCGGCAGCGCGTGCCAGAAGTTGGCCACGCCGATGTCGAAGCCCTTGGCGAGCTGATAGCCGCTGAACTCGCCGTCGAGCAGTGCCGCGAGCACCGCGTGCCGCAGGGCCATGGTCTTCCCCTCTTCCCTTCATCGGCCGACGCCCTCATCATAGTCAAGGAATTGAGTAGTCATATTCTTGACTAGGAGGTCACCCATGACGCCGGCACCCGCCGCCGAGTACGCGAACCGTCTCCGCGACGCCCTCGAGAAGGGCGAAACCGCCGCCCTTGAGGAGCTGTTCACGCCGGACATCCGCTTCTACAGCCCGGTGAAGTTCCAGCCCTTCGAAGGCCGCGAGATGGTGCTCGGCCTCTTCGGGGTACTGGCTCGCACCTTCGAGAACTTCCGGTACGTCGGGTCGTACGACGGCACAGCGCAGACCAGCGCCGACGGGAGCGAGGCGGCGTCGGTCGTGCTGCTGTTCCGCACGACCGTGGCCGGTAGGGAGATCCACGGCATCGACCTGCTGCACTTCGACGAGGACGGCCGGATCAAGGAGTTCACGGTGATGGTGCGCCCGCAGTCAGCGGTGCAGGCGCTCGGCCAGGCCGTGTACGCGGGCCTGGTGGCCGACGGCCTGGTGCCGCCGCTCCCCGAGGAGAGGTGACACCAGGCCGTCCGGGGCCCCTGGATCAGGCGGGCAGCGGCACGTCCAGGCGCGCCTTGCGGTGGCTGAACGTCGCGATGGAGTGCGGGCCGTGATAGGCGCCGAGGCCGCTCTCGCCGACGCCGCCGAACGGCAGCTCGGGGACGGAGAGATGGGCCATCGGCAGGCCGAAGCCGAGCCCGCCCGACGAGGTCTCCGCGGCCAGCCGCTCACGGGTGCGGTCCGCGCCGGTGAAGGCGTACAGGGCGAGCGGCTTGTCCCGCTCGTTGATGAACTCGATCGCCTCGTCGAGGCCCTCGACCTCGACGATCGGCAGGACGGGACCGAAGATCTCCTCCCGCATGACCGGCTCGTCGGGCTTCACCCCGGCGAGCACGGTCGGGGCGATGTACTTCGAGGCACGATCGGTCTGACCGCCCGTCACCACGCGACCCGAGCCGAGCAGCCCCGAAAGCCGGTCGAAGTGCCGCTCGTTGACGATGCGTCCGTACGCGTCCGACGCTGCCGGGTCCGCCCCGTACTGTGCCTCGATCGCCTCCGTGAGCGCGGACTCCAGGGCGCGGGCGGTGGCGGGGTCGGTGAGGACGTAGTCGGGCGCGACGCAGGTCTGGCCGGCGTTGGCGAACTTGGCGCGGGCCAGGCGGCGGGCGACCTCCGTGGTGTCGACGCCCGCGTCCACGAACGCCGGTGACTTGCCGCCGAGTTCGAGGGTGACCGGTGTCAGGTGCTCGGCGGCGGCACGCATCACGATGCGGCCCACGGCGCCGTTGCCGGTGTAGAAGATGTGGTCGAAACGCTGGGCGAGCAGCGCCGTGGTCTCGGGCACACCGCCCTCGACGACCGCCACGGCGTCCGTGTCCAGGAAGCGGGGCAGCAGCCGGGCGATCAACTCGGAGGTGGCGGGCGCCAGTTCGCTGGGCTTGACGACCACCGCGTTGCCCGCGGCGAGCGCTCCGGCGACCGGCACGAGGAGGAGCTGCGCGGGATAGTTCCACGGCGCGATGACCAGGACGACGCCGAGCGGGTCGTACTGCGTGCCCGCGCTGGCGTGCTCCCCGAAGACGCCGCTGACGTCCACGGGCTGCGGGCTCAGCCACTCTTCGAGGTGGTCGAGGGTGTGGTCGATCTCCTTGACGGTGAAGTCGACCTCGGCGCGGTATGCCTCGGCGCGCGGCTTGCCCAGGTCCGCGTGGAGGGCGTCCGCGATGTCCTCGCGGTGCTCGGTGAGCATCTCGCGCAGCCGGGTGAGCTGCCGCTCGCGCCAGGCCAGGGGGCGGGTGCGGCCGGTGCGGAAGGTGGCGCGGAGACGGGCCACGAGGGCGGCGGGGTCTTCGGGGGCGGTGTTCGTGCCGGTGGGGGTGGCGCTGTCGTTCATGAGGTCCTCAAGAGTGTCGCTCGGATGGGAGCGTGATGCACGTGCGGGAGGGATGCGGGTCGGGTGCGGGCAGCAGCCCGGTGAGCAGGGCGTCGGTGGCGGGGCGCAGCAGTCGCGCCGCGTCGGGGTGGGTTTCGAGGCCGACGACGAGAGCGACGCAGACGTCGGCGGCTTCGGCAGGGCTCAGGCGGGCGGGGCCATCGGCCCTCACGGCCGCGAACTGCTCCGTCAGCAGCTCCCGGATCCGCCCGGTGAACGCGTCACAGATGTCACCGGACAACCGCGCCTTCGTGTCGAGGAGTTCGGCGGTGTGCGGCGAACCGCCCACGAGGCCGAGGACCAGGTCGAGCTTGGCGGCGAGGATGCCGTGGATCCGCTCGGCGGGCGGCGCGTCCGAGGCGGCGGCAGCGGCGGCCCGCTCAAGGGCACGGTCGTGCAGGCGCCGGGTGAGCCGCCGGACCGCGTCGTCCTTGCCGCGTACGTACTGGTAGACCGCCGACCGGGACACCCCCATCTCGCCCGCGATGTCGTCCATCGTGGTGCGCCGCACGCCGTACCTGCTCAGGCAGGTGTACGTCGCGTCGAGGACGGCGGTGAGCCGGTCCGGGGCCATGGCTCAGCCCACCGCCTTGACCATCTCCGCGGCGAGCGGGGCCGCCGACGCCGGGTTCTGGCCGGTGTGGAGGTTGCCGTCGGTGACGACGAACGGGGCCCACGGCTCGCCCTCCTGGAAGTCGACGCCGAGCGCGACAAGGCGGTCCTGGAGCAGCCACGGCGCGCGGTCGGCGAAGCCCGACTGGGTCTCCTCCGCGTTGGTGAACGCGGTCACGCGGCGGCCCGCGAAGGGCGAGTCGCCCCCGTCCCGCGCGGTGGCGAGCAGCGCGGCGGGCCCGTGGCAGACGATGCCGAGCGGCTTGCCGGACGCGAGCGCCGAGACCAGCAGGTCGCCGGACGCGGCGTTCACCGCGAGGTCCTCCATCGGGCCGTGGCCGCCCGGGTAGAACACGGCCGCGTAGTCGTCGAGCCGCACGTCCTCCAGCGCGAGCGGGTCCCGCAGGGCGGTGATGCCGTCCAGGGCCGCGGCGATCGCGTCGGCGTTCTCCTGGCCGCCGTTCAGCTCGGGGGCGAGGCTCGCGGGGTCCATCGTCGGCACGACACCGCCGGGAGTCGCGACCACCACGTCGTGACCGGCGGCGGCGAACGCCTGGTACGGGGCCGCGACCTCCTCGGCCCAGTAGCCGCTCGGGTGCGCGGTGCCGTCCGCCAGCGTCCACACCGCGGAGCCGGTCACCACCATCAGGATCTTCGCCATGTCCTTCTCCTTCGCTTCCCTTGTGTGCGCCCGGACGCTTCGTACGTCCTGACGTTTCGTACGCAAGGTGTCAGCTCGACGGTAGGCGTCCCGGCCATAGAGATCCAATAGGATGCCCGGCATGCCCCATAGGGATTCCAATGGCACGAGCTCGGCGCGGCCGACCCCGCCCACCCCGCTGGACCTGTCCCTGCTGCGGACGTTCCTCGCCGTGCACCGGTCCGGTTCGTTCACCGGGGCGGCGCGGCTGCTCGGCCTGTCCCAGCCGACGGTGACAACGCAGATGCGCTCCCTGGAGCGGCAACTGGGCCGGGAGCTGTTCGAGCGGCGGCCGCGCGGTGCCGTCCCGACGTCCGTCGCCGACGATCTCGCGACGCAGGTGGCGGCCCCGCTGGACGCGCTCGCCGCGGTCGCAGACCGGGGCCCGCTCGCCGCGGAGAAGCGCCCGGATCCGGTCCATCTGGCGGGCCCGGCCGAGCTGCTGTGCACCCGGGTGCTGCCCGCGCTCGCGCCGCTCACCGACCGGGGGGTGCGCCTGCGGGTCACCATGGGCCTCACCGACGACCTCCTCGACGGGCTGCGCGGCGGCCGCTTCGACCTGGTGATCTCCACGATGCGGCTGCGCGGGCGCACCCTGAGCGCGGTGCCGCTGGCGGACGAGGAGTTCGTGCTCGTGGCGTCGCCGGGGTGGGCGGAGCGGATCGGGCCCGCCCGGGTCGCGGCCGAGGGGGCCGCCGCGCTGCGCGGGGTGCCGCTGATCGCGTACGCCGACGATCTGCCGATCGCCCGCCGGTACTGGTGGCACGTCTTCGGCGAGCGCCTCACCGAGCAGCCCGCGATGACGGTGCCCGATCTGCGGGGTGTCCTTTCGGCCGTCGTGGCCGGGGCGGGCATCAGTGTGCTGCCGCGCTATCTGTGCCTGGACGAGCTGGCCTCGGGGGCGCTGGTGCCGCTGCTGCTGCCCGAGGATCCACCGATCAACACGGGCTATCTCGCGCAGCGGCCCGGCCCGCCGGCCAATCCGCACGTCCTCCTCGTACGGGACCGGCTGCTGCGGGCGGCTCCGTCCTGGTGACGCTCGGCCGGACGATGGACTCCGTCACCTGGCCGGGGGCAGTCCGCATGCGGTGCGGGCGGAGGCCACGTTGGCTCGTCGTCAGGTAGCACGGGCGTTTCCCAATTCCGGCGGCGCATGGGATGTACCGCCTCCCGTGCCACCGGAGGGCAGACGCATGCGTACTACTCAGATATCTCTCCGCTCCGGACTGGCCGTCGCCGCCGTCGCGCTTCCGCTGGCACTGGCCGCCCCGTCGGCGGTCGCGGCATCGGGGATCACCGTGACCGCCAGTGGCTCGACCGTGACCGTCACCACGACCGCGTGCCCCAGCGGGGGCAAGGGGTCGCTGATGAGCGGCGGCAACGCCAGCTTCGCCTCGGGGCGGCAGGTGCAGCTCACCGGCACCACCGCCTCCTGGCAGAACGTCAGTCCCGGCACCCACACGGTGGCGGTGATCTGCACGGACGGTTCGGCGGCGGGCTCGCAGACCGTCACGGTCGGCGGCGCGACGCCGACGGCCTCGTCGACGACGGCACCCGCGCGCGGTGTGCGCGGTGGCTTCGGCGGCGCGGTCGAGGACTACGGCACGACCACGCTGGTCGCGGGCGGGGCCCTGGTGGCCGTGGCCGTGGCCGGCGGCACGTGGTTCGTGCGCCGTCGCACCCTCCGCGTCCGCGGCCGGTTCTGACCCGGCCTCTCCACCGGCCCGTGTCCGGCCCCGGCACATCCACCGGGTCCGGGCGCGGGCCTTCGCACTTCTCATGAGGGCTCCGCCCTCTTGTCCCCCTCCGCGTCCCGTCCTACGGTCCTCCCAGCCGACGGGGAGGGACCCCCATGCCACGACCGCTCAGCGTTCAGCTCTACTCCGTACGTGACGAACTCGCCGCCGACCGCGCGGGGACGCTGGGCCGGCTCGCGGAGATGGGGTACGGCGCGGTGGAGGCGTTCGACGTCACCGCGGACGCCGAGGGGCTGCGGCGCGTCGCCGACGACCTCGGCCTCACGGTCTCCGGGGCGCATGTCGTGCAGGTGCTCACCGGGGCGCCGGGGCCGGTCCTCGACGCGGCCGCCGCGCTCGGCACCTCGCTGGCGATCGTCCCGGCCGGGTTCCCGCACGAGGACTTCACGACGTACGAGGGCCTCGCCCGCGTCGCCGACCGCCTCAACTCCCTTGCCGGGGAAGCCGATCGGCACGGGCTCCGGCTCGGCTACCACAACCACTGGTGGGAGATCGAGCCGCGCCTGGAGAGCCACGGCGGCCGGCACGCCCTAGAGGTGCTGGCGGAACTCCTGGACCCCGCGGTGTTCCTGGAGGTCGACACGTACTGGGCGGCCGTCGGCGGCGCCGACGTGCCCGCGCTGCTCGACCGGCTCGGCAGCCGCGTGGAGGCCGTGCACCTGAAGGACGGGCCGGGCACGAAGGACGATCCGAACGTGGCGGTCGGCGGCGGCACCATGCCGGTCCCGGAGGTGCTCGCTGCGGCGCCCGCCGCCTGGCGCGTGGTCGAGTTCGACGCGTGCGCGGGCGACCTGCTCGGCGAGCTCGCGGCCAGCCGTACCTACGTCAGCGCCCTGGAGGCGGCGTGACCGCGGGCCCGGTGGGCGTCGCCGTCATCGGCGCGGGCGTCATCAGCGCCGAGTACCTGCGGACGCTGGGCACCTTCCCCGACATCCGGCTCGTGGCCGTCGCCGACATCGCCCCGGAGCGGGCGGCCGCGGCGGCCCGCACCCACGGCATACCGCTCGCCGGCGACGTACCCGCCGTCCTCGACGAGCCGGACGTGGAGCTGGTCGTCAATCTGACCGTGCCCGCGGCCCACGCGCGGGTCGCGGCCGCCGCACTGCGGGCGGGCAAGCACGTGTACGGCGAGAAGCCGCTCACGCCGACACCGAACGAGGCGGAGAAACTCGTCGCCGAGGCGTCCGAGCGGGGGCTGCTGCTCGGCGGCGCACCGGACACGTTCCTGGGCGCGGGCCTGCAGTCGGCGATCCGGGCCGTCCGCGCGGGCCGCATCGGCAGGCCCGTCGCGGCGACGACGGCGGTGCAGAGCCTCGGCCCCGAGTCCTGGCATCCGGACCCGGCGTTCTTCTACCAGCCGGGCGCGGGGCCGCTGTTCGACCTCGGGCCCTACTATCTGACGGCGCTGGTGGCGTTGTTCGGCAGCGTGGCGCGGGTGGCGGCGACGGCCGCGCGGGCCCGGGAGCACCGCACGGTGGGCTCAGGACCGAAGGCCGGGCAGTCGTTCCCGGTGGACGTGCCGACGCATGTCTCCGCGCTGCTCGAGTTCGCGTCGGGGGCGAGCGCCAACTCGACGTTCAGCTTCGACAGTTCGCATCCCCGCATCCGCTTCGAGGTCATCGGTACGGAGGGCACGCTGGCCGTGCCGGACCCGAACACCTTCCGCGGCCCGCTGCGGCTGCGCGCCAACGGCAGCGACGAGTGGCACGACCTGCCCGTGCGCGGCCGCACGGACGGCCGCGGCCTCGGTGTCCTCGACATGGCCCGCACCATCCGCGCGCAGGACGAGGCCGCCCTCACCGGCGGGCTGAGCACCCACCGGGCCTCGGGCGCCCTGGCCTTCCATGTCCTCCAGACGATGACCGCGATCACGCAGTCAGCGGCCGTGGGCGCGTTCGTGCCGCTGCCCGCCCAGCTCGTGCCTCCGGCGCCGCTCCCCGAGGACTGGGATCCGACGGCGGCCACCCTCGACGGCGGCTGGGAACGGCTCTAGGAATCGGCATCGGCCAGTTCCTCCAGCGTCCGGGTGAGCCACTGCGTCCAGAACGTCTCCAGGTCGATCCCGGCCCGCAGCACCACATGGCGCAGGCGGTCCTCGATCGCGTCCCGGCCCGGCGGGAAGTCCCGGCGCTCGATCTCCTCGTACTCCGCCAACTGCCGCTGGTGCAGGGCGAGATGGCGGCGCAGCTCGGCCTCGATGCCGTCCGTGCCGACGACGGCCGCGGCCCGCAGGCGCAGCAGCAGGGTGTCGCGCAGCGGTTTCGGGTCCTGGCTCGCGGCCGTCCAGCGGGCCAGTTCGGTGCGGCCCGCGGGCAGTACCTCGTAGTCCTTCTTCTGCCCGCGGGTGGCCTGCGCGGCGGGCAGTGCGCGGATGAGCCCGTCGCGCTCCAGTTTTCCCAGCTCGCGGTAGATCTGCTGGTGCGTGGCCGACCAGAAGTAGCCGATCGACCGGTCGAACCGGCGCGTCAGCTCCAGACCCGAGGACGGCTTCTCTAGCAGGGCGGTGAGGATCGCGTGCGGGAGTGACATGACGGCATCCTAGGGACGACGGCATCCTGAGGACGCCGGACGGGCGCCGCGCGCGGGCGGGGTCGTCACAGCGCCGCGGCCAGCTCCGTGCCCTGCTTGATGGCGCGCTTGGCGTCCAGCTCGGCGGCCACGTCGGCGCCGCCGATGAGGTGCGCCTCGACTCCGGCGGCGATCAGCTCCTCGTAGAGGCCGCGCCGGGGTTCCTGGCCGGTGCAGAGGACGACCGTGTCGACGGGGATGGTGCGCTTCTCGTCGCCGACGGTGATGTGCAGGCCCTCGTCGTCGATCCGGTCGTAGGCCGCGCCCTTGACCATGGTGACGCCGCGGTGGCGCAGTTCGGCGCGGTGGATCCAGCCGGTCGTCTTGCCGAGGCCCTGGCCGACCTTGGACGTCTTGCGCTGCAGGAGGTGGACGGTGCGCGGCGGGGCCGGGCGCACGGGCTCGGTCAGGCCGCCGCGGTCGCGGTAGTCCATGTCGACGCCCCACTGCTTGAAGTAGGTCGCGGGGTCCAGGCTCGCCTTGTCGCCGCTGTCGGTCAGATACTCGGCGACGTCGAAGCCGATGCCGCCCGCGCCGACGATCGCGACGCGCTCGCCGACGGGCGCCCCGTCGCGCAGGACGTCCAGGTAGGTCACGACGCTCGGGTGGTCGACGCCGGGGATCTCGGGGGTGCGGGGCGTGACGCCGGTGGCGACGACCACCTCGTCGTACCCGGCGGCGGCGAGGTGCTCCGCGGTCGCCCAGGTGTTCAACCGTACGTCCACGCCGCGCAGTTCGAGCTGCGTACGGAAGTAGCGCAGCGTCTCGTCGAACTCCTCCTTGCCGGGGACCTTGCGGGCGATGTTGAGCTGGCCGCCGATCTCGGGCGCGGCGTCGTACAGCGTCACGTCGTGGCCGCGTTCGGCGGCCGACACGGCGAGGGCGAGACCGGCCGGGCCCGCGCCGACGACGGCGATGCGCTTCTTGCGGCGGGTCGGGGCGAGCACCAGCTCCGTCTCGTGGCAGGCGCGCGGGTTCACCAGGCAGGAGGTGATCTGCAGGCTGAAGGTGTGGTCGAGGCACGCCTGGTTGCAGCCGATGCAGGTGTTGATGGCCTCGGACCGCTCGGCCCGCGCCTTGGCGACGAAGTCGGGGTCGGCGAGCAGCGGGCGCGCGAGCGAGACCATGTCGGCGGCGCCGTCGGCGAGCAACTGCTCGGCCAGTTCGGGGGTGTTGATGCGGTTGGTCGTGACCAGCGGCACTGACACCTCGCCCATGACCTTCTTCGTCACGAAGGTGTACGCGCCGCGCGGCACCGATGTGGCGATGGTCGGGATGCGTGCCTCGTGCCAGCCGATGCCGGTGTTGATGATCGTGGCGCCCGCGGCCTCGATCTCCTTGGCGAGCTGGACGACCTCGGCGAGCGTGGAGCCCCCGGGCACCAGGTCGAGCATCGACAGGCGGTAGATGATGATGAAGTCCGGCCCGAGGCGTTCGCGCGTGCGCCGGACGATCTCGACGGGGAACCGGATGCGGTTCTCGTACGCGCCACCCCAGCGATCGGTCCGGCGATTGGTCGGCGCCGCGATGAACTCGTTGATCAAGTAGCCCTCGGAGCCCATGACTTCGACGCCGTCGTAGCCCGCGAGCCTGGCCAGTTCGGCCGCGCGCACGAAGTCCTCGACGGTCTGCTCGACCTCGTCGTCCTCCAGGGCGCGCGGCGGGAACGGGCTGATCGGCGCCTGCACCGCGCTCGGCGCGACCAGCCCCTCGTGGTAGGCGTACCGCCCGAAGTGCAGGATCTGCATCGCGATCCTGCCGCCCTCGCGGTGCACGGCCGCGGTGACCCCCGCGTGCTTCTCGGCCTCGGCCTCGGTGGTCAGCTTGGCGCCGCCGTCCCAGGGGCGGCCCGCCTCGTTGGGCGCGATGCCGCCGGTGACGATGAGGCCGACGCCGCCGCGCGCCCGCGTCGCGTAGAACTCGGCCATCCGCTCGAAGCCGTTGGGCGCCTCCTCCAGGCCCACGTGCATAGAGCCCATCAGGACCCGGTTGGGGAGCGTCGTGAAGCCCAGGTCGAGCGGCCTGAGCAGGTGCGGGTAGCGGCTCATGGAGCTCATCGGGGCGGCCCTCTTTCGTCCACGTACGCCGGGCTGCGGCGTGTCGGTGTCGTCGTCACCACAGTTGTAGGGCAGCCCCAGCCGTTATGCAACTAGTTGCACAAAGAGCGGGACACACGTCACACCGGCCCAGAAGGCCGCCGCCTCCGGGATCGGCCCTCACAGCGGCAGCGACCGCTCCCGCACCACGTGCTTCATCACGAGCGTCGAGCTGAGCCGCTGCACGCCCGGCAGCGTCGCCAGCTCCTCGTCGTACAGCCGCTGGAAGGCGCGCAGGTCCTTGCTGACGATCCGCAGCAGATAGTCGGGGTCCCCGAAGAGGCGCTGTGCCTGGACGACGTTGGGGATGTCGGCGACCGCCGCCTCGAAGGCGGCGACCGTGTCCCGGTCCTCCTGGCGCATGGTGACGAAGACGAGGGACTCGAAGGTCAGGCCGACGGCCTCGGGGTCCACCACCGCCCGGTAGCCGCGCACCGCCCCGCGGCGCTCGAGTTCGCGGAGTCTGCGGTGGCACGGGGAGAGGCTCAGGCGCACCCGCGCGGCCAGTTCGGTGACCGTCAGACGGCCGTCGTTCTGCAGCTCGGCAAGGATCTGCCGGTCGACTCTGTCCATGCGGAAGATTCTTCCACGAACACGCCCTGACCAGGCAAACCTCAGGAACACCTTTGGGCCCATCGGAACTAACCTCCCACATGCCACCACTCAGGGAGGGAGAAACATCCATGGCCGTCAGCTCCATCACCGCCTTCTGGGCGGTGTCCGTCCTGCTCATCCTGGTTCCGGGGGCGGACTGGGCGTACGCGATATCGGCGGGGCTGCGGGACCGCTCGGTGGGGCCGGCCGTCGGGGGGCTGCTGCTCGGGTACGTGGGCCTCACCGCCGTGGTCGCGGCGGGCGTCGCGGCCGTGGTCGCCGACCATCCGGCCGTGCTCGCCTCGCTGACGCTCCTGGGCGCGATGTATCTGATCTGGCTGGGTGCGACGACGCTGGCGCGGCCGAGCACTCCCGGGGCGGCGGAGCAGTCGGCGGCGGGGGCCTCGGCGGACGCGCCCGCGGCCCGGCGGTCCCGGATCCTCCAGGGCGCAGGGATCAGCGGCCTCAACCCGAAGGCGCTGCTGCTCTTCCTCGCCCTGCTCCCCCAGTTCACCCAGCCCGGCACCGGCTGGCCGCTGGCCCTGCAGATCAGCACCCTGGGCCTGGTCCACATCCTGAGCTGCGGCGCCATCTACTTGTGCGTGGGCATCCTCGCCCGTACCGTCCTGCGGGCCCGCCCGGCCGCCGCACGCGCCGTCACGCGGGTCTCGGGGGCCGCGATGATCGTGATCGGGGTGGTCCTGGTGGTCGAGCAGCTCACCGCCTGAGCCGCAGGAGCGCCGCGTCCGAAATCCGCCAGCCGTCCGCGCGCACGCGCCCCAGACTGGTCACTGTCACCACCGGGCACCACGCCCCGGACCAGGACAGATGTACCAGGACAAGCAGAGGGGAAAGGCGCGATGACCGTCTACACGACGTTCGACAGCCCGCTGGGCGAGCTGCTGCTCGTGGGCGAGGCGTCGGACACGGCCACCGGCGGGACGGCACTCGCCTCGCTGTCGATGCCGGGCCAGAAGGGCGGCGCGGCCGTCCAGGGCGGCTGGGTGCGCGACGACGAGGCGTTCACGGCGATCACCGGCCAGCTCCGCGCGTACTTCGCGGGGACGCTGACGGACTTCGACATCGAGTACGCCGCCGGGTCGGGCACCGAGTTCCAGCGGAAGGTGTGGCACGCCCTGGACTCCGTGCCCTACGGCACCACGACGACGTACGGAAAGCTCGCGGCGGAGCTCGGCCTGTCCCGCGCGGCCGTCCGCGCCCTGGGCACGGCCATCGGCCGCAACCCCGTCCTCGTCGTACGCCCCTGCCACCGCGTCATCGGCGCGGACGGCTCGCTCACCGGCTACGCGGGCGGCCTGGAGCGGAAGCAGCGGCTGCTGGACCTGGAGGCGGCGTGAGCCCGCGTGGGGCCGGGGGCACGACGCGCACCGCACCCGGCCCCGCCGCCAGGGTCGCCGCCGCGGACTGGACAGCGCTCGCCGCCGAACTCGACGACCACGGGTGCGCCCTCACTCCCCCGCTGCTCGACCCCGCCGAGTGCCACGAGATCGCCGCCCTCTACGACGACACCGCCCGCTTCCGGTCGACCGTCGACATGGCCCGGCACCGCTTCGGCTCCGGCGAGTACCGGTACTTCGGCCACGAACTGCCGTGCCCCGTCGCCGAGTTGCGGGCCGCCCTCTACCCGAAGCTGCTGCCCGTCGCCCGCGACTGGGCCGCCCGCCTCGGCCGTCCCGCGCCCTGGCCGGACACGCTGGACGCGTGGATCGACCAGTGCCACGAGGCCGGCCAGTCCAAGTCGTCGCAGATCCTGCTGCGGTACGAGAGCGGCGACTGGAACGCCCTGCACCGCGACCTGTTCGGCGACCTCGTCTTCCCGCTCCAGGTCGTCATCGGCCTGGACGTCCACGGCACCGACTACACCGGCGGCGAGTTCCTGCTGGTCGAGCAGCGGCCACGGGCTCAATCACGGGGCACGGTCACGGCGTTGCCGCAGGGGCACGGCCTCGTCTTCACCACCCGCGACCGCCCGGTCCGCTCCAGCCGCGGCTGGTCGGCGGCGCCGGTGCGGCACGGCGTCAGCACGGTCCGTTCGGGGTTGCGGCGGTCGCTGGGGCTGGTGTTCCACGACGCCTAGGCGCCGACCCGTCGGACAGCCGCTGGGGCGCGACCGGCTACGGCTGCCGACGGGCCCGCTTCACCTCGCGGTCGACGGCCCAGGCGTCGGCGACCGGTCCGAGGTGGCCGAGCTTGTCGGGGTTGATGACCGAGCGGATGGTCTGGATCCGCCCGTCGAGCACGTCGAGCACCAGGGTGTGCAGGACCTTGCCGTCCCAGTCGCGGACGACCGCGCCGGGCTGACCGTTGATCTCGAGCGGCTCGAGGGACACATCGATCCGAAGCATCGAGGGGAAGACCGAGCCGAGCAGCCGGGCCACCTTCTCCGCCCCCACCACGGCCTTGGCGAGCTGCGGGGCCTTGCCCCCACCGTCCCCGACGAGCTGCACATCGGCGGCCAGCAGTTCCCGCAGCCCGCCCACGTCGCCGTCCTTGAGCGCGTCGAAGAACCGCGTCGCCAGTTCCTGCCGCTCCCGCCGGTCCGCCGCGAACCGGGGCCGCCCCGCCTCCATGTGCCGCCGCGCCCGCACCAGGAGCTGCCGGCACGCCGCCTCCGACCTCCCCACCGCCTCGGCGACCTCGTCGAACCCGAAGGCGAACACCTCCCGCAGCAGGAAGACCGCCCGCTCCAGCGGGCTGAGCCGCTCAAGGAGCAGCAGCGCCGCCATCGACACCGAGTCGGCCAGCTCCACCGCCCGCGCCGGGTCCTGATACGGATCGCTCAGCAGCGGCTCGGGAAACCACGGCCCGACGTACTCCTCCCGCCGCACCCGCGCGGAACGCAGCACGTCGATCGAGATCCGGGTGACCGTGGCGGACAGAAACGCCTTGGTCGACGTGGGCCGGGTCGCCGAGCCGTCGAAGCGCAGCCACGTCTCCTGCACCGCGTCCTCGGCCTCGCTCACGCTGCCCAGGATCCGGTAGGCGATCGAGAACAGCAGCGGCCGCAGCCCCTCGAACTCCTCGACCTTGCTCACGCCGACTCTCCTCCGCTCGTTCCCGTGCCGGTGCTGGTGCTGGTGCCTGCGGTGCTCAGTGGTGGAACTGACCGGGCTCGTAACTGCCCGCCGGCTGACGGGTGATGATGTTCAGCCGGTTCACCATATTCATGAGGGAGACCATGACCACCAGGGCGGTCAGCTGCTCCTCGTCGTAGTGCTCGGCGGCGTACGCCCACACCTCGTCGGAGACTCCGTCGGCCGCGTCCGCGGTCCTGGTCCCCTGCTCCGCCAGCTCCAGCGCCGCCCGCTCGGCCTCGGTGAAGACCGTGGCCTCCCGCCACGCCGCCACCAGGTTCAGCCGCACCGAGGTCTCACCGGCAGCGGCGGCGTCCTTGGTGTGCATGTCGATGCAGGCCGCGCAGCCGTTGATCTGGCTCACGCGCAGCGCCACCAGCTCCTGCGTCGCGGCCGGCAGCGGCAGTTCCTTGACCGCCTTGCCCACCGACATGAGGGACTTGATGACCTTGCCCGCGGCCGGGTTGGCGAAGTAGTTCAGTCGCGCGTCCATGGGGTGCTCCTCCGTGCTCGTCCGTGGCTACACCCCCTGAGACGAAGTGGCCCGGCCCCCTGTGACACGGCCGAATGTGACCCCCGTCTCCCGCGCGGACGGCGCCCTACTCCGGCCCCGTGTCCGCCCCGGTCTCCCACCCGCTCACCCGCAACGTGATGTTGAGCCGCCCCGTGAGCCCGAGGCCGGGCGGCGCCGTGCCCGGGTGCACCTTCGGCACCCCGTGGTACGCCAATCGGGAAGGGCCGCCGAACACCATCAAGTCGCCGCTGCGCAGCTCCACATCGGTGTACGGCCGGGTGCGCGTCTCGGTGTTGCCGAAGCGGAAGACGCAGGTGTCGCCGAGGCTGAGGGAGACGACAGGGGCGGTGGAGTTCTCGTCGCTGTCGCGGTGCATGCCCATGTGGGCGTCGGCGTCGTAGAAGTTGATGAGCGCGATGTCGTACGCGGACGGGGCGCCGTCGGCCGCCCCGTCCCCCGGCACGGCACCCTCGCCGTACGCGTCCCGCACCGCCGTCCGCCCCAGCTGCGCGAGCCACGCCGGCATCGGCTTGACCGGGGCGCCGTCCCCGTCGACGACGGTGCGGGCGTACCCGTAGGGATACCAGTGCCGGCCGAGGCACACCTGCCGCGCGGTCATCGTCCCGCCGCCGGGCAGGCGGACCGTGCGCAGCCCGGCCGGGGGGCGTGCCCACGCGCGGCACGCGGTGACGAGTTCCCGCTGGCGGGGCAGGTCCAGCCAGTCGGGCACGTGGACCGCGCCCGGCGCGACCTCGGCGCGCTCGCGCGGGAACAGCTCCCCGGTCATGCGCGGCGGACCGCCCGCAGGATCACGAACTTGCGGTTGCTCGCGGCCACTTCGACGTTGCCGAAGAGCCGCTTGAGGCGTACGTGGTAGCCGAGGTGCCGGTTGCCGACGACCCACAGCTCGCCGCCGGGGCGCAGGGCGGCCCGGGCGCCGCGGAACATGCGCTGCGCGGTCGCGTCGGTCGTCGCCTGGTGGCTGTGGAAGGGCGGGTTGTTCAGGACCAGGTCGACGGACTCCGGCGGCATCGCGGTGAGCGCGTCCCCGGCGACGAAGTCGGCCTTGCCCGCCGCGTTCGCCCGGAACGTGGCCTCGGCGGAGGCCACCGCCTGGTACGACTCGTCGACGAAGGTGACCCGGGCCTCGGGGTTGGCCACCGCGGCGGCCGTGCCGAGCACGCCGTTGCCGCAGCCGAGGTCGACGACGTGCGCGTCGCCGCTGCTGGGCGGCAGGTGCTGGAGGAGGAAGCGGGTGCCGATGTCGAGGCGTTCGGCGCAGAAGATGCCCGCGTGGTTGACGGCCGTCAGGCCCGCGCCCGCGCCGGAGTCGGCGGGCAGGACGTAGCTGCGCGGCCAGGGGCTGGGGCCCGGCCGGAGCCCGGGGTCCGGGGTGCTGAAGATCAGGCGGGCCTTCTGGCGGGCGAGGGACGTGCGGGTCGGGCCGACGATCCGCTCGAAGAGTTCCAGGGTCGAGGTGTGGATCTCGGTGACCATGCCGGTGCCGACGACGACGGTGCCCGCGTGCAGGGCCGGGGCGATCCGGTGGAGTTGGTCCTCCAGGAGCGCGAGGCTCTTCGGCACCCGGACCAGGAGGACGTCGACACGCTCCGGCGGGGCGTCCCGGGTGGTCAGCAGGCGCGCCTCGTCCACCGGAAGGACCGGAAGGCCCGCGCGCGCGAGGTTGGCCAGGGTCGCCCGGCGCCCGAGGTAGGACTCGGTGATCTGCACGGGCCGGTGCGCGGCCAGCGCGGTGGTCAGCGCGCCCCACCGGTCACCGACGACGGCCACCGTCCCCTCCAGGGCGACGGGCTCGCCGTCGCCCTCCCCTGTCTCCCCCGCCAGGTGCCGCAGCAGATAGGCGTCGGCCGCGGACCAGGCCCGCAGGGTGTCGCGCGGGTCCTCCGGGAAGCGTGTGAGGTCGTACTCGCCCCATGACGTGCTCAAACGGTTCATCGTGCCTTCAGGCTAACGGAGTGCCGCGTACGGGATCCCTGGACGCCGAGTACCGCGGCACGCCTCAGGACGGGCGCAGCGGTCTGCGCCGGGGCACGGCGACGCGGGTGCGTCCGGGGTCGGCGGGGCGGGCCCGGTCGTACACGGCGAGGACGGGCCGGTCCAGGGCGGCGCGGTCCACGACGACGGGCACGGAGTGGCGGGCGCCCCGGGTGTCGTGGAAGACGACGGTGACCTCGCCGCGCCTGCCGCGCACCGGCCGCCAGCCCTCCAGGCGGGCCTGCGCCGTGGTGAAGTCGCCGCGCAGCCTGCGCAGCGCGGCGGTCCGGCGCAGGCTCACGGCGCCGCCCCAGACGGCGACGAAGCAGCCCGCGGCGGCGACCGACCACGAGAAGGCGGCGACCGACCACGAGAAGGCCAGCCAGCCGGACACGGTGTGCCGGCCCGCGGGCACGACCAGCATGAAGTCGGTGACCGTGCCGTACCCTACGCGCCCGTCGGCCACCGCGTCGTACCACCCGGCGGCGGCCCCGCCCGCGCTCAGGGCGATCACGGCGCCGGCCGTCGCGCCGTGCAGGAACCGCGCGGCGAGACAGCCGAGGAGCACCGCGGAGGCGATGCCGATCTCCGGCGCCACGACCGCGAGCTGATCGCTGCCGCAGCCGTCGCTGTCGCAGGCCCACCCGACGGTGGCGACGCCGTACGTACTGAGGTGCCACACGAGCCAGACCTGCCAGGCCAACAGCGCGCAGGCGAGCCCGCGCAGCGTCAGGCCGCAGGTCCTCCGGCTCAACTCCCGCCCCTGTCCCAGTGGTTCCGCGGCACGCGGGCCGCGCGCCGCGGACGGTGCCCGGCAATGTCCGTGCAGGTTACACGCTGTGGCGGGCCGTCACCATGGCGCCCGGCGCCGCGCGCGGCGGGCCCGACGCCCCGCCCCTAGGCGCCGCGTGGCTCAGCCGCGGGCGAACCACGTGGGCGCGTCGGCCATCGCCTGCTTGATCCGGAAGAGCCCGGTCTCGTGCAGGTCGGGCAGCCCGTCCAGCGGGAACCAGCCGACCTCCAGGGACTCGTCGTCGTTCACGCGCGGCTCGCCGCCCACGGCCCGGCAGCGGATGGTGATGTCCATGAACTGGCAGATGTCGCCGTTGTCGTACGTGACCTGCTCCAGCGCCTCCACCAGGACCACGCGCTCGGCGACGCACCGCACCGCCGTCTCTTCGTAGACCTCGCGCACGGCGCACTCCGCGGGCTGTTCGCCGGGGTCCGGGATGCCGCCGACGACCGACCACTTGCCGTTGTCGGCGCGCCGCCCGAGCAGCACTCTGCCCTGGTCGTCGAAGACGATGGCGGTGACTCCCGGGAGCCACAGGAGCTGATGGCCCGCGTCGGCGCGCAGGGTGCGGATGAAGTCCGGAGTAGCCATGCCCCGACCCTAACCGGCCGCTTCGGCCCGCCGGCGGGCGATCACCCAGCCGATACCCGCCGCGCCGACCAGCACGAGGATCACTTCCGGCCAGACGCCGAGGCGCGTGGCGGGCGTGAGGGAGCTGCGCCTGGGGACGTCGGCGACCAGCGACTCGGCCGTGAACATCCCGGTGCGCTGGGCGATCGACCCGTCCGGGCGGATCACGGCGCTGACCCCACTGGTCACCGGGACCAGCACGGCCCGGCCGTGCTCGACGGCCCGCACCCGGTCTATGGCGAGCTGCTGGTACGTCATCTGGCTGCGCTCGAACGTGGCGTTGTTGCTGGGCACGGAGAGGATCTGCGCGCCTTCCTGCACCTGGTCCCGCACCACCGAGTCGAACGCGGCCTCGTAGCAGGTCACCGGGCCGATCCCGGTGCCCGCCATGTCGAACACGGCCGGTTTCGTACCGGGTTGGAAGATGCCGGCGCGGTCCACGTCGGAGCTGAAGACGCGGAAGAAGTCGCGGTAGGGCATGTACTCGCCGAACGGCTGGAGGTGGCGCTTGTCGTAGGTCGCGCCCGGCCCCGTCTTCGGGTCCCACAGGATCTGCCGGTTGCGGGGCTTGCCGTCCTTCGCCGTGACGACGGCGCCCACGGACACGGGGGCCTTGATGGCCTTGGCCGCCTTGTCGATCACGGCGTAGGCGTCCGGGTTCGCGTACGGGTCGATGTCGGAGGAGTTCTCCGGCCACAGGACGAGATCGGGCTGCTTGGCCTTGCCCGCCTTCACCTCGGCGGCGAGGCGCAGCGTCTCCTTCACGTGGTGGTCCAGGACGGCGCGACGCTGGGCGTTGAAGTCGAGCCCCATGCGCGGCACGTTGCCCTGGATGACGGCGACCGTCGCAGTGCCGTGCTCGGCCTTGTTCGACACCAGCGGCAGGGCGGCCGCCCCGGCGAGCACGGGCGTCAGCGTGAGCGCCGCGGAGGTGACGAGCGCCCGGTCACGCGCGCGCGGATCGGCCTTGAGACGGCGCCCGACATCGGCGAGCCCGAAGCCGCAGAGCACCACCGCGAAGCCGAGCAGCGGGGTGCCGCCGAGCGCGGCAAGCGGCAGGAACAGGCCGTCGGGCTGGCTGAAGGCGACCTTGCCCCAGGGGAACCCCTCGAACGGGAAGCGCGCCCGCGCCGCCTCCCCGGCGATCCACACCCCGCCGGCCCACACCGGCCACACCGGAAGCCGGGACACGAAGGCGATCCCCAGGCCGGTCAGGCCCAGGAACAGCGTTTCGGCGACGGCGAGCGCGAGCCACGGCAGCGGGCCCACGTCGACGCCGGTCCAGGACAGGAGCGGCAGGAAATAGCCGAGCCCCATGAGCAGTCCGAGCCCGAACCCGGACTTCGGGCGCCGCCCGTGCAGGACGAATCCCAGGACCGCGAACGCGAAGGGCGCCAGCCACCACAGCTCACGCGGCGCGAAGCTCAGATAGAGGAGCACTCCGGCGAGCACCGCCGCCGCGGCCGGAATCAGCCGCCGTCTGATCCGCTCGGCGCGCGATTCCGGTCCGGGCTGCGGTGCGGTCTGCTCGGACGCGTCGGTGGGAGCGGTGGTGGCGGTCACTCCGGGAGTGTACGGCGCGTCACCTGGGCGCGGACAGCGCGGTCGGGGGCGTCGGCGCGGCCGTCCCGCCTGCCCGTTCCACCCCCTCTGCCGGATCGTTCCTGCGCGAGATCTCCACAATTCGTGCCCGCAGCGGCTAGCGTGTCCCCAAGTCCCTGACGTGCGGCGAGATCAAGCCATGCGGACAGCGCGCCGTGCGGTCGGGGCCCGTCACACAGCGGGGGGCGACGGGGTGGGGTCGATGAAGACGCCGGCCACGGCCACGACGGCCGGCCGGGACGGGGAGCGGCACGGAGAGCGGCACGGAGCCGCGGACGCCGTCGGCGTCGCGATCCTCGCCGCCTGCGCGGCCTGGGTGCTGATCACGACCGGCGTGCGGGGCGGCCGTCCCGACGGGATGCTGCTCGCCGTCCTCGCGGTCGCCGCCGGGTACGCGGGCGGGCGGATAGCGGGGGCGCTGCTGCCGGTCGCCGCGCCCTGCGTGGGCGCGCTCGCCGGGGTCGCCCTGGCGGCCGCGGCACCGCATGTCACAGATCGGAAGAGCGTCG
>NZ_AOPZ01000221.1 GCF_000414115.1 Streptomyces aurantiacus JA 4570
CCCGGCGCCGCCGACGGCACCCTCGCGCTGGTCCTGGACCCGGCCGCCGCCCCGGCCGCGGCCGCCCAGCGCGTCGCCGAGGCCCTCGCCGCCGACGAAACACTGAGGGCCCGCCTGGTGCGCGGCCTCGACCTGGCACTCCTGCCGGCCGAGGCGACGCCACCGGGCGAGCCCCTGTACGTACGCGAGGGAAAGGGGTAGCCGTCAGCCGAAGACCGGCCCCGTGTACTTCTCGCCGGGGCCCTGACCCGGCTCGTCCGGCACCAGCGACGCCTCGCGGAACGCGAGCTGCAGGGACTTCAGGCCGTCCCGCAGCGGCGCCGCGTGGAACGAGCTGATCTCCGTCGCGCTCGCGTCCATCAGACCGGCCAGGGCCTGGATCAGCTTGCGGGCCTCGTCCAGGTCCTTGTGGGCCTCGCCCTCCTCGGCGAGGCCCAGGTTCACCGCCGCCGCGCTCATCAGGTGCACCGCGACCGTCGTGATCACCTCGACCGCGGGGACGTCCGCGATGTCGCGGGTCATGGCGTCGAAGCCGGGGGTCTGGGGTGCGTCGTGGGATGCGGGGGAGGCCGCGGGGCTCGTGTCACTCATGCCCCTCACCCTAGAGCCGCGTCCCGGCCGTTCGCCCCACCCCCCGGGACCTGCTAACCTTGTGTAACGACCGGTCGGACACCTGCGTGCCAACGCGGGATCCGGCCCACAAGTGGAGGCTCCGATCTCCCACCTGGCCGCTCCCCGGAGCGGCGGGTCACCGGTCAGGCGGACGCCGCGCAATGCGCGATGGACCGCCCGATGCGCCCCGCGGTCACCGCGGAGGTGCTCCGGTAGGTATGTGGAGCCCCTCCTGTGATCGGTCCGGGGCATTTTTTGCGTCCCGGCGCGGTTGGTCCAGAAAACAGACGTAACGCGGCTGTCCGCCAGACGGTCGCGTGGTGCTACCGAGGAGGATCCATCAGCGCCGAGCCCCGCATCAACGACCGGATTCGCGTTCCCGAGGTGCGACTTGTCGGTCCCAGCGGCGAGCAGGTCGGGATTGTTCCGCTTGCCAAGGCCCTGGAGCTTGCGCAGGAGTACGACCTGGACCTGGTCGAGGTCGCGGCGAACGCCCGTCCGCCCGTGTGCAAGCTCATGGACTACGGGAAGTTCAAGTACGAGTCGGCCATGAAGGCCCGTGAGGCGCGCAAGAACCAGGCGCACACGGTCATCAAGGAGATGAAGCTCCGGCCGAAGATCGACCCGCACGACTACGACACCAAGAAGGGTCACGTCGTCCGGTTCCTCAAGCAGGGCGACAAGGTCAAGATCACGATCATGTTCCGTGGTCGCGAGCAGTCCCGTCCGGAGCTCGGCTTCCGGCTGCTGCAGCGGCTCGCGGAGGACGTCCAGGACCTCGGGTTCATCGAGTCGAACCCGAAGCAGGACGGCCGCAACATGATCATGGTCCTCGGTCCGCACAAGAAGAAGACCGAGGCCATGGCCGAGGCCCGTGAGGCCCAGGCGGCTCGTAAGGCGGAGGCGAAGGCCAACCCCGGCAAGTCGCAGAACGCCGCCGAGGAGGAGCTTTCCGAAGCCCCCGCCGAGGAGGCCCCGGCCGAGGCTTCCGCCGAGGCCTGATCCCCGGACGCGAGTCCAGGGATGCCAATCGAACACATGACGCTCCCGGATGCCCGGTTTCACGACCGGGCATCGGAGTGCCACTGACGAGGAGAGAACGGCGCTATGCCGAAGAACAAGACGCACAGCGGTGCCAGCAAGCGCTTCAAGGTCACCGGCTCCGGCAAGGTGCTCCGCGAGCGCGCCGGCAAGCGCCACCTGCTCGAGCACAAGTCGTCCCGTCTGACGCGTCGCCTCACCGGCAACGCCGAGATGGCCCCGGGCGACGCCAAGAAGATCAAGAAGCTTCTCGGCAAGTGAGTCCGGGCGCGCACCGCGCGCCTGATCTCTGACCGGGACCCAATCGATACCGGGTCGTGTGAGTCCAACCACGGCCCCGCTACAAGGAGTTAACAAGTGGCACGCGTCAAGCGGGCAGTCAACGCCCACAAGAAGCGTCGGGCGATCCTCGAGCAGGCCAGCGGCTACCGCGGGCAGCGGTCGCGCCTGTACCGCAAGGCGAAGGAGCAGGTCACCCACTCCCTCGTCTACAACTACAACGACCGCAAGAAGCGCAAGGGCGACTTCCGTCAGCTGTGGATCCAGCGCATCAACGCCGCTGCCCGCGCCAACGGCATCACCTACAACCGCTTCATCCAGGGTCTGAAGGCCGCCAACATCGAGGTGGACCGCAAGATCCTCGCCGAGCTGGCCGTGAACGACGCGAACGCCTTCGCGGCGCTCGTCGAGGTGGCTCAGAAGGCGCTGCCTTCCGACGTCAACGCTCCCAAGGCTGCCTGACGTTCGCACTGGGCTTGAGCCGTGACTGGACCCGCAGGCCACTGGGCCTGCGGGTCCAGTCATGTTCGGCCGACGGCCCGCCTCGCGAGCGTCTCCCCCAACCCCGTACACCTGAGAGCGACTTGATGGCACACGGTCCCGAACTGATCTCCCCGCGGTCCCCGCGCGTCAGCGGTGCGCGGCGGCTTGGCAAGCGGAACTTCCGTGGCAAGGAGCGGCTGTTCCTCGCGGAGGGGCCGCAGGCCGTGCGGGAGGCCGCCGGGCATCGCGGGGGCGGGGAGCCCACGCTCGTGGAGCTGTTCGCGACCGTCGAGGCCGCCGAGCGGTACGCGGACATCGTGGGCGCCGCCCGCGACGTCGGCGCGCGCGTGCACCTCGCCGACGAGAGCGTCATCGCCGACATCTCGACGACCGTGACCCCGCAGGGGCTCGTCGGGGTCTGCCGGTTCCTCGACGTGCCGTTCGCGGAGATCCTCGCCGGGCGGCCCAAGCTCGTCGCCGTGCTCGCCCACGTACGCGACCCGGGGAACGCCGGGACCGTGCTGCGCTGCGCCGACGCCGCCGGAGCCGACGCCGTCGTCCTCACCGACGCCTCCGTCGACCTCTACAACCCCAAGGCCGTGCGCGCGTCCGTCGGCTCGCACTTCCATCTGCCGGTGGCCGTGGGCGTCCCCGTGGAGGAAGCCGTACGAGGGCTGAAGGGCGCGGGCGTGCGGGTGCTCGCCGCGGACGGCGCGGGCGAGGACGACCTCGACGCCGAGCTGGACCAGGGCACCATGGGCACCGAGACCGCCTGGATTTTCGGCAACGAGGCATGGGGGCTCCCGGAGGAGACCCGCGCACTCGCCGACGCCGTGGTGCGCGTTCCGATCCACGGAAGCGCCGAGAGCTTGAACCTCGCGACGGCGGCAGCCGTATGCCTCTATGCGTCCGCCCGTGCACAGCGCGCCGCCGGAGGGTGCCGCTCCGTCACCCTCGGCTAGTAGTGTGTCGGGCTCACAGGCCCACTGCGCCGGTTCCGAGAGGCGGGGATAGCGGGAATGAGCGTCGGCACGAGCAGACCACCGGGAGTGCGGGACCTTCTGTGCCCGCCCACGGGCCACGCGGGACCGGCGGGCCCGGGCCCCGGAGAGCTCGGCATCGACCCCGACGACCTGCCCGACGGCCTGGTCGTGGCCGACGAGACCGGGCGCGTCATCTGCTTCAACGCCGCCGCGGCCCGCATCACCGCCGTCCGCGCCGCCGACGTGCTCGGCCGGCCCATCGAGCGCGCGCTGCCGCTCGAGGACCTCGAAGGACGCCGGTGGTGGCAGATCACCGATCCGTACGGTGGGCTCGCCACCCGGAACGCCCAGCCCGAGCGCAACCTGCTGCTGCCCGGCGGCCGCGAAGTGCTGGTGTCCGCGCGGTACGTACGGACGCGGCCGACCGGCCCGCTGCGCCGCCTCGTCGTCTCGCTGCGTGACACCGAGGCCCGGCGGCGCACCGAGCGCAGCCACGCCGAGCTGATCGCCACCGTCGCCCATGAGCTGCGCTCGCCGCTGACCTCCGTCAAGGGCTTCACGGCGACGCTGCTCGCCAAGTGGGAGCGCTTCACCGACGACCAGAAGAAGCTGATGCTGGAGACGGTGGACGCCGACGCGAACCGCGTGACCCGGCTGATCGCCGAGCTGCTCGACATCTCGCGGATCGACTCCGGACGCCTCGAACTGCGACGGCAGCCCGTCGACATCGGCGCCGCCGTGGGGCGGCACATCCAGGCCCACGTCGCAGCCGGTCAGGACGCCGACCGCTTCCTCGTACGGCTGCTGCACCCGCTGCCCGACCTGTGGGCCGACCCGGACAAGATCGATCAGGTGCTGAGCAACCTCCTGGAAAACGCGGTGCGGCACGGCGAAGGAACCGTCACCATTGATGTGGCGCCCTCGCCGTCCCTGCGCGTGCGGGGAGCGGCCGACACCGCGGTCACCGTCAGCGACGAGGGATCCGGCATTCCGGAGGAGTCGATGAGCCGCGTCTTCACCCGCTTCTGGCGGGGCAGCAAACGCGGCGGGACAGGACTGGGGTTGTACATCGTGAAGGGCATCGTCGAAGCGCACGGCGGCACGATCACCGTGGGCCGCGCGGCGAGCGGCGGCGCCCAGTTCCGATTTACGTTGCCCGTGGGGGCCCCGGCGTATCTGCAGTGATCACGCCATGAGCGGCCCGCGGGCTCATCCGTTATCAGGACCCCGTTAGACTCGGTCGTTGGCACCTTTGTGTCCCCTTTATTCGGGACGTTCTCAGGACCAGTCGTCTCCGACTCGTTGACGGGGACCATCCGCCAGCCAACCGGAAGCACGGGAAGAGATGTCGGCACCGAACAAGTCGTACGACCCTGTCGAGGTCGAGGCACTGAAACCTGAAGAGATCGAGCGCATGCGGGACGAGGCGTTCGCCGCCTTCGCGGCCGCCGCCGACCTCGACCAGCTCCAGGAGGCGAAGACCGCCCACACCGGCGGCACCTCGCCGCTGGCGCTCGCCAACCGCGAGATCGGCGCCCTGCCCCCGCAGGCCAAGGCCGACGCGGGCAAGCGCGTGGGCATGGCCCGCGGCGCCGTGAGCAAGGCGCTCGCCGCCCGCCAGGCCGAGCTCGAGGCCGAGCGGGACGCCCGCGTCCTGGTCGAGGAGGCCGTGGACGTCTCGCTGCCCCACGACCGCGTACCGGCCGGTGCCCGGCACCCGCTGACCACGCTGTCCGAGCGCATCGAGGACATCTTCGTCGCCATGGGCTACGCGGTCGCCGAGGGCCCCGAGGTCGAGGCCGAGTGGTTCAACTTCGACGCCCTGAACATCGGCCCCGACCACCCGGCGCGCGGCGAGCAGGACACCTTCTTCGTCGACGCGGCGTCCCTGGGCGCCGCCGCCGACGCCGGGGGCACCGATGTCGTGCTGCGCACCCACACCTCGCCCGTGCAGGTCCGCTCGCTCATCGACCGCGAGCCGCCGGTGTACGTGATCTGCCCCGGCCGCGTCTACCGCACCGACGAGCTGGACGCCACCCACACCCCCGTCTTCCACCAGGTCGAGCTGCTCGCCGTGGACGAGGGCCTCACCATGGCCGACCTCAAGGGCACCCTGGACCACATGGTGCAGGAGCTGTTCGGCGGCGAGGGCATGAAGACCCGGCTGCGGCCGAACTTCTTCCCCTTCACCGAGCCGTCCGCCGAGATGGACATGGTCTGCTACGTGTGCCGTGGCGAGTCCGTGGGCAACCCCGACCGCCCCTGCCGCACCTGCTCCTCCGAGGGCTGGATCGAGCTCGGCGGCTGCGGCATGGTCAACCCCAAGGTGCTGACCGCCTGTGGCGTGGACCCCGAGAAGTACAGCGGATTCGCCTTCGGGTTCGGCATCGAGCGGATGCTGATGTTCCGCCACAACGTAGAAGACATGCGAGACATGGTCGAGGGTGACGTGCGCTTCACCCGGCCGTTCGGGATGGAGATCTGATGCGGGTCCCGCTTTCCTGGCTGCGGGAGTATGTCGACCTCCCCGCCACCGAGACCGGCCGCGACGTGCAGGCCAAGCTTGTCGCCGCGGGCCTCGAGGTCGAGACCGTCGAACAGCTCGGCGCGGGCCTCAAGGGCCCCCTCGTCGTCGGCAAGGTCCTCACCATCGAGGAGCTGGAGGGCTTCAAGAAGCCCATCCGCTTCTGCACCGTCGACGTCGGCACGGCCAACGGCACCGGTGAGCCGCAGGAGATCGTCTGCGGCGCCCGGAACTTCTCCGTCGGCGACAAGGTCGTCGTGGTCCTGCCCGGCGCCGTCCTGCCCGGCGACTTCGCGATCTCCGCGCGCAAGACGTACGGCAAGACCTCGCACGGCATGATCTGCTCCGGCGACGAGCTGGGCATGGGCGATGACGGCTCCGGCGGCATCATCGTGCTCCCGCCCGAGCACGAGGCCGGCACCGACGCCATCGAGCTGCTCGAACTGGTCGACGAGGTCCTGGACATCGCCGTCACGCCCGACCGCGGCTACTGCCTGTCGATGCGCGGCGTCGCCCGCGAGACCGCCACCGCGTACGGCCTGCCGCTGCGCGACCCGGCACTGCTCGACGTCCCGGCGCCGAACTCCTTCGGCTACCCGGTGCGGGTCAGCGACCCGGCCGGCTGCGACCGCTTCACCGCCCGCACCGTCACCGGCCTGCGCCCCGACGCCCGCTCGCCGATCTGGCTGCGCCGCCGCCTGCAGAAGGCGGGCATGCGTCCGATCTCGCTGGCCGTCGACGTCACCAACTACGTGATGCTGGAGCTCGGCCAGCCCCTGCACGCCTACGACCGCTCGCGCGTCCAGGGCACCATCGGCGTGCGCCGGGCCGAGCAGGGAGAGAAGTTCACCACCCTCGACGGCGCCCAGCGCGTGCTCGACGCCGAGGACCTGGTGATCACCGACGACCGCGGCGCGATCGGCCTCGCGGGCGTCATGGGCGGCGCCAACACCGAGATCGCCGACCACGATGCCGAGGCCGGCACCACGGACGTGGTCATCGAGGCCGCGCACTTCGACCCGGTCACCGTGGCCCGCACCGCGCGCCGGCACAAGCTGTCCTCCGAGGCGGCCAAGCGCTTCGAGCGCGGCGTCGACCCGCAGGCCGCGTCCGCCGCCGCGCAGCGCACCGTCGACCTCCTCGTGCTGCTCGCGGGCGGCACCGCCGAGACCGGCGTCACGGAGGTCATCGCGCCCTCCGCGCCGCGCACCATCACCATGCCCGCCGACCACCCGGACAAGGTCGCCGGCGTGGCCTACGGCCGTGAGTCGGTCGTACGCCGCCTCCAGCAGGTCGGCTGCGACGTGTACGGCCAGGACTCCCTGACCGTCACCGTGCCGTCCTGGCGGCCCGACCTCGCCGAGATCAACGACCTCGCCGAGGAGGTCATCCGCCTCGAGGGGTACGAGAACCTCCCCTCGACGCTGCCCAAGCCCCCCGCCGGGCGCGGTCTGACCGAGCGGCAGCGGCTGCACCGGCGCGTGGGCCGCGCGCTGGCCGGGGCCGGTTTCGTCGAGGCGCCGAACTACCCGTTCGTCGGCGAGCAGGTCTTCGACCAGCTCGGCCTCGACCAGGACGACCCGAACCGCCGTGTCGTCAAGCTCGTCAACCCGCTGTCCGACGAGGAGCCCGCTCTTCGTACGACGCTGCTGCCGGGCCTGCTCGCCACGCTGCGCCGCAACGACGGGCGCGGCAGCCACGACCTGGCGCTGTTCGAGACCGGCCTGGTCTTCCACCCCCGGGCCGCGGGGAACACCGTCCGCGCCGAGAACCCGCCCGTCGACCGGCGTCCCACCGACGAGGAGATCGCGGCGCTCAACGCCGCCCTGCCCGAGCAGCCCCGGCACGCCGCGGTCGTCCTCACCGGCGCCCGCGAGCAGGCCGGCTGGTGGGGCAAGGGCCGGCCCGCCGACTGGGCGGACGCCGTCGAGGCGGCGCGCACGGTGGCCCGCGAGGCCGGCGTCGAACTCATCGTCCAGCAGGGCCAGTACGGCCCGTGGCACCCCGGCCGCTGCGCCGAGCTGTGCGTGTTCCTGGAGCACGCCGACGGCGTCGCCGACGACGGCAGCGAGGGCGAGATCGTCGTCATCGGCCACGCCGGCGAGCTGCACCCGCGCGTCACCAAGGCGCTCGGCCTGCCCGCCCGCACCTGCGCGATGGAGCTGAACCTCGACGTCCTCGCCGAGGCCGGCGAGGGCACCCTGCGGGCGCCGCGCATCTCCGCGTTCCCGGTGGCCACGCAGGACGTCGCGCTGGTCGTGGACCAGGACGTGCCCGCGGCCGTCGTCGAGGCGTTCCTGCGCGACGGCGCCGGTGAACTCCTCGAGGACATCCGCCTGTTCGACGTCTTCACCGGCGAGCAGCTCGGCGAGGGCAAGAAGTCCCTGGCGTACGCGCTGCGCTTCCGCGCCGCCGACCGCACGCTGACCGTCGACGAGGCCAGCGCCGCCCGCGACGCGGCCGTGGCGCGCGCCGCCGAGGTCACCGGGGCGGTGCTGCGCGGGGCCTGATCCCCGCCGCACCCGCCGCACCCGGTGTGCGAAGGCGCAGTTGAGGGGCGTATCCGTGGACGCGGATGCGCCCCTCACTCGTTAGGGTGACAACGTCCGGTGATCTGACCCGATCCGGCCATGCGGTCGACAGAATCGATGCGGCCGTAGGGGCCGGCCCGCACCGGCCCCGTACCCGGCCCGCACGCTGACCGGGCCTTAGGGCGCTGGACCGGGCCTGAGGGGGCCGTCGGCATGATCCGGATCAAGCCTCGCCCGCCCCGCCGCGGAGTCGGGGCCCACCGCGGAGTGAGACTTCGCGCGAGAACTCCCCGGCGGCCCCGCGGAGCGAGCCCCGGGGGCGGTGCCGCGTTCGAGCGGCCGTGCGCCCGCCGCCTGCGCCGCGTCCTCGCGCTCGGCCTGCCCACGATGTGGGGCGCCGTCGCCATCACGTACAAACTCGGCTGCCCGCTCGCCCAGCAGCACAGCCTGAGCGCGCGGATCGTCACCAGCGCCGTCTTCTTCGCCGTCGGCACCGGCCTGATCGTGCACGTGCGGCACGCGCTGCTGCGCGAGCTGCGGCAGCTCCGCGAGGTCGCGGGCGCCGCGCAGAACGTGCTGCTCCGCCCGCTGCCGCCGCGCGTCGACGGCCTCGCGCTCGCCGCGGGCCGCCTGTCGGCCACACACGGCGCGTCCGTCGGCGGCGATCTGTACGAGGTCGCGGCCACCGACCACGGCGTGCGGCTCGTGATGGGCGACGTACGCGGACACGGGCTCGCCGCGATCGGCACCGCGGCCGCCGTCCTCGGCAGCTTCCGCGAGGCCGCGCACGAGGAAGTCGAGCTGCCCCTCGTCCTCAGACGCCTGGAGCGCGCGCTCGCCCGGCACATGAGGGAGCGCTCCCGCGCCGAGCACCCCGCGAGCGGCGCCACCCCGCCGGACGGCGTGCTCGCCGAGGAGTTCGTGACCGTCCTGCTCGTCGAGATCAGCCGGGCGGGCGACGTGTGGGCGCTCAACTGCGGCCACCCGTGGCCCTATCGGCTGTGCGGCCGGGCCGAACCGATGGTGGGCGGGGACCCGCTGCCGCCGCTCGGGCCGTTCCCGCTGCCCGCCGAACTGCCCCTGGCGCACTGTGGACGGCTGCTGCCCGGTGAAGCGCTCGCCCTGCACACCGACGGCATGGAGGACGCGCGCAACGCCGCGGGACGGTTCTTCCCGCTGCAGTCCGTGCTCGGGGAGGCCGCCCGGGTCCAGCCCGTCTCGCCGCAGGCCGTGATCCACGCCGTGTACGGCGAACTCCTGCGCCACATCGGCCGGTTGACGTCCGACGACGCCGCGCTGCTCGTCCTGCGCAACGACCGGCACCGGGTGCCGGCGCAGCAGGCGGAGACCGGGCGGCGCGCCCGCACCATGAGCTGAACACCGCCCGGTCTGGTGCGGCCTGCGCCGTCCGGGCCGTCGCGGAGCTGCCGGGCAGACGACGACCGACGGACGGCGCCACAGAGGGGCCGCCGCGCTGTATGAGGGGGAGCCGGCGGCCCGGCCGCCTCCTGGTGAGGGCTCTCAGTCAACCCACCCCGCGCCGGGCGCGGCAGAGCGCACGCCTCCCGGATGCGAGCACTCCGTTCACACCCCGTGTGCGCGTGACTCCATTAGGCTGGTCGTACCGAGCCACCGGAGGGCATCCATGCAGCCCAACACCCTGCTCGACGCGATCCTCGACGAAGCAGGCATCTCGCATGCGGGCCTCGCCGCCCATGTCAACCAGGCGGGCAAGGCGAGAGGGCTCTCGCTGAGATACGAACACACCGCCGTGGCCCGCTGGTTGAAGGGCCAGCGCCCGCGCGGCCAGGTGCCCGACCTCATCTGCGAGGTGCTCGCGGGGCGGCTGCAGCGCACGGTCACGCTCGACGACATCGGCCTCGGTGTGCCCGGACTCCCCGCCGCGCGACAGGGCTCGATGGCCTCCACGCTCTCCGGGTTCGTCGAGCGCGCCACGGCCCTGTGGCGCTCTGACGAACAGCAGCGCCCGCATCTGCTCGGCGCCCCCGCGGTCACCGGCACGCCCGCGGTGATGCCGGTCTGGGAGTGGGAGAACCCGCCGGAGGACGTGGACGTCTCCCGCGGCGGACGCCATCCGGTGAGCATGGCGGACATAGAGATGATGCGCGCGGCCCGCACCCACTACGAGCAGATGTACCGCAAGACGGGCGGCGTGGCGACGCGCACCCGCATCGTCGGCTTCCTGAACGCCGAGGCCGCCCCGCTGCTGCGCGGCAGCTACACCGACGCGACGGGGCGTCAGCTGCACCGCGCCACGGGCGGCCTGGTGGCGATCGCCGGCATCTGCGCGTACGACTCGGACGCGCACGGCCTGGCGCAGCGCTACTTCCACCAGGCGCTGCGGCTCGCGAAGGCCAGCGGGGACCGGGGACTCGGCGCGTACGTCATCGCGCTCCTTGTCAACCAGTCGCTGTTCATGCGCGAATACCGCCAGGCGGTCGCCTTCGCGGAGGCCGCGCTGCGCGCCGCGGGCCGCGACATCACCCCGGCGCTCGCCTCCGATCTGTACGCGATGCAGGCCAAGTCGTACGCGCACCTGGGCGACGGCAGCAGCGCGCTGTCGTGCATCCGGCGTGCCGAGGCCGCGGCCGACCGCATCCGCCGGGGGCGCGAACCGGACGAGACGGGCTATGTCCAGCCCGGCCTGGTGAACGTGCAGGTGGCCGAGGCGCTGCTGAGCCTCGGTGATCTCGCGGGCGCGCACGAACACGCCGCTGCGGCCGTGGACACTCCGGCGCACGACCGGGGCCGGGTGCACCGGCTCGCCATGCTCAGCCAGATCGAACTGCGGCAGGGGAACACCGACGAGGCGGTGGCCACGGCGGTGGAAATGGCAGAACAGGCGCGGGGGATGGAGTCGCAGCGGCTGCGCGACCGGCTGCGGGCGGTGCGCGAGCACCTGGTGCGCAGCGACTGCGCCGGCACGGCCGAGGCCGCCGAACTCATCGACGGCGCACTGCGCGTGCCGCTGTAACAGCGCGGCGCGGTGCCGCGTCGCTGAGGGGCGCGGGGGCGGCACCAGACATGACACGTGCTACTTCGCTCTGCCGTGCGCGGAGTGCTCTGGGACCCCTCCTGCTGCGATATTGCCATCTATTCGGCGGAAGGTGGCAGAACCGTGCAGTGGACGAAACAGAGCGAACAAACTGTGTATGGAAACCGATGGTTCACCGTCAATCTCGCAGATGTGGAGCTGCCGGACGGTCGGCACCTCGACCACTTCCTGATACGGCTGCGGCCGGTCGCGATCGCCACGGTCGTCAACGAGGCCAACGAGGTGCTGCTGCTGTGGCGGCACCGTTTCATCACCGACAGCTGGGGCTGGGAGCTGGCCGCGGGGGTCGTCGAGGACGGCGAGGACATCGCCTTCGCGGCGGCCCGCGAGATGGAGGAGGAGACCGGCTGGCGGCCGGGACCCCTGCGGCACCTGATGAGCGTGGAGCCGTCGAACGGTCTCACCGACGCCCGGCACCACATCTACTGGTCGGACGAAGGGACCTACATCGGCCACCCGCAGGACGACTTCGAGTCGGACCGCCGTGAGTGGGTCCCGCTCAAGCTCGTCCCCGACATGGTGGCGCGGGGCGAGGTCCCGGCCGCCAACATGGCGGCGGCACTCCTCCTGCTGCACCATCTGCGTCTTGGCCAGGACGGGCGCTAGCCGGCCCGTGCCGGTCCCGGACTAGCGCCCCAGGGCCTGCCAGACCGCCACCGCGAGGGCCCCGATCGACGTAAGGGCGGCGAGGGCCGGCACCGGCCACCGGTTGTGTTCCAGAGCCGTGATCCGGAGGGACAGGTCATCCTGGTCCTTGGTGTGCTGGGAGTCGCTCTGCGTGAGTAGCGCGAGCCGTCCGTCGACGCGGGCGAGGCCCACGTCCAGGCTGCGTCGTAACTCTGCGAGTTCTTCCGGGACCACGGGACGCTCGGGGTCGGTGGTCACGAGTCAGCTCCTTTCGGTAGAGGTCACATCCCCCCTGTGCGCACGGAAAGTCAACTCGCCTGGTGGTCACGGCGGGAGCGTGTGCGAAGGGCATATGCGAGCCCGGCGCGCACACGGTGTGTGAACGGCGCGGGCCCGGCACTCGGTGAGTGCCGGGCCCGTGAACTGGCCGAAAACTGACTTGAGTTCAGGTACGGAGCGTAATCGGATCGCGAGCCGGACCGGCCGAAGCGGAACGCGCGGGGCGGTGCGCCGCGCGGTGCGACGGACGGTCGCGGGGGCGGCCGGTCAGACGTACGTGTAGAAGCCCGAGCCCGTCTTGCGGCCGAGGCGGCCCGCGTCGACCATGCGCTGGAGCAGCGGGGGAGCGGCGTACAGCGGCTCCTTGTACTCCTCGTACATGCTGTCCGCCACCGACGCCACCGTGTCCAGACCGATCAGGTCGGCCAGCTTCAGCGGACCCATCGGGTGGGCGCAGCCCATCTCCATGCCGTTGTCGATGTCCTCGCGGGACGCGATGCCCGACTCGAACATCCGGATGGCCGAGAGCAGATACGGGATGAGGAGCGCGTTCACCACGAAGCCCGAGCGGTCCTGGGCGCGGATCGCGTGCTTGCCGAGCACCTTCTCCACCAGGGACTGCGCCCGGCTGATGGTGCCCTCCGACGTGGTCAGCGCCGGGATCAGCTCGACGAGCTGCTGCACGGGGGCCGGGTTGAAGAAGTGGATGCCGATGACCTGGTCCGGGCGGGACGTCGCCACGGCCAGCTTCACCAGCGGGATGGAGGAGGTGTTGGAGGCGAGGATCGCGTCCTGGCGCGTGACCACCTGGTCGAGCACCTGGAAGATCTCCGTCTTGATCTGCTCGTTCTCCACGACGGCCTCGATGACGAGGTCGCGGTCGGAGAACTCGCCCAGGTCGGTGGTGAAGCTGAGCCGCGCGATCGTGGCGTCCCGCTCCTCCTCGGAGATCTTGCCGCGCTCGGCCGCCTTGGACAGGGAGTTGTACAGCCGGGTACGGCCGATCTCCAGGGCCTCGCCGGTGGTCTCCGCGACCATGACGTCCAGGCCGGAGCGGGCGCAGACCTCCGCGATACCCGCGCCCATCTGGCCACAGCCCACCACTCCGACGCGCGCAATGTCGGCCATAGAGTCGGTCACCTCGTGCCTTTCGCAGATCTACAGGTCCGGCAGGGTCCCCCGTACGGTGCCGGTGCCTGCCTCGCCGGTGAACGTTACTCCGCAACCTCCGGTCCTTTCCGGGCCGGGTCGGGCATGCTGTCCCCGAAAAGCCAGCGACTGTCGGCGGATCCCGGACTCGAGGGGCGGCTTCATGAGGCATTTGTCACGTCGGATGTCACGTCGGGCGTTCACCATGGCGGCGGCCTCGGTGGCCGCGTCCCTCGCCATGGCGGGGGACGCGGCGGCGGTGCCGGGGGCCCGGCACCGGGGGCGGGAGCTGCGCGGCATGTGGGTGGCGACGGTCGTGAACATCGACTGGCCCTCCAAGCCGGGCCTGCCCGCGGCACAGCAGCGCGCGGAGCTGATCGCGTATCTGGACGAGGCCGTGCGCCGCCGCCTGAACGCGGTGGTCCTCCAGGTGCGCCCCACGGCCGACGCGTTCTGGCCCTCGCGGTACGAGCCGTGGTCGGAGTGGCTCACGGGCACGCAGGGCAACGACCCGGGCTGGGACCCGCTGGGCACCGCCGTGCGCGAGGCGCACCGCAGAGGTCTGGAGCTGCACGCCTGGTTCAACCCGTTCCGCATCGCCATGCACACCGACCCCGCGCGCCTCATCCCGTCGCACCCCGCGCGCCTGCACCCCGACTGGGTCGTGCCCTACGGCGGGAAGCTCTACTACAACCCGGGGCTGCCCGAGGTGCGGCGGTTCATGCAGGACTCGATGCTCGACGCGGTGCGGCGCTATCCCCTCGACGCGGTCCACTGGGACGACTACTTCTACCCCTATCCGGTCGCGGGGCAGGTCTTCGACGACGACGCCGCCTTCGCCCGTCACGGCGGCGGCTTCCCGGACCGGGCGTCGTGGCGCCGCGACAACATCGACCGGATGGTGCGGGAGATGGGCGTGCGCATCAAGAAGGTGCGCCGCAGAACGCGGTTCGGGATCAGCCCCTTCGGCGTGTGGCGCAACGCCTCGACCGACCCGACCGGTTCGGACACGCGCGCGGGCGTGCAGACCTACGACGATCTGTACGCGGACACCCGGGGCTGGGTGAAGAAGGGCTGGATCGACTACATCTGTCCGCAGTTGTACTGGAACATCGGTCTGCCCGCGGCCGACTACGCCAAGCTCGTGCCCTGGTGGGACGACGTGGCGCGGGGGACGGGCGTGCAGCTGTACGTGGGGGAGGCGCTGTACAAGGCGGGGGACCCGGCGCAGCCCGCCGCGTGGCAGGATCCCGCCGAGCTGTCCCGGCACCTCACGTTCGCGCAGGACTACCCGCGGGTGCGGGGGCACGTCTTCTACTCGGCGAAGCACGTCGTCGCCGACCGGATCGGCGCGATGCAGCGGGTCGTCGACGACCACTACACGAACGGCGCCGACTGATACGCGTACGGCGCGGGCTGAGCGGGCGGGCCCGGGTCGGTGGACCCGGGCCCGGTGGCTCACTCGTCGTTCGCGAAGTGGCGTACGACCGTGTCGGGGCCCGGCGACATGACCGTCTCGTGCCCGTCCTCGAACCGCACGCGGTAGGGCGGGGTGCCGTTGTCGCCGAGGACCTCGATGACCTCCGCCGTCCGGTCTTGCTGCCCGACGATCCTGCCGTGGATCAGCAGCCGGTCGCCCACGGATGCTTGCATGGGGAGTGCCCTCCTCGTCCGGTCAGGGTGGTGGCGGTGCGTGGCCGTCAGTGTACGACCGGTATCGGCGGTTGGCGCCTACCCGCGCGCCCGTTGGGTGACCGCGATGCACACGAGCACCGCGACTGCGGTCAGCGGCGCCGCCGGGGTCATGTCCTCGCCGAGCAGGAACAGCGACCAGACGAGGGTGAGCAGCGGCTGGGCGAGCTGGAGCTGGCTGGCCTTCGGGATGCCGATGGCGGCCATACCGCGGTACCAGATCAGCAGGCCGAGGAACTGGGAGCCGATCGCGGAGTAGAGCAGGCCGATCGAGCTGTGCGCCGTCAGCTGGAAGGGCTCCTGCGGCAGGGCGAGCGCCGCCCAGGCGACGGTCAGCGGCAGGCACAGGACCAGGGCCCAGCCGATGACCTGCCAGCCCGGCATCTCGCGGGCGAGCCGGCCGCCCTCGGTGTAGCCCGCGGCGCACACGAGCAGCGAGCCGAACAGATAGAGGTCGGCGGTCGACAGCGACCCGCCGCTCTGCTGGGCCGTGAAGGCCAGCACCGCGGCCGCGCCCGCGATCGCCGCGGCCCAGAAGGTCCGTGACGGGCGGACTCCGGTGCGCAGCGCGGAGAACACGGCGGTCGTCAGCGGCAGCAGCCCGACGACCACGGCCGCGTGCGACGTGCTCGACGTCTGGAGGGCGAGCGAGGTCAGGAGCGGGAAGCCGATCACGACGCCGCCGCCGACGACGGCGAGCCCGGCCCAGTGGGCGCGCGGCGGCACCGGGACGCGCAGGGCCAGCAGACAGCCGCCCGCGATGACGGCACTGAGGACACAGCGCAGGGCGACGAAGGACCAGGGGCCGATGCCTTCGAGGCCCCAGGCGGTGGACGGGAAGGTGAGCGAGAAGGCGACGACACCGAGGGCGGCCTGGGCGGTGCCGGCGCGGCGGCGACGGTCCTGGGCGCGGTCCGCGGCGTCGGGGGACGCGGCGGGCGGGGCGGCGGGTGCCTCGCTGCCGCCGGTGTGGGCGGGGCGGGCCGCGGTGGACGTCCGGACTGCTATCGCTCGCGGATCAGTAGCGCTATCCTGTGCTCTCATGCAAGAGCGTAGCAGTGTGGGTGAGTTGGCACAGAAGCTGCGGGACGAGCTGGACCGCTACTCTCCGGGTGGAAAGCTGCCGTCGAGCAGGGCGTTGGTCGAGCGGTTCCGGGTGAGTCCCGTGACCGTGTCGCGGGCCCTCGCGCAGCTCGCCGCGGAGGGTCTCGTCGTGACGCGGCCCGGCGCCGGGGCCTTCCGGGCGCGGCCGCCGGCGGCGAGCGCGGCCGCCGCGGC
>NZ_AOPZ01000222.1 GCF_000414115.1 Streptomyces aurantiacus JA 4570
GAGCCGCTGCCCGCGGCCCGCCCGCAGCGCGTGGACGTACCCGCGCTCGGCGTGCGCGCCCCGGTCGTCGCACGCGGCCTGGACCCCGCGGGTGCCATCGACCCGCCGCCGTACACCCAGCCGGGCGTCGTCGGCTGGTACGGGGGCGGCGTGCGCCCCGGCGCGAAGGGCACCTCCCTGTTCGTCGGCCATGTGGACACCGAGAGCAGACCCGCCGTCTTCTACCACCTCAGCGCCCTGCGCCCCGGCGAGAAGGTGCGCGTGACCAGGGACGACGGGTCGCTCGCGGAGTTCACGGTGGACGACGTGCAGGTGCTCGGCCGGGACGACTTCAGCGCGAGGATGGCCTACGGCCCCCGCGAGGAGGGCCGGGCCGAGCTCCGCCTGATCACGTGCGGCGGCACGTTCGACCGCACCAGCCGCACGTACTCGGCGAACGTGGTCGTGTCCGCCTATCTCACCGGCGCGACCGAACCGTAGTCGGCCGGCTCGGGCTTGCCGTCCGCCTCGCCCGCCGCGACTGGCGCCTGCGCGCGGACCGCGCGCAGCCCGAGGCCGCCGAAGACCGCCGCGAACACCGCCCACAGCAGCACGTGCGACGCCAGGGACAGCATCCGGAAGTCCCACAGCAGGGTCGCGCTGACCGGCACCGGATCCGGGTTGTCGGGCAGCGCCCACAGCAGGACGAGGACCAGCGCCGCCGTCAGGGCGGCCGCGCCCTGCCGGACCGGCACGGCACGCGGTGCGAGACGTACGTACACCTGCCACACCAGGAACATGCCGAGCACCCCGATGACGACGGCGCCCAGCCACATCTGCTGCCGGTCGCCCACCGTGCCCGCGTCCCCGACCCCGGGCGGGGCCGCCGGGTAGCGCAGCGCGGGGAACAGGGAGACGGCGCAGAACGCGGCCGCGCAGAACGCGAGCGCCCGCGGCCACGGATTGCCGCGCGGATCGCGCCGGTGCACCAGCGCGTACGCGACGGCGAACAGCACGCCGATCGCCAGACCGGCCACCACCAGGGCGATGACCAGGCCCGCGTGCTGGGTGGAGCGCGAGAACAGTTCCTCGTGGTGCTGGACGGCGCCGCCCGCGGGCTCGTGCTCGTGCGAGCGGGCCTCCTCGGCGCGGATCGCCTTGTCCATCAGCGGCTCGGCGAGCAACAGCGAGAACAGGCCCGCCGCGAGACCGCCGAGCCCTCCGGCCACGAGGCCCCGCCCGAGCAACGGAAGCACGGGCGACCCGGCGGCACGCGGAGAGGCAGAGGGAGAAGAACGGGACGGAGAAGGGGAGGGAGAGGGAGAGGGAGAAGGGGACGGGGAGGAAGTGCTGGGAGCGGTCGGAGGGTTCGGGGAATTCGGGGACTTCGACATGGTGCGCGCGGCCCCGATCAGTGGCAGGGGGCACCGAAGAGGTGCCGGCCGTCGTGCGCGAACTCGTGCAGGTAGTCGCCGGTCGCCGAGATCAGCGAGCCGTTGTCCATGAAGACGGCGTACAGCGCGATCAGCGCGACGATCGCCGCGGCAGCGGCGATCAGCCAGTCGCGGGTCTGGATCGTCGCGGACTGTATCGCGGTCGTGTCGCTGTGCGGTGCGCCGTGCGCAGACGTGAGGGACATGCCGGTGGGCCTCCTTCTGGGGTTTCCACGCCCCATGGCAGGAGGACGACGGGTCAGTTCCTGACTTCCGTGCGCGCGTGAGCGGTTCGCGCGTACGGTCACAGTGGCGGGACCGTCCCGGAGTCGCACCGGGTTCCTGGCAACCGTCGCCTCGATGTATGGACTTGTCGCCCGGAGAGTCCCAGGTGGTCATGGACACTGTCAACCAGTGCACGCGCCCCTGACGTGGGGACTCGGGTGCACGGCGCACACCCCGGCGCGCGGCGGGTGCGGACACAACCTGGCCCGGCCAACGACCCGCTCCCCCCGGAGCCATCGACCGGGCTGGTCCTCGACCGCGCGCGCTCGAGCTGCGGGAGAAACCCGGCGCCGGCACGGGAGGTCTTGGGATGGACCTTGGGATGAACCCACGGTGGTGGAATGGTCAACTCAGGCCGGGGGCTTGGGCCGTAGAACAGACTCTAGAACGGAAGGCGGCCCCGGCCTAGAGGGGGTTTGACGCCAAGCCACCTTTTGCTTCCGCCGCGTGATGGCCGCACGTCGCACAGATGCGCCCGCCCGCATGCCCTACGGGGCCTGCCGCGGCGGTGGGGGCGCGCCGGCGCGCAGGGTCGCGTCGTCCAGCGCCCCTTTGATCACCATGCCGGCGACCACGTCCATCACCAGGCGCTCCCGCCGCGCGTACCTCCGCAGCGCCTCGAAGGCCACGTCGAGGCCGGTGCCCCAGCGCTCGGCCAGTATCCCCTTGGCCTGCTCGATCCGGACCCGGCTCGTCAGCGCGGCCTGCAACTGCCGGGAGAGGTTGCGGTATCCGGCGTACGCGCGGTGGTTGTGCAGCCCGACCGCGGCGGCGTCGGCGAGCGCCTGCGCGAGCGCCAACACGCCGTCGTCCTCGGCCTCTTGCGGGCCGCCGCCGGGCCGGGCCGAGGCCGGCCACTCCGCCGAGAAGACGTTGAGCACGCCGAGCACCCGCTCCCGGGCCCGCAGCGGCACCGCGAACGTGGCGTCCACGCCCTGCGCGCGGGCCCGCTCGGTGAAGGCCGGCCAGCGGGTGCGGGCGTCGGCCGAGGCCAGCCGGACGGGCGGTACGGGGCGGCCGGTGCCGTAGGCGTCCAGGCACGGCCCGCCCAGGTGCTGGGCCTCCAGGAGATCCCGGGCCAGCTCACCGCCCCGGCTGCTCGCGGCGATGCGGACGGTGCTGCCGACGTCGATGTACATCACGCCCGCGGCCGGGGCGTCGAGGAGTTCGGCGCAGTGCTGGGACACGCGGTGCAGGTGGCGGTCGGTGTCGAAGTCGTCGGCGACCGTGTCCACGGCTTCCACCAGGACCTGTGCCAGCCTGAGCGCAGAGGTGCGGTCCCGCATGGCACTTTCCCTTCTCGGCCGCCCCCCTACGGCCCCACGCCTACCCCGCTTCGGCGGGCTGTAACAGGTCTTCTACAGGTGGGTCGCCCGGATGGCCGGGCCTCGTGGGCCGCACGTAGTTATGTCAGGATTGAGCACCGGACAGTGCACCCAAGGGGGAGTGGATGTACCGCAGAATCACAGGTCGCGGGCGTGTCTTCGCGGCCAGGGGGGTGACGGCGACGGTCGCGCTCGCGGGAGCGGCGCTGCTGCTGTCCGGTTGCTCGTCTTCCGACGGTGACGGCAAGGACGAGGAGGGCGTCGGCAGCGGCGTCAGCCAACAGCCCAAGGGCGAGGACCCGTTCTGGGTGAACCCCGAGGGGAACGCCGCGAAGCAGGTCTCCGCGTACGAGAAGGACGGCAAGAAGGACGACGCCAAGCAGATCCGCAAGATCGCCGAGCAGCCGGTCGCCGAGTGGATCCTCCCCGAGGACCCGGAGAAGCAGACCCGCGGCTACACGGAAGCGGCCGAGAAGGCCGACCGCGACGCGCTGCTCGTCCTCTACAACATCCCGCACCGCGACTGCGGCCAGTTCTCCAAGGGCGGCGCGGCCGACGGCAACGCGTACCGCGCGTGGATCGACGGCGTGGCCAAGGGCATCGGCGACCGTGCCGCCACGGTCATCCTGGAGCCGGACGCGGTGCTGCACATGGTGGACCAGTGCACGCCCCCGGAGTTCCACGAGGAGCGGTACGACCTCCTCAAGGGCGCCGTCGCCAAGCTCAAGTCCCTGAAGAACACGAAGGTCTATCTGGACGCGGGCAACGCGGGCTGGTCGAAGCCGGATTCGCTGTACGACCCCCTGAAGCGCTCGGGCGTCGAGCAGGCCGACGGCTTCTCCGTGAACGTCTCCAACTTCCAGACCACGGAGGCCAGCAAGCGGTACGGCAAGACGCTTTCCGCGAAGGTCGGCGGCAAGCCGTTTGTCATCGACACGAGCCGCAATGGGCGCGGGCCCTACACGGGCAAGGGCAAGGACCCTTGGTGCAACCCGCCCGGGCGGGCGTTGGGTGAGGCGCCCACCACCAAGACCGGTGACGATCTGGTCGACGCCTATGTGTGGGTCAAGCGACCCGGGGAGTCCGACGGGACGTGTCGCGGTGGCCCGCAGGCCGGGCAGTGGTGGCCCGAGTACGCCCTCTCCCTGGCCAAGGCCAGCGCCCCGTAGGGGCGCGGGGAACTGCGCGCTCAGCCCGCGAAAAGCCGCAGACGCATCTGCCGAGTTACTGAGCAGACGCGTCTGCGGCTTCTTCGTGGCTGGTCGCGCCCACGCGGGCGGCGGAGCCGCAAATCGATACAGCCCCGCGCCCCTGACGGGGCACTTACCTCACGGAACGTGGACCCACTGCGCCTTACTGGGCGTGCCCTGATCGTCCGTCACGAAGAGCATGTACCAGCCGGACTCGACGAGGCTGCGGTTCTTCGGGACCGTAACCGTCACCTTGTTGCCGGACTTCTTCAGGTCAAGGGCGATGGACGTCTGGTCGATGTCCGTCACGTGGGTCGAGGCGCTGGGCCGGATCAGCCGGGCCTTCTTGATCGACGAGGCGTGGCTCGTGGGGAACGTCCCCGACTCGCCGCGCGCGATCTTCTTGGGGCCTTCGCCAAGGGTCGGCTGGGACCCGTGGTACAGGTACGGCGGCGTATAGATCTCCACCCGCTGCTCGAAGACACCCGGCTTCGTGTTGCCCTTGTCGGAGTACAGGGAGTCCGAGCCGAAGAACATCACGCGGCCGTCGGGCAGCAGGATCGAGCCCGAGTGGTAGTTGCGGCCGACGTGCGGGTCGGCGACCCGGTCGAAGCTCTTGGTCTTCGGGTCGTACAGCCGCGCCTGCTTGATGTTGGAGTCGCTGCGGCCGCGGTAGTCCTCGGAGCCGCCGGAGACGAGCACGGAGTCGTCGGGCAGGACGGACGCCTGCGGATAGCGGGTGCCCTTCTCCAGCTCGGGGCCGTCGGTGAACTTCGGATTCGCGTCCTTCAGGTCCACGATGCGGGTCTTCGTGGAGGACTCCTTGGACTCGCCGACGCCGCCGCCGCCGACCACCATGTACTTCTGGTCCTGCGCGGGCGGGAGTTCGACGGTGTTGGAGGTCTCCAGGAGGTCCGGGTCGCTCATGCCCGGGATCTTCTTGAACTTGTTGGTCTTCAGGTTCCAGATGCCCGGGTCACGGCCGACGTCGTCGGGGCCGTAGCCGGCGTTCGAGCCGGAGTAGAAGAGCCGCCCGTCGGCCATCTGGAAGATCGCCGGGTAGGTCGGGAACTGCCGGATGCCCTTGGTGTACGTCCACTTCTTCGTCTTCGGGTCGTACACCTCGTTCTTGCCGGGCACCAGCTGCCCGATCTCGTCCAGGCCGGAGAGGCTCAGCACCTTGCCGTCGGTGAGCGTGGTCAGCGTGGGATACCAGCGGGCCTCGTTCATCGGGTCGACCTTGATGTACTTCTCGGCGACCGGGTCGAACTCGAAGGTGTCCTTGATGCCCTGGAAGTCCTTCTTGTCCAGGGCGAGTTTCTGCGCGATGCCATAGGTGTTGCGGGTGTCGGCGCCGCTGAGGCCCTGCACGCGGTAGTTGTCCTGCGTGCCGGTCTCGTACTTCGCGCCGCTCTGCTGCGCCTCGACGTAGATGCGGCCGAGGCCGGGGTCGTTGCGCACGAACGCGCCGGTCTGCTTGTCGAAGACCTTCTTCGCGCGCTCGACGACCACCGGGTCCTTCGACACGAACGTCTTGCCGTTCTTCTTGCCGGTGAACTTGGTGCCCGCGGGCAGCGTGATCGGCTTGTCCGGGTTCTCGTTGTGCACGATCATCAGGCCGCCGGCCTTGGTGACGTCACCCTTGAGCTTCTCGTAGCGCTTGGTGCCGCCCGCGATGAGCAGCTTGCCGTCGGCGAGCTGGGTGTGGCCCGTGCAGAACAGGTCGACCGGCGTCGGGATCTTCTTGATGGTGTTGTTGACCGGGTCCCAGAGCCGGGTGTCGAACTTCTTGTCGTCGAAGTTCTTCTGGTTGTTGCCCGACCCGGCCACCATCAGGATCTTGCCGGTGTGCAGGAGCGAGGCGTGGATCGTGTTCTGCCGGTACTCCTCCGGGAAGTCGATCACCTTCCAGTGACCGTTGTCGGCCTTGTACTCGGGCTGGTTGATCTTGTAGTTGTGGTACTTCTCGGAGCCCACGCGCCACAGCCAGGGGCCGTTCATTCCGGCCAGAGCTATGACGACCGCCGCGCCTATCGCGATGCGGCGGGCGCGGCGGCGGCTGGACGGGTCTTTCATTGTTCGTGGCTCCCGAGGGCGATCTGCATGGTCTCGTCATTCGAGGCCCAGCTGGGCTTCTGCTGTGGTGCGTGTGGCGCAGGCCGCGCGTGCGGCGGCGCGGAGTGCGGCGGGTACTGCTGCGGATACGGCTGCGGATACGGCTGCGCGCCCGGCTGGGCCTGCTGCGGCACGGGCGCAGGCGCGGGCGGCGGCTGCGTGGCGGCCTTCTTCTTCTCCTGCCGCATGCCGTACCGCCACGCGAAGATCGGCGCGGCCGTGACGAGCAGCGCGAACGTGGCCCAGATGATCATCGCGGGATGCGCGTGGTCGTACACGTACGCCGCCGCTATCGAACCGGCGAAGACCAGGATGAAGAACAAGTGGATGCGGAACGTGCCGAACAGCGTGTCCGGGCTCGCCGAGTCGCCCTTGGGCGTGACGACGAACGAGGACTTGCGGCGCAGCGCGGCGTCCATCAGGGAGCGCGCGTAGATCGGCGCGGACAGCGCCGACATCACCATGCCCGCGATGCCGCCGGAGCCCTCGGGCTCGTGCGGCGAGACGTTGTGGCGGCGGTTCCAGATGTACAGGCCGATCTGCAGCGCGGAGGCGTTGCCGTAGAGCATCAGCCAGATGGTCGGGTCGATGTTCACGCCGGACGCGCCGAGACCCAGGAACAGGGCGCAGCTGAGTGCCGCCAGGATCCAGTTCATCGCGGACATCGGGTAGAAGATGACCATCATCGTGTAGTTGAAGAGGCGGCCCGGGGGCAGGGAGAAGGGCGCCTTCCAGAACTGCTTGAGGATGGTCTCGTACGTTCCGCGCGACCAGCGCAGCTGCTGGGTGAAGAAGTCCGTCCAGGCGTTGGGGCCCTCGCCGACGGCGAGCACGTCCGGGGTGTAGACCGACTTCCACTTCTTGCCCGTGGCCGGGTTCTTGGCGCGGTGTATCTCGAAGCCCGTCGCCATGTCCTCGGTGATCGAGTCGTAAAGGCCGCCGATCTGCTTCAGCGCGCTGATCCGTACGGCGTTGCTGGTGCCGACGAACATCGGGGAGCCGTAGGCGTTGCCCGCGCGCTGGATCAGGGCGTGGAAGAGGAACTGCTGGGACTCGGCGGCCTTGGTGACGAACGTGTCGTAGTTGCCGTACACCTGCGGGCCGATGACGAAGCCGACGTCCGGGTCGCGGAAGAAGCCGAGCATCCGCTCCAGGTAGTTGGGCATCGGGACGTGGTCGGTGTCGACCGAGGCGAAGTAGTCGTAGCCGTCGCCGTGCGCGTCCAGCCAGGCGTTGTAGTTGCCGTGCTTGGTCTTGGCGCGGTGCGGGCCCTTGGCCTGGTTCCACTTGGCGATGCCCTTGCGGGAGAAGTGGTGCACGCCGAGGCGGGCGCACACCTCCTTGACCTCGGGGTCGTCGCCCTCGTCGAGCAGCCAGACGTGCAGGAGTCCGCGGTGGCGCAATCTCACCGCCGCTTCCAGGGTTTTCGTCACCATTTCGATCGGCTCCTTGCCGGGCACGAACGAGGTGAGGAAGGCGACGCGGGTGCCCGTCTCGGGCACCACGGGGACCGGGTCGCGGGCCACGAGGGTGGCGTGCGCGTTGGAGAGGACGTTCATGCAGCGGAAGAACTCGATCAGGCCGATCGAGACGAGCATGACGATGTCGAGCGCGGGCAGCCAGTCGTTCGCGACGTAGTCGCGCTCCGTCCAGTGCTCGGGCTGGAGCAGCCAGGCGAGCAGGACGAGGGAGAGCAGCGGGGCGGCGCCGAGCATCAGGGCGGCGCGGATGCGGTGGGGTTCCTGGGACAGCAGCGAGCGGTACTGGACCTTGTACGGCTTGGCGGGGTCCGGCTGGGTGAGGGGGCCGGCCAGGCGGCTGTAGTGCTCGTAGTCGTAGCGGGGCAGCGACTTCTTGATGCGTCTGAAGCCGCCCGTCCGGTGCGACAGCGCCCGCAACTGGGTCGTCTGAGACGGGTCGCTGTGCCGCTCGCCCTCCGGCGTCGACGTCATGAGTCATCCCCCCGCACGCGGCTGTCCGCGCGTTCGTCGGTCCTTGTCGTCCGCCCGGTCCCCCTCGACCTTCGCGGGCGCATCAGTGGCGGGCCCCCCTCGCGTAAGACAGCGAAAGGCGACCCTCCGGTTGCATGATGCCCCCCTCGACATCCGTTCATGAACGCGGGGACCCCCGTCCAGGCGTTCATACGGGCTCTCGTGCGGTCGGCGTCCAAGCCCCCCAACTGCCCCGTACCGCGCGCCTCATGAGAGCCGGGCCGTGCCCAGGCTTCCCGTCAGGGTTCTACGCGCCTATGCATGATCGCAAGAGCGAAACAAGCAGTTTACCGGTCATAACTGGGGTGGGGGACGGTTGTTGAGGCGGGAGCGCTCAGGCGGACGCGAATGTTACCGAAGTGTTCCCGTATGGCCCGCTCGGCCCTCAGGACGTCGGAGGAGCGCACCGCGTCGAGGATCTCGCGGTGCTGGCGGCAGGTGACCTTGGGGTCCTGCGGCACGTCGACCAGATCGGTGCGGACCCGGTGGAAGGCGTCCCAGAACGCCTCGAGGACCTCGCCGAGCAGGCGGTTTCCCAGGCACCTGTAGAGGGCGGCGTGGAAGGCGCGGTCGGTCTCGGCGCGCACGGCGCCGTCCGGCCCCGCGGCCTCGGCGTCCATGCGGTCCACGAGGGCGTCGAGGTCGGCGAGGTCCGCGGCGGGTATGGAGCCGGCGAGGCGGGCGATGAGGCCGGTCTCGACGGCCTCGCGCAGTTCGAGGAGCTGCAGCAGGCTGTCCTCGCCGCGGTAGTGGCCCGCGACGGTGCGGAAGGTGAGGCCCTCGATCATGGGCGCCATCGACATCGGCCCGACATAGGTGCCGAAGCCGTGCCGGATCTCGACGATGCCCATCGCCTGCAGGGCCTTCAGCGCCTCGCGCACCGAGTTCCTGCTGACGCCGAGCCGCTCCATCAGTTCCGGCTCGGTGGGCAGCGGGGACCCGGAGGGCAGCCGCTGGTCGATGATGAGCTTCTTGATCCGCTCCTGGAGGTCGCGTGCCATGGCGCAACCGTAGCGGTCGCGCCCGGCGGGCCCCAGGGGTGCGCGGGGGGCGCTGGCGGCGCCGGGCAGTCGCGTGACCAGTACGAAAAGGCCCTCGGCCGGAACATGTGGGCCTCGCGGAACCCCGGCCGGGGGGTGTGGGTGGCGGAGCCCCCACAACGCGCGGCGAAGCCGCGCAGAAAAGACGACAGCGAGGCGGTTCGCGCTTTCCGCGAACACGCCTCGCCATCGCTGTCGTGCGCCGCCAGGGACTCGAACCCCGGACCCGCTGATTAAGAGTCAGCTGCTCTAACCAACTGAGCTAGCGGCGCCTGCTGACCTGGATAACTCTACCGGACCCTGGGGGGTGCTTCTGACCACGGCCGGGCTGCCCGGGTCTGCCCCCGGGGAGTGCCGGGGCGTGCGCCGGAGGGGTCGGGGGCGGGTGCGGGCAAGGCCACTCCATCATTCGGACCGTCAACATGCGATATCCCCGGACAGTTGAGAGGCTGACGGATGTGCAGACGCGCTCAGAGGCTTTTCCGTGCCCCTTCTCCGACTCCGTCGGGAAAGGCCCGGAGTGTGAGGGGAATCGCATGGAGGCTGCTCCGGTATTCGAGGAATTCGAGCCCGCGAGCGACTGCGACTGTCCGGGCTGTGTCCACCTGCGCCGCTCCGGCGCGCAGGCGTTGCCACCCCGGCTCGGCGGCCACCCCGCCGCCCACGGCGCGCGCCGCGCCCTCGTCCTCGCGGCCGCCGCG
>NZ_AOPZ01000223.1 GCF_000414115.1 Streptomyces aurantiacus JA 4570
GGCCGCCGCCACCGACGCGCAGCTCGACGCGCTGGCCCGGGGCGACGCGAGCCATCTGGCCGGGGCCCGGGTGCGCGCCGAACAGCCCGCCGAGCGCGGCCGGTTCGGAATGTGCGGGCGCCTCGACGTGTACGGGACCGGGGCATGAGCACCGCGCCCGGCACCCCGGGCCGCGCGCAGGACGACACCCCGGGCGGCGCATACGCCGACACAGTCGTGGCCGAGCCGCTCGCCACCGCGCACCTCACGCTGGAGCCGCTGCGCGTCGAGCACGCCGAGGAGATGGCGAGCGTGCTCGCGGACCCGGCCCTGCACACCTTCATCGGCGGCGCCCCGGCCGACGTGGACGCCCTGCGGGCCCGCTACACGCGCCAGACCGCCGGGTCCCCCGACCCCCGTACGTCCTGGTGCAACTGGGTGATCAGGGTGACCGACGAGGGCCGCCTCGCGGGCACGGCGCAGGCGACCGTGCGGCCCGCCTCGGGCTCCGGCCTCGCGGCCGAGATCGCCTGGGTCGTGGGCACGCCGTGGCAGGGCCGGGGCATCGCGTCGGAGGCGGCGCGCGCCCTCGTGGAGTGGCTGAGGGGACGCCCCGGGGTGACGTCGGTCCTCGCGCACATCCATCCGGACCACGGCGCGTCGGCCGCCGTGGCCCGCGCCGCCGGGCTGGCACCCACCGGCGAGTGGCACGACGGAGAGGTCAAGTGGCTGCTCCCCTTGGACCGTTGAGGCCACGCCGCTCGGACCGTTGAGGCCGGGCCGCTCGACCCGTTGAAGCCGCGCCCCCAGCGGGGCCGGGGGGCGCTCAGTACGGCCGGTCCCCCGCGATCGCCACGCGCTCCGCCACCCTCCGGTGCGGCGCGTAGTCGTCGACGGCGTAGTGCTGCGTCGCCCGGTTGTCCCAGAACGCGATGTCGCCCGCCTGCCAGCGCCAGCGCACCTGGTACTCCGGCACATGGGCCTGGCGCACCAGGAACCCGAGCAGGCGGTCGCTCTCGGCGCGGTCCATGCCGACGATGTGCGTGGTGAAGGACGTGTTGACGAACAGCATCCGGCGGCCGGTCTCCGGGTGCGTGCGTACGACGGGATGCGTGACGGGCGGGAACTCGTCCTGGAGCGGGGCGAGTTGCCCGGGCCCGTAGAAGCGGGCGAAGCCCGGGATGAAGTCGTGCACGGCCACGGCGTCGTCGACGCGCGCCTTGATGTCGTCCGGAAGGTTGTCGTACGCGGCGGCCATGTCCGCCCACATCGTGTCGCCGCCGACGGGCGGGACCTCGCGGAGCTGCAACACGGCGCCGAGCGCGGGCCGTTCGCGGAAGGTGACGTCGGTGTGCCACACGTTCTCGAAGGTGGGCGCGGCGTCGCCGCCCTTCTCGAAGCGGGCGACGTCATCGGCGGCGCCCCGCGCGAGCAGCGGGTTGGTCTCCAACTCGCCCCAGTTGCGGGCGAAGGCGCGCTGCTGGTCGGAGGTGAGGTGGGCGCCGCGGAAGAACAGCACCTTCCACTCCAGGAGGGCCCGGTTGAGTTCTTCGCGCACCGCGGGGTCGAGGGGCCGGGTCAGGTCGGTGCCGCGGATCTCGGCGCCGATGACACGGCCCTGGGGGACGACGTCGATGTGCGCGTACGGCACCTCCGGCCGGCCTTCGGGGAGGCGGCGCAGGGTGCGGCGGCCCTCGTACATGCCGTCGGCGGGAACACGGGCGTCACGGAGAGCAGGGCGCGCGGGCGATGCGGCGGAAGGGGAGGGGGAAGGCGAAGGAGAGGAGGAAAGGGAAGGGGAAAGAGATACGGGCACAGCCGTCATGGGGTGATCCTCGAGTCGCTGGTGGATTCGGGTGTGCGTGAAGACACGAAGCCGCGGCGCCACCGCGTCGCGTCAACAGCCCGAGCGCTCGCACCCGCACCGCCACGGGACGTTGAAACGTCCGAGGCCGGTGGTCAGGTGCTGGATCATGTGGTCATTGTGGGATGCCACCTCGCGTACGTCAACGGACGGGACGCCGCCCCGCCTGCCACGGCGGTGCCCGGATGACGGATGATCGAGGCATCCGTACCAGGAAGCTGTGAATGCAGAGAGGACCACCCCATGGATGAGCGCTTCGACGTCGTCGTGCTCGGAGCAGGACCCGGTGGATACGTCGCCGCCATCCGCGCCGCCCAGTTGGGCAAGCGGGTCGCGGTCGTCGAGGAGAAGTACTGGGGCGGGGTCTGCCTCAATGTCGGCTGTATCCCGACGAAGGCGCTGCTGCGCAACGCCGAGCTGGCGCATCTGTTCACGCACGAGGCGAAGACGTACGGCATCAAGGTCGACGGCGAGGTGTCCTTCGACTACGGCGAGGCGTTCCGGCGCAGCCGTACCGTCGCGGACGGCCGCGTCAAGGGCGTCCACTTCCTGATGAAGAAGAACAAGATCACGGAGTTCGACGGCCGGGGCACCTTCCTGGACGCGAACACCCTTCAGGTGGCGAAGTCGGACGGCACGACGGCCACGATCGGCTTCGAGAACTGCATCATCGCCACGGGCGCGACGCCCAAGCTGCTGCCGGGCACCCGCCGCAGCGACCGCGTGGTGACCTTCGAGGAGCAGATCCTCGCGGACGAGCTGCCGCGGTCGGTGGTGATCGCGGGCGCCGGTGCGATCGGCATCGAGTTCGCGTACATCCTGCACAACTACGGCGTGAAGGTCACCATCGTCGAGTTCCTCGACCGGATCGCGCCGCTTGAGGACGCGGACGTCTCCAAGGAGCTCGCCAAGCAGTACCGCAAGCTCGGCATCGACGTGCTGACCTCGACCCGCGTGGAGTCCATCGACGAGTCGGGCGAGCAGGTCCGCGTCACGGTCACGGCCAAGGACGGCAAGCAGCAGGTCCTGGAGGCCGACAAGGTCCTGCAGGCCATCGGCTTCGCGCCGAACGTCACCGGCTACGGCCTGGAGGCCACCGGTGTGGCGGTCACCGAGCGCGGCGCGATCGACGTCGACGGCCGCTGCCGCACCTCCGTGCCGCACATCTACGCCATCGGTGACGTCACCGCGAAGCTGATGCTCGCGCACACCGCCGAGTCCATGGGTGTGGTGGCCGCCGAGACCCTCGCGGACGCCGAGACGATGGAGCTCGACTACCCGATGATCCCGCGCGCCACCTACTGCCAGCCGCAGATCGCGAGCTTCGGCTGGACGGAGGAGCAGGCCAGGGAGAAGGGCTTCGACGTCAAGGTCGCCAAGTTCCCGTTCCAGGCGAACGGCAAGGCGCACGGCCTGGGCGACACCGTCGGCTTCGTCAAGATCATCAGTGATGCGGCCTACGGCGAGATCATCGGCGCCCACCTGATCGGCCCCGACGTGACCGAGCTGCTCCCGGAGCTCACCCTGGCGCAGCAGTGGGACCTCACCGTGCACGAGGTGGCCCGCAACGTGCACGCCCACCCGACCCTTGGCGAGGCCGTCAAGGAGGCCGTGCACGGCCTGGCCGGACACATGATCAACTTCTGACGGCCGGTGGCCCCGCCGCGCCCTCCGGGGGTGGCGGGGCCACCGTTCCGCGAGCTGCCTCGTGGTCGCCCGAGTGGCGGAAGCGAGTACTCCGGAAGATCCTGGGCAGGATGTGACGTGCCTCGGGGGCCGAGGAGAGGCAGCTTTCGATGTTCTCTGGCCTGGGCCGGTTCGTGGTCCGCCGCCCCTGGTGGATCATCCTCGCGTGGGTGATCGCGGCAGGGGCCGTGATCTCGCTGGCGCCGAAGCTCACCTCCAGTACGGACGAGGCGAGCTTCCTGCCCGACCACTACGAATCCATCCGCGCGTCGGACCTGCAGGAACGCGAGTTCCCCCAGCAGCAGAACATCGGCGCGATCATCGTCTTCCAGCGCTCGGACGGCGCGAAGTTCACCGCCGCGGACTCCGCGGCCGTCGACCGGATCTCCAAGGACCTGGCGGCGAAGAAGATCAAGGAAGTCCAGGCGATCGCGCCGGGCGAGGTGTCGCCGAACAAGCTCGTGCAGACGTCCGTCGTCGCCATGCCGAAGATCACCAATCCCGAGGACACCGACCAGCAGGACGCCGTCGAGCAGCTCCGCAAGGACCTGAAGCCCGAGCTGAAGGACACCGGCCTCAAGGCCGGCATCACCGGCTCCGCGGCGCAGGCCCTGGACGAGAGCGACGCCTCCGAGCGGGCCGGGATCCTCGTCGGCGTCGGCACGATCGTGATCATCATCGTGCTGCTCTTCGTGATCTTCCGCAGCCCCATCATCGCGCTGCTTCCGGTGGTCCTCATCGGCCTCATCTCGCCCATGGCCACGGGCCTGATCGCGTCCGCCAACAAGGCGTTCGACATGAAGGCCGACTCCTCCATCCAGGAGCTCCTGACCGTCGTCCTGTTCGGCGTCGGCACGGACTACATCCTGTTCCTGCTGTTCCGCTACCGGGAGGCCCTGCGCGCGGGCGAGGATCCCAAGAGCGCCATGGTGCACGCCGTCGAGCGCGTCGGCGAGGCCATCACGTCCGCGGCGGGCGCGGTCATCGTCGCCTTCGCCGCGCTGACGCTGTCCACGCTCGGCATGCTGCGCTCGATGGGTCCTGCGCTGGCGATCGCGGTGTTCCTGACGCTGCTCGCCGGGCTCACACTGGTCCCCGCCGTGGTCTCGCTGCTCGGTACGAAGGTCTTCTGGCCGTCGAAGTCCTGGCAGCGGGAGCCGCACGGCACGGGCTTCGCCAAGCTGGGCACGTCGATCGCCCGCAAGCCCGCGATCTGGGCGGTCGTCTCGGCGCTCTTCATGGGCGCCCTGGCGCTCGGCGCGCTCGGCTACAAGGCGAACTTCGACCTCGCGGGCTCCTCGCTGCCCAAGGACAAGGAGTCCATCGTCTGGCAGGACAACCTGGAGAAGGGCTTCCCCGCGGGCACGACGGACCCGACCTTCGTGTATCTGACGTCGAAGGGCGACGAGCCGCTCGCCGCGGGCCGACCGGCCGCGTTCCGCGAACAGTTGCAGTCCGTCAAGGGCGTGGGCGAGGTGGCTGCCCCACGCGTCAGCAAGGACGGCACCACGGCCTCGTACTCGGTGGTGCTGTCCAATCCCCCGGCCTCCGACGAGGCACTCGCGACGGTGAAGGACCGGCTGCGGCCCGCGGCCCACGACGACGCGCCCTCGGGCACGGAGGCTTTCGTCGGCGGCACGACGGCCGTGTACGTCGACATCAACAAGGCCGTGGACCGCGACTATTCGGTGGTCTTCCCGGTCGCCGCCCTCGCCATCATGGTGATCCTCGGCCTGCTGCTTCGCAGCCTGGTGGCGCCCTGGTACCTGATGCTGTCGGTGGCGCTCGGCTTCGGCGCGACGCTCGGCGCGACCTCGATCCTGTTCCAGCAGATCGGCAGCCAGCCGGGGCTGATGTTCATGCTGCCCGTGATCATGTACTTGTTCGTGGTCGCGCTGGGCACGGACTACAACATCCTCATGGTGTCCCGGCTGCGCGAGGAGGCCCGCGAGGGCCGCGACCCGCACGACGCGGCGGGCACCGCGGTACGGCACTCCGGGCCGACGATCGGCTCGGCCGGCGTGATCCTCGCGGGTACGTTCGCGACGCTGATGCTCGCGGGCAACTCCACGCTGTCCCAGATGGGTTTCTCGCTCTCCTTCGGCATCCTGGTCGCCGCGTTCGTGATGGCGATGATCTTCACGCCCGCACTGACGGCCCTCATCGGGCACGCCGCGTGGTGGCCGGGGCACGGGGACGAGAAGCGCGGCGGGGGTGCGGGCGGGAGCCCCGGGCCGGATACGGGCGAACGCCCGGTCGCCGGGCCGGAGTTGGACGCGGACCGCCGGCGCTAGCCGGCGCCGTCGCGCCCCGCCCGCGTCCGCCCGATCCCCGTCAGCGTCCCGCTCAGCGTGATCGCGACCACGCACAGGCCGACGACCAGGCACACCTCCGGCGCGCCCCACGCGGCGGCGGCCGTGGTGA
>NZ_AOPZ01000224.1 GCF_000414115.1 Streptomyces aurantiacus JA 4570
GGGGCGGAGCCCCCGTGGCGTGAGGTTGGATGGGGGGATGAGTACGGACGGCCCCGCCGACCCGGCGGACGAGATGCTGGACGTCGTCGACGAGGACGACAACGTCGTGGGACGGGCCCCACGCGGCGAGGTGTACGCCCGCGGCCTACGGCACCGCTGCGCGTTCATCGAGGCAAGAGACGCCCAGGGGCGAGTCTTCGTGCACCGCCGCACCCCGACCAAGCTGGTCTTCCCCTCGCTGTACGACATGTTCGTCGGCGGCGTCGTCGCGGCGGGCGAGTCGTACGACGACGCGGCGCTGCGCGAGGCGCAGGAGGAACTCGGCGTCACCGCGCTCCCCCGCCCCGTGCCCCTGTTCAAGTTCCTGTACGACGACGGGGCGGGCCGCACCTGGTGGTCGTCCGTGTACGAGGTGCGCTGCACGGCTCCGGTCAGCCCGCAGCGCGAGGAGGTGGCCTGGCACGACTTCCTCACGGACGAGGAACTGGCGCGGCGGGCCGGCGAGTGGCAGTGGGTCCCGGACGGCCTCGACGCGTACGAGCGGCTGCGCGCGTTCCGCGCCGCCGGCTGAGCGCGACCTATCGTGCAACGGTGAGCACCTTCGTACAGAGCCTCCGGCTGTGGTTCGCCCCCGAGCGGATCCGGCAGGAGGGCGACACGCCCGACTACCGCTTCTCGCTCGCCAACGAACGCACCTTCCTCGCGTGGCTGCGCACCGCGCTGGCCCTGATCGGCGGCGGCTTCGCCGTGGACCAGTTCCTGCCCGACCTGCGCTGGGGGGTGCGCGTCGGCCTCGCCCTCGCGCTGCTCGGCGCCGGGGTGCTCTGCTCGCTGCGCGCGGTCAACCATTGGGTGCGCTGCGAGCGGGCCATGCGGCGCGGCGAGGACCTGCCCGCGTCCCGCTTCCCCGCGCTGCTCGGCGTGGTCGTGGCGGTGGTCGCGCTGGCCATGGTGGTGATCGTGGTGTTCGGATGGGAGGGGTGAGCGCCCACGCGTCCCCGCCCCGGGACCCGGGGCTCCAGCCGGAGCGCACCCGGCTCGCGTGGCGGCGTACGACGCTGACGTGGACGGTGGCCGCGGTGCTCGGCGCGCGTGCGGCGCTGCACGACGGCGCATCGGCGGTGGATGTCGTCGCGTGCGCGCTGTGCCTGCTGCTGTGGCTCGGCTTCCTGGCCGTCGGACACCGCAGGATGACCGCTCTGACGACGGGACGCCCGCCCGCGATCGGCCCGCGCACCGCCACGGCGGCGGCCCTGTGCACGGCGGCGCTCGCGGTGTGCGCGGTGGCCATGATCCTTTAGCGGGTCGCGCCGGTCGACCGGTGGACCGCGTCCGGGGCGCCACCGCCGCTCAACTCCCCCCGTCCTCCCCCCAGTCCACCGTCACCACGATCTTCCCGCGGGTGCGCCCCTCCTCGCTCAGCCGGTGGGCGTCCGCCGCGCGTTCCAGGGGGAACGCCTCGTCGACGTGGACGGTGAGGACGTCCTGTTCGGCCAGTTCGGTGAGGCGGTGCAGGTCCGCCGCGTCGGGACGTACGAAGCAGTACTGGCCGCCGAGGCCGACGACGGAGCCGTCCGCGACGGAGGCGAGGCGGCCGCCGGGGGCGAGGAGGTCCGCGGAGACGCGGAGCGTCTCGCCGCCGATCGTGTCGAAGGCGGCGTCGACGCCCTCGGGGGCGAGGGCGTGCACGCGACCGGCGAGCCCTTCCCCGTACTCGACCGGCTCCGCGCCGAGCTCGCGCAGAAAGTCGTGGTTGCGCTCGCTCGCGGTGCCGATCACGCGGGCGCCCGCGTGCCGGGCGAGCTGCACGGCGAAGGAGCCGACGCCGCCCGCGGCGGCGTGCACGAGCACGATGTCACCCTCGGTGACGGCGAGCGCCCGGTGGAGCACCTGGTACGCGGTGAGCCCGGCCAGCGGCAGCCCCGCGGCCTCCTCGAAGGTCAGGTTGCGCGGCTTGCGCGCGAGCGTGCGCACGGGAGCCGCCACGTACTCGGCGAAGGTACCGCGGGAGAGGAAGTCCTCCCGTACGTAGCCGATGACCTCGTCGCCGACGGCGAATTCCGGGACGGCGGCCCCCGGCTGGACCACCACGCCCGCCACGTCCCAGCCCGGGATCACCGGGAAGGCGGCGTCGAGGATCCCGTCGAGGTGCCCCTCGCGGCACTTGTGGTCGACGGGGTTGACGGCGGCGGCCCGCACCTTCACCAGGACGCTGTCGGGGCCGACCTTCGGGTCGCGCACATCGCCGTACTCGAGGACCTCGGGCCCGCCGTACGCGTGGTAGCTGATCGCTTTCATCGCTCGCCTTACGGAGTGGTCGCCTCACGGAGTCACAGAAGTATGCGAAACGCTTTCACAATGGGATGAAACAGTCATCTGGGGCTAGCCTGAGAGAGTCATCCGGCCCACAGAAGGTGTACGTCATGACCACGCTCCACCAGGAACACCCGGCCCACGACCACGCCCACGGCCCGGCCTGCGGGCACACCGAGGTCCCGCACGGCGACCACGTCGACTACGCGCACGACGGCCATCTGCACCGCGCCCACGGCGGCCACTACGACGAGTGCGAGCCAGGCTCGCACGTCACCCACGAGGGCCACGAGCACCGGCACGGCGACGGCTGCGGCCACCCGGCCGTGACGCACGGCGACCACGTGGACTACGTGCACGACGGCCACCGGCACGCCGAGCACGACGGCCACTGGGACGACCACTGACGCGCCTGCCGCGACAGCACCTGATCCAACCCCCGAGAGGCGCCCGGTCACCCCTTCCCCCGGCCGGGCGCCCACCCTTGCCCCCCGCGATCCTGATCACGTTCGAGCCAGGCTCTCTGGACGACATACCGACTGGTCGGCATCATGAACGCCAAGCACGTTCGCGCCACCGTCCGCAGTCCGTCCTCCGCCGTTCACGATCAGGAGCGATTCGCCCATGAGCCCAGACCGTCCCGCCGGCCCGCCCGGCCTCGACCTCGACCGGCTGCGCGGCCATCTCGACCGCGAACGCCCGGGCCTGCTGGGCGACCGGCCGCTCACCGCCCGGCTGATCGAGGGCGGCCGGTCGAACCTCACGTACGCCGTCTCGGACGGCACCGGACGCTGGGTGGTGCGCCGCCCGCCGCTGGGCCATGTCCTCGCCACCGCGCACGACATGCGGCGCGAGCACCGGGTCATCAGCGCCCTGCACCCCACCGACGTGCCGGTGCCGCGGCCGGTGCTGCTGTGCGAGGACGAGGAGGTGCTCGGCGCGCCCTTCTACGTGATGGAGTTCGTGGAGGGCACGCCCTACCGCACGGCCGAGCAGCTCGCGTCGCTCGGCCCGGAGCGCACCCGCGCCGCGGTGCTCGGCCTCGTCGACACGCTGGTCGACCTGCACGCCGTGGACCCGGAGTCGGTCGGGCTCGGGGACTTCGGCCGGCCCGAGGGCTTCCTGGACCGCCAACTGCGGCGCTGGGGCAAGCAGTTGGCCGCCTCGCGCGGGCGGGAGCTCGCGGGCGTCGAGGAGCTGCACGCGGCTCTCGGCCGGGCGCTGCCCACCTCCCCCGCGCCCACCGTGGTGCACGGCGACTACCGCCTGGACAACGTCCTCATCGACGCCGCGGACGGGGCGGACGGGGCGGACGGCGCCGACCGCATCACGGCCGTCCTCGACTGGGAGATGTCCACGCTCGGCGATCCGCTCACCGACCTGGGGCTGCTCGTGATGTACAGCGTGCGCCTGGAGTTGCCCGACTCCCCCGTCAGCACCACGGCGGGCGCGCCCGGCCATCCGGACCCGGCCGAGCTGATCGAGCGCTACGCGGCCCGCTCGGGCCGGGACGTCTCCGCCCTCTCCTGGTACACCGCGTTCGCGTGGTTCAAGCTCGCCGTGATCCTGGAGGGCATCCACTACCGCTACACGCTCGGCCAGACGGTCGGCGCGGGCTTCGACCGCATCGGCGATCTTGTGCCCGTCTTCATCGAGCACGGCCTGACCACCCTGAACGAAGGCTGAGAGGAACCGGACACCCCAATGGACTTCGCATTCGACGCCCGCACCGAGGAACTGCGCGCCCGGCTGCTCGCCTTCATGGACGAGCACGTCCTGCCGGCGGAGCGCGTGGCCGAGGAGCAGCGCGCCGCGCTCGCCTCGCCGTGGGACACGCCCGCCGTGGTCGGGGAACTCAAGGCCGAGGCCCGCCGCCAGGGCCTGTGGAACCTCTTCCTGCCGGACAGCGAGGACGGCGCGTACGGCGCGGGCCTGACGAACCTCCAGTACGCGCCGCTCGCCGAAATCACCGGCCGCAGCCCGCAGTTGGCGCCTACCGCCCTCAACTGCGCGGCGCCGGACACCGGCAACATGGAGGTGCTTGCCCAGTTCGGCTCCGAGGAGCAGAAGAAGCAGTGGCTGGAGCCGCTGCTCGCGGGCGAGATCCGCTCGGCGTTCGCCATGACGGAGCCCGAGGTGGCCTCGTCGGACGCCACGAACATCACCACGCACATCCGGCGCGAGGGCGACGAGTACGTCATCACCGGACGCAAGTGGTACATCTCCGGGGCGATGAACCCCCACTGCAAGATCTTCATCGTCATGGGCAAGACCGACCCGGACGGGCCCGACATCCGCCGCCAGCAGTCGATGGTGCTCGTCCCGCGCGACACCCCCGGCGTCGAAGTGCGCCGCGCCATGCGGGTGTACGGGTACGAGGACCACTACCACGGCGGCCACGCGGAGGTGGTCTTCGACGAGGTGCGGGTGCCCGTGACGAATCTCGTCGGGGAGGAGGGCGGCGGCTTCGCCATCGCCCAGGCGCGGCTCGGGCCCGGCCGCATCCACCACTGCATGCGGCTCATCGGCATGGCCGAGCGGGCCATCGAGCTGATGTGCCGCCGGGCGGTGGAGCGCACCGCCTTCGGCAAGCCGCTCGCCCAGCAGGGCGTGGTGCGGGAGTGGATCGCGGACGCGCGGGTCGCCGTCGAGCAGGTGCGGCTGCTGGTGCTCAAGACGGCGTGGCTCATGGACACCGTGGGCAACAAGGGGGCGCACACCGAGATCCAGGCCATCAAGATCGCCACGCCCCGGGCCGTCGTGGACATCCTGGACCGGGCCGTGCAGCTGCACGGGGCGGGCGGAGTGAGCCAGGACTTCCCGCTCGCGGAGCTGTGGGCGGCGGCCCGCACCCTGCGCCTGGCCGACGGCCCCGACGAGGTGCACCAGCGGTCGCTGGCGCGGCGGGAGCTGAAGAAGTACGTCTGATTCCGGTGTGGGGTGACGGGCCGTCGGCCCGTCACCCCACACGGGCCGCGCCTACGGCCGCAGCGCCCGCAGCAGCAGGTCCGCCAGGTGGTCCGCGACCTGCTGCGGTGTCAGGGGGCCGTCGGGGCGGTACCACGTCGACAGGTGGTGGACCGAGCCGAAGTGGTAGTCCACGACCAGGTCGGCCGGGGTCGCCGTGGAGAAGACACCGGCCTCCTGGCCCTCCTCGATCAGTGCCCGGAACCGCTCGTGGTACCGCCGCCGCTCCGCCCGTACCTGCTTGTGCTTCTCCGGGCTGAGGTGATGCATCGACCGGAAGAAGATCGCGGCGTCGTCGAGGTTGGCGATGGTGGTGACGACCACGTCGGCCGCCGCGTCCCGCAGCCGCCGCTCCACCGGCTCGTCCGCGTCGGCGAACGCATCGAGCCGCTCCTGCTGCACCCGCAGCATCCGCGCGTACACCTCGTGCAGCAGGTCGTCCTTCGACCCGAAGTAGTGGTACAGCGCGCCCTTGGTGACGCCGGCCGCCTCGACGATCTCCTGCACGGACGTACGGTCGTAGCCGCGGTCGGCGAAGAGCCGGGTGGCGGCGGCGAGCAGCCGCTGCGGGACGGGCGTGCCGTCACCGTCCGTCGTTCTGGCCACTTGCCGCCACCTGCCTTCCGTTCATGGTCTTCCGTCTTCCGTCGTCTTCACTGGCGAGAACGCGGTTCCCGCCGGAGGATCTTCCCACTCCCGGTCTTCGGCGGCTCCACGAGGACGCTCACCGCTCGGACGCCTCCCACTTCTGCTGGATGTGGTTCATGCCGGTGAGCCACTTGTCCGGTGTCGCGGCCCGCGCCTGGTAGTACGCGGCGACCTCCCGGTGCGGCAGGATCAGGAAGCGGTCCTCGGCCATGCCGGCGAACAGCGCGTCGGCGACGTCCTCCGGCTCGACGGCGGTGGGCGCGAGGACGAGTTCGCCCGCCGAACCCGCGGCGGTGAGCATGTCCGTGCGCACGCCCTGCGGGCAGATCGCGTGCACCTTGAGGCCGCGGTGACGGTACGTCAGGGACAGCCATTCGGCGAAGGCGTACGCCCCGTGCTTGGTGACGCTGTACGGCGCGGCGCCCACCATCGTGAGCAGCCCGGCCGCGGACACCGTCGACACGAACCGGCCCTCGCCCCGCTCCAGCCAGCCGGGCACCAGCGCGTGCGCGGCCCGCACGTGCGCCATCACGTTCACGTCCCAGGCGTCGGCCCACACCCGCTCGTCCGCGGCCTCGGTGCCGCCGGACGCCAGGCCCGCGTTGGCGCAGTACACGTCGACGGAGCCGTCGAGCGCGGCGAGGGCGTCGGCGACGACCACGGAGGCGTCCCCCGGCACGGCGACGCCGCCCACCTCGTCGGCCACGGCCCCCGCTCTGGCCGCGTCCAGGTCATTGACGACGACGCGGGCCCCGGCCGCGGCGAAGCGGCGGGCCAGCGCGGCCCCGATCCCGCTCCCGGCACCGGTGACGACGACTCCCTTGCCCTGCAGGCTCTCCACGGGCGGTCTCCTTCGGCCTCGAACACGCTGCGGTCGATCACGCCGGGGGCGGTCACGGACCGGGCGATCACGCTCTGGGCGATCACACTTCACGGCAGACTAACCGGTCGGTATGTCGGGCGAAAGGGGGCCGCCCGGCCACGTTCGGCTGCCCGCCGGGGTGCGCGCGCTAGCGTGCGGGGCCTGGTACGCCACCGTGTTCCGGGAGGTCATCGCGCATGCCCCTGTCCCGGCGACGCCTGCTCGCCGCCACCTCGGCCACCGCCCTGCCGACGCCCGGCACGGCCGCCGCGGCTCCGGCCGCCACCGCCCCGGCCGCCGCCCCGCCCCGGGACCCCGGTCACGCCCACCCCCGCACCCGCACCGGCTTCGAGCGTCTGGCCGACGACGGATTCGCCCTCCTGGCGGGCCACCGCGTCGGCGTCGTCACCAATCCCACCGGTGTGACCCGTGACGTCCGGCACATCGTGGACGTGCTGCACGCCGACGAACGCGTCGATCTGGTCGCCGTGTTCGGGCCCGAGCACGGCTTCCGCGGGACGGCGCAGGCGGGCGGGTCCGAGGGGCGTCACGACGACCCGGCGACAGGGCTGCCCGTGTACGACACGTACCGCAGGAGCGGCCGCGAGCTGGCTGCGGTGTTCACGGCGGCGGGCGTGGACACGGTGGTCTTCGACCTCCAGGACGTGGGCGCGCGCTGCTACACGTACATCTGGACGCTGTACGACTGCATGCGGGCGGCGAGCCTCGCGGGCAAGCGCCTCGTGGTGCTCGACCGGCCGAACCCGGTGGCGGGCCGGGACGCGTCCGGGCCCGTCCTGGAGCGGCGGTTCGCGTCGTTCGTCGGGCGCGAGCCGGTCGCGCTGGCGCACGGGATGACGGTCGGCGAACTGGCACGGGTGTTCAACGCCGAGTTCCTGGAGCGGCCGGTGGCGCTGGACGTCGTGTGGATGTCCAGGTGGCGGCGGGCGGACTTCTTCGACGCCTCGGGGCTGCCGTGGGTGCCGCCGAGCCCGAACATGCCGACTCCCGGGACGGCGCTCGTCTATCCGGGCACCTGTCTCTTCGAGGGCACGAACCTGTCCGAGGGCCGGGGCACGACGCGGCCGTTCGAGCTGCTCGGCGCGGTGGGCATCGACGGGAGCTGGGCGGCCGCAGCCGCCGAACTCGCCCTGCCCGGCGTGCACTTCAGGGAGGCGTACTTCGCGCCGTCGTTCTCCAAGTTCGCGGGCCGCACCGTCGGCGGCGTACAACTCCACGTACACGACCGGGAGAGCTACGACCCCGTGCGCACCGGCATCGCGCTCCTGGTGACCGCGAAGCGGGTGTGGCGGGGCTTCGCGTGGCGCCCGGACCGCTGGATCGACCGGCTCACGGGGTCGGCGACGGTGCGCACGATGATCGACGCGGGCGCGGACACCGACGAGGTGGTGGGCGCGTGGCAGGCCGGCCTCGCCCGCTTCCGGGGCGTACGCGAGCGCCATCTCCACTACCGGTAGCGGTGGCTACCGGTAGCGGCAGCAGCGTGGTGGGGCGAACCCCACCCCGGGCCGGGGAGTCCTCCGGATGGCCCGCGCGGGCCGCCTTCCAGGATCGTGATCTTCCGTGAGGGAACATCACCCCAGGAGGACGAACATGGCACGGACCGCCCCTATACGGGCCTCGCTGGTACTGGTCACCGCGGTCGGCGCGGGGGCGCTGCTCGCCCCGGCGGCCGCCGGGGCGGAGCCGCGCGCGGACGACCCGGTGCGGGCGATCGAGAGTGCCGCGCACCCGCTGCGCGCCACCGGGCCCGGCGGCTCGACGAAGGATCTGCGGCCGCTCGGCCGGATGGTGGGCGACGCCAAGGTGGTCGGCCTCGGTGAGGCCACCCACGGCACGCACGAGTTCTTCACCATGAAGGACCGGCTCTTCCGCCACCTCGTGAAGGAGAAGGGCTTCAGGACCTTCGCCCTGGAGGTGAGCTGGACGACCGGGCAGCGCTTCGACGCCTATGTGCGCGGCGGCAAGGGCGATGTGCGCGAGCTGGCCCGCCGGGAACTGTCGAAGGGCCCCTGGTACAACGAGGAGTACATCGAGCTGCTCACCTGGATGCGGCAGTACAACGAGCGGCACCCGGACCGTCAGCTGCGCTTCCTCGGCAACGACCTCAACAACCCCGAGATGGGCACCGAGCTGTTCGACGCGGTGACCGACCACGTGCGCCGCCACAAGCCCGAACTGCTCGGCCGGATCAAGGCGTTGTACGCCCCGCTGCGGAAGGTGACGGACGGCGACGCCCACCAGGGCCTGCCCCTGGCCGAACGCGCCCGGCTGGCGCGGCAGGCGAGGGCGGCGTACGAACTGGTGCGGGGCCTCAAGCCGGAGCGCACGGGCGCGAAGTCCGCGTATGTGCTTCAGGACGCCCGCTCCATCATGCAGACCGCGGACATCTACGCCTTCGACACCGAGACGCCCGAAGGGGTGCGCGGCGCGATGCTGTACCGCGACCGGATCATGGCGGAGAACACGGCGTGGTGGCAGCGGCAGACCGGTCACAAGGTGCTCGCGTCGGCGCACAACGCCCACGTCGGGTACGAGTCGCGCGATCCGAACTACCCGAAGATGCAGGGAGCCTTCCTGCGGGACGCCTTCGGGCCGAAGTACCGGAGCATCGGATTCACCTTCAATCGGGGCTCGTTCATGGCGACGGGCACCCAGGACCAGACGTGGAAGCCGCGGACCGTGGGCGCGGCCGGGCGCGGCATGAACGAGCACACGCTCGACAAGGTGTCCTACGACGACTACTACGTGGACGCCCGGAACGCGCCCGCCGCCGCCCGGAAGTGGCTGGACAAGGCACGCCCCACACGCAGCATCGGCACCGCCTACCCCGACGGCCCGTACCCGATCCGGCTCGGGGCCACGCACGACATCCTCATCCACCTGCACAAGACGACGGCCGCCCACCGGCCGAAGTGACGACGGCCGCCCACCGGCCGGAGTGACGAGCGCCGGTGGCCCGGCCCCTCAACGGCTCAGCCACCAGCGCTCGTTGTCCTTCGCCAGGGCGTCCCACAGCAGGTTCAGCGGGTGGCCCGCGTCGTACGAGGCGCGGTCCCCGCTCCGGGTGAAGACGCCCACGAGGACCTCGGTGCGCGGGCCGACGTCGCCGATCACGTCGAGCCGGCGCAGCCCCCCGGCCTCGGGGAGGCTGCCGGACTCGGCGGCCTCCGCGATGCCGCGGGTGACGAGCATCGCCCCGCTGACCAGGCCGGAGCGCAGCAGCTCGAAGCCGTAGTGCGCGGCCTCGATCTCGGCCGCGATGGTCATCACCTTGCGGAAGTCGGCGCCGTACCAGGCGGTGAGGAAGCGGGCGATGAGGCCGCCGGCGGAGACCACCAGGGGCAGGGCGGGCAGGTCGCTGGCGTTGACGGTGTCGGCGGAGGGGCCCGGCAGCTTCTCCGGCGGCAGGTTCGTCAGGATCGACAGGCCGCTGCGGCGCCACTCCACGATCTCGTACGGATCCAGCTCGGCCTCCTGCCCCTCGGTGACGACGATGCTGCCGCACACCAGGTCCAGCTCCTTGGACTGCAAGCGGGCGAAGAGGTCGCCGGTGCGCACGTGCGTGACTTTCAGGTCGACGCCCCGGCGTTCGTAGATGTCGCTGACGCGCTCCACGGCGTCGAGGAGGAAGCCCAGCGTGTAGCGGGTCGAGCCGACCGAGAGGGTGCGCCCGAGGCGGCGGCGCGCGTCGTTGATGCCGTCCGACCAGGCGGACAGCGTGCTGCGCGCCAGCTCGACCAGATGCTCGCCGGTGGCGGTGAACAGGACGTCCTTGCCGCGGCCCCGCTTGAGCACCAGCGCCTCCCCGCAGAGCGCGCCGAACGTGCGGTTCATCGTGTCCAGTTGCTTCTGCACGCTGGACTGTTCGCGGCCGAGCTGGCGCGCGGCGGCGAGCGCCGTGCCGGTCTCGTACACGGCGAGCAGCGTCCGTAGTTGATCCATGGTGGTGTCCAGCAGTTCCGCGGGGTACTGCGTGGGACCTGTTAAGGCCATGCTGACTTACTCTCTCCAACTCCCTCTGAGTTTTAGGCATTGCAGCATAGCCGCCGCGGAAACTGATCCACGGATCACCCGAAATTATCTGGGGATTTCTTCCAGAAAATACTGGCTGCGTTCGAGGTACCCATGGAAAGGTCGAGCCAATCCCACTCGAACCTTCATCTCTGCGAGGAGAGTTGTACCCGTGAGTCATTACCAGGCCGCGCCCGCGCCGCCGGTCGGTCCCCGCAGCGCGGCCCGCGCAGCCCGCGCGGTCCGGCGGCCCGGCTCCCTCACCGCTCTGGTCTGGACCTCTGTCATTTCCGCGGTGTCCGCCGTGATCGGCGCGGTACTCGTCTTCGCCGGCGGCAATGATCTGGCCGACGAGAACATCAGGGATGTCATCGACGACCACCCGGACGTCGTCGGACTCCCGTCGAATACGACAGCGGCCGACATCAAGACGCTGTCCGGTCCCATCTGGGACGAGCTCGTCAGCGAGCGCGCCGGGACTCTCTCGGCGCGCGCCGGATTCGCCATTTTCACCGCTGTCTGCGTGCTGATATTCACGCTCTGCGTCCGCAAGAACGCGGCCACGTGGGCGCGCGTCCTCATTACCATTTCGGGCGTCGTCGCACTGTTCCCCCATATCCTCATCTTGGGTGACTACGAACCCGAATCCGTCATGGCGTTCAGCTTCGTGGCGCTGCTCGCGACGCTGGTGGCGATCGTGCTCTGCTGGCTGCCGCCGATCAACCGTTACGCCCGCGAACGCAAGGCGGGGCCTCCCGTCTCCTGATCCACGCGTGAGCCGGTGCCGCCACCCGGGGGACGGCACCGGCTCACGCGTGTTGTGCCGCGACGTCTTCTCACCGGGGCGGGACCGCAGGACGATGCGGTCGTGCAGCCCTACTGGGAATTGACCTTCGACGCCGACGGAGACGTCGACGCCGCGCAGCGTGGCCGGCTCCTTTCCGGAGCGGAGACCGAACGCGTCACCGATCTGCTGGTGTTCGCGCACGGCTGGAACAACGACCAGCGGACGGCCCGGAGCCTGTACCGGCGCTTCTTCGAGCCGTTCGACCGGCTCGCGGGGCCCGGGGTGCGCCTCGGCTACACCGGGATCCTGTGGCCCGCGATCCGCTTCCCCGACGAGCCGATCCCCGACTTCGAGCCCTCCGCGGCGCCTCCCGGAGTTCCCCGCGACCCCGGTGATCCCACCCTCGACGAGCCCACCCGCCGCCTCCTGGAGGTGGTGTTCCCCGGCCCGGCGAACGCGGCGCGCATCGACCGCCTCGCCCGCCTGCTCCAGGAGCGCTCCGCAGTCCGCTCACGCCTGGACGAGTTCGCGCGGCACGTCCGCGACCTCGTGGCGGTGCGCGAGTCGAGCCCGGCGCACGAGTTCGGCGACGACCTCGGCGCGGGCGAGCCCGCCATGCTCACCGACGACGCCGTCGAGGTCTGCGAGGTGTTCCTCGCCATGCTGGACGACCTCGGGGGCACCGGCGGCCAGGAGATCCTCGGCGGCCTGCGCGGGCGGCTGTGGAACGGCGCCAAGGAACTGCTGCGGCAGGCCACGTACTACGCGATGAAGCGCCGGGCCGGTGCCATCGGCCAGTTGGGCCTCGGCGCCACCCTGGGGCTGCTCGCCCGTGACGTGCCGGACATCCGCGTGCATCTCGTCGGGCACAGCTTCGGCGCCCGCCTGGTGTCGTACGGGCTGCGCGGCATGCCCGCCGGGGTGCGCTGCGTGAAGTCCACGACGCTGCTCCAGGGGGCCTTCTCGCACTACGCCTTCAGCGCCCGGCTGCCGCACGACCGGTCGCGCGGCGGTGCCCTGAGCGGGGTGCAGCGGCGCGTCGACGGCCCGCTGATGTGCTGTTACTCGCGTCACGACGACGCGCTCGGCAAGTTCTATCCGCTCGCCTCCAAGCTCGCCGGGGACTCCGCGGGCTTCCTCAACCTGTGGGAGCGGTGGGGCGCCCTCGGCTTCGACGGGATCAGGGCCGTCGACGGGGCCCGGCGGGTGCGGCTCGGCGAGGCGCTGCCGGCGCGCGGGTGCGTGAGCGTGGACGCGGCGGGCGTGGTGCGGCGGGGGGCGGGGCGGCCCGCCCGACGGCGCGCACAGCGACATCTGTCACGAGGAACTGGCACGTGCCGTGTGCGCCGCGGGACGGATCGCCCTCGCCGCCCGGTGACGCTCAGCGGTGCCGGGGGAACTCCACGACCTGCTGGTACGTCGGCCGGTTCTGCCACTGGACGGCCCGGTGCGTGATGCCGCCGAGCGCGCGGTGGATCACGGCGTCCGCGCACCACTGGTCGCCCGCCTTACAACTGGCGTCACCGGGATAGACCTCTGATGCCGGTGTGGCGACGGCCTGGCCCAGGGTCTTCAGGAGCGTGTCCCGGCAGGCGTCGAGCTTGCCGTCACCGCAGTACGCGGTCTTGGTCCAGCCCTTCACCGGCTGCCCGAGCACGGTCCGCAGATCCTTGTCCGCGTAGCCCCACCAGCCGTACTGGAAGGCCGATCCGGCGTGCGCGCCGGTCGGGCCGTGCCCGGCCGACGGCGCCTCGTCCACGCCGAGCTGCGCGGTCAGCGCCCCGTAGAGATCCGGGCCGAGTCCGGGCTTGAACGCGGCCTCGACGAGCCGCGGCCACCAGGCGTCCATGACGCGTACGGCGTCGGGGTGCGCGTAGGCGTGGGAGCCCCGCGCGGTCTCCCTGCGCTGCGACCCCGCCTTGTGCCATGCCTCCAACTGCTGGACGGCCTTGGCCAGTTGGGGGTCGTCGATCGGCTTGCCGCGCACCACCTTCAGCAGCTCGGGAAGGACCTGCTCGCCGCGCAGGTCGGTGACGGCGGCCTCCGCCATGGCCTGGGTGAGGGAGGAGCGGGTGACGCCGCCCTCGTCGACGAGCTTCTTCACCCGGTCGTCGAGCAGGTCGCCGCGGTGCACGGCGCCCATGCCGAAGCCGGAGGCGCTGAAGTCCTTCGCCTGCTTGTTGTTCCAGGAGATGTAGTAGTCCTGGTTGACGGAGTTCGGGTGCTCGGCGGGCGGTGTCTGCGCCGAGGTGTTGTCCTTCGGGTCGAAGTCCCGCCATTCGTAAGCCTGTTGGGCCTTGACCGGGAAGGACGGGTCGATGCCGTCGGCGCGCTCGGGGTTGGCGCCGCTGTTGTAGTACGCGACGTCGCGCGAGTCGGCGTAGAACCAGTTGAAGGCGTAGGAGATGTTCTCTGCCGCCTTCTTGAAGGACGCGGCGTCCTTGACGTACGAGGGATCGTTGAGCATCTGGAAGCCGATGATCGAGTCGGCCTCGTGCCGATAGGTGGAGCGCAGCGCGACGTACGCGACGGGCTTGCCGTCGACGGTGGCCCGGTGCGTGACGATGCCGTAGTTCGTGCGGAAGACCTGCATGCGGTAGGAGCCCGCGGCCGTCGAGTCGGCGAGGGTGGGCTTCCAGGCGTTCTTGCGCTCCAGCTTCTCCATCGGGGTGCAGGTGCCGCGGTAGAGGTAGTGGGTCGCGTCCTTGCCCGGCGTCCCGCCGCCGGGCGCGCACAGCTCGACGGCGTACGTGTCCGTGATGTCCTGCCCGGCGGACGTCGCCGACCACGCGTAGTCCTGGCCGCGGCCGAGCTGGACGTACATGCCGACGCCCGCGAAGGAGACGCCGCGCGCGCTGATGCCGGGGCCCTGGAGCTCCTGCTGCATCAGGAGCTGGGGCGCGAAGTAGCCGGTCTGCGGGCCGAAGACGGCGACGGGGTGGCCGCTCTCGGTGTGCTTGCCGGAGACGAGCAGGGCATTCGACATGCCCTTCTTGTTCGCGGGGTTGCCCGCGCCGGGCGTGCCGGGCGCGCCGCCGAACAGGTCGGCGGGCAGCACGCCGTCGTCGTACACGCCCTGGAGCGGTTTGAGCTTCTTCGGGGCCTTCACGGGGTCCTTCGGCGCCTTCGCCGCCCCCTTCGCGGTCGCAGTGGCGCCGCCCTCGCGGTCGTACACGAGCTGCTCGCGCCGCACCGACCCGGCGTCGGGCAGCGCGGTGCCGCGTGCCTTCTCGGGCTTGCCCGCGTACGGGAAGCTGGTGCCGTCGTTGATGGTCTGCACGGTCTCCGGGTCGTTGCGGCTGCGGAAGGTCTCCCAGACCTCGGTGCCCTTCTCGACGCCGTACTTCTGCTGCGCCGCGAGCAGGGAGAGCGCGGACTCCACCTCTCCCCCGCCGCCGTTGCCGAACAGGCCGCCGACCACCGAGGCGAGCGCGATCATGTCGGTGACCTTGAAGGGCTGGATCTCGCCGACGTTCGTGATCGCGTCGATCTTGCCGGTGAGGACGTACTCGCCGGGGAAGTAGCGGCCGTTCTTGGACTTCTCGCGGTAGGCGTTCAGGCCGTCGACGTACGCCTGCGCGTCCTCCATGGCCTGCCGGCCGCGCTCGCCCTGCGTGGACTTGATGTACTCGACCTGCCGTTCCAGGTCCTTCTCGGTGTACGGGGCCTGCGGCCAGAACTGCTGCTCCAGGCCCTGGTTGGCGGGGGCGCCGCCCGCGAACGAGGTCAGCTCGCCGCGGCCGATGTGCCGGAACAGGTCGATGAGCCACAGCCGGTCCTGTCCGGCGGCGAAGCCCGCGCCGAACTCGGTGCCGTAGCGCGTGGTGCCCTGGATGTGCGGGATGCCGTACTTCTTGTCACGGGTGATCGTCACGTCGCCGCGGGGCTTGGTGACGGAGGCCACCTGGTCGGGATCGACGCCGAAGGAGGCGTCGTTGAAGAACTCGGTGAGTTTGTCGTCGGTGAGCGATGGATAGCCGGACGACAGCGCGTCGTACGGCCCCAACTGGTCGTCGGCGTGCGCCGGCTGGGTGCCGAGGAGGCGGTGGCTGAGGATCTCGGCGAGGGTCGCGTTGCCGTTCGCGCCGGGCGGCAGGATGTCCGCGCAGTTGTCGCCGCAGTAGTCGGTGACGGGCGGGGGCTCGGCCGCGGCGGCGCCTGGTCCTGGCGCGAGCAGCAGGGAGGCCCCGAGAACCAGGGCCGCTGACGTGGTGAGGGTTCTGAGCCGTGCGATGCGTCGTCGCATAGGTGCTCCTCCGGAAGGCCGTCGCGGCGGAGGTTACTGTCGAGTTGCCGAACCGGAAAGATGAACAACCGTCGCCTTTTCACAACCACCACACGCATCTCCGCTGACCTGCGGGGAACGCGCTGATGGGAAGCCATCGAAAATCGGATGGCACCAAAACGTGAGTCGATACGTCTACTCGATGCCCCTTGGGTCCAAGGCGACGTCCGAGAACGTGTGACGGAGGTGCAGGGCGATGGCCGGATTCCGGAGTCTCGCGAGACAGGTGCGCGACCCCTACAGCGACCTGGCACTGCGGCGGTACTCACTGCGCAAGTGCCTGGAGAGATTCGCCCCTTATGGCCACCGGGCGACCTGGGACCACCTGTGCTCCCGCGCGGGGTTCGGTCCCGAGGACCGCTCGCCCGACCCGGCGCGGCTGGTGGCCGCGCTCGACGAACTGGAGGCGGCCCGCGGCGTGTGGCTCGCCTACGAGGAGGGCTTCGCGCGGCGCCGCCGCAAGGAGAAGCACGACGGGCTCCGCCGCCCCGGCAGCGACGACGACTGGCACCGCTGCACGTGGGGCGGGTGCGGGGTCGCCTGGTGCGACGACCCCGGTGTGCACCCGTCCGCGCCGCTCGCCGACGTGCTGCGCAAACTGATCACCGCTCTGGAGCGAGAGCCGGGCGCCGCCTGTCCCGTGTGCGGCGACGCGGCCCTCGAATGGCGTTACGGCCTGGCGCACGAACCCTCGTCCGGCCCCGTCTGCACGAGCTGCGGCATCGTGGTCCCCGCCCCCGTCCTCACACCCGATGCGGTGCGGCGGGCGCGGATGCGGCCGTCGCGTGCGCTGGTGTCGGCATGAGGTCCTTGCCCGGTCTCAGGGCCTGACGACGTCCGTCTGTATGGCCAGCTTCAACTCGGCCAGCATCAGCGGCGCGGCGATCTTCACGTCGCCCGGGCCGCGCGCGGATATCTTCAGGCCCACGGGGGTCCCCGGGTGCACGAACATCTGCCAGGAGTACGAGCGGTACTGCCCGCCGCGGGTGGGGACCGTGTCGGTGGTGGCCGTGGAGTCGTAGCCCGTCGACAGGTTCAGCGGATCGCGCACGAAGCGCGAGCGGTACTCCGTCGGCCGGTTGTCCGGCTCCCAGAAGACCAGCGCCGTCAGCGTGCCCCACCCGTCGTGGCTCGGCCAGATCAGCCCCGAGCGGGCGTCGGGGAACTTCGACGGGCTGGTGGCGCCGTGCATCGGGTCGTGCATCCGCCAGGGGTCGTACGCCTCCTCGCCCGTGACGTACGGGAAGCGCACGAGGTGGTACCCGTCCTTGTCGTACGTGATCTTCTGGCGTCCGCTGCGGGCGGCTTCCCACTTCAGCGAACAGATGGCGACGCTCATCCGGTGCCTCCCCCGTGATGTGATGGATCGATGCAGGTATGTCTGAACGGTGCCCGGGGCGCGGACGACGGCGCGGCCGTGCCGCTGTCGCCCGGCGCCCTGGCGGCGTCGGCGGCCGAGGCGGTCGGCGCCGGCGCACTCGATGTCCATGTACACCCCAAGTCCCCTTGTGGGGAAGACACCTTGGCGCCCGGACCTGTCGCGGCCACGCTGGCGGCGCTGCGCGCCGCCGTCGCCGTGACCGTCGGGGTGACCACCGGCGCGTGGGCCGAACCCGATCCGGCGGCGCGGGTCGCGCGGGTGCGCGCGTGGACCGTGCTGCCCGACCACGCGTCGGTCAACTGGCACGAGCCGGGCGCGGAGGAGGTGGCGCGGGCCCTGCTGGAGCGCGGTGTCGGGGTCGAGGCGGGCGTCTGGTCCGGCACCGACGGCGCCGAGCGGTTCGCGGCGTCGCCGCTCGGGCCGCGGGTGCTGCGGGTCCTCGCGGAGGTCACCGACCACGACGCGGCGACGGCCGAGGCGTCCGCCCGGGACCTGCTCGCGCGGATCGGCGGCGCGCACGGGCGGCCGGTGCTGCTGCACGGCGAGGAGGGCGGGGCGTGGCCGGTGCTCGCCCTGGCGGGGCGGCTCGGCCTGGGGCGGCGGATCGGCCTGGAGGACACGCTGGTGCTGCCGGGCGGGGAACGGGCGGGCTCCAACGCGGAGTTGGTGGCGGCGGCGCTGGGGCGGTGAGGGCGGGGCGGCTCGGCGGCGCCGCTCTCGCGCCGGTCCCGCCGTGGGGCGGGCGTGACCGTAGCAGACGGATATTCGGTGGTCAGCGCGTTTTCCCGCCGGGACAGTTGGTGGCGATGAAACACGACTGAGCCACCGGGCTCCGCGCCCCCGCGCGCCCTGGAGCCGTCCCGAGGAGTACGGACATGTCGACGCTGCGCGTCACCGCCGAAGTGCTGACCATCCACGAGCATCCCAACGCCGACGCCCTCGAACTGGCCCAGGTGGGCCTGTACCGGGCCGTCGTCGCGAAGGGCGCCTACCGCACCGGTGAGAGCGCCCTCTACATCCCCGAACAGGCCCTCCTGCCCGCCCGCTTGATCGACGAGCTGGGTCTGACGGGGCGCCTCGCGGGCGGGAACGCGGACCGGGTCAAGGCGGTGCGGCTGCGCGGCGAGCTGTCCCAGGGCATCGTGTGCAGGCCGCGCGCGCTGGCCGGCGTGGACCTGGCGCGGGCGGCGGCCGACGGCACGGACTTCGCGGAGCGGCTCGGCATCATCAAGTGGGTGCCGCCGATACCGCCGACCATGAACGGCGACGTGGAGTCCGCCCCCGACCTGCTGCCCTGGGTCGACATCGAGAACCTGCAGCGCTACCCCGACGTGTTCGCCCCCGGCGAGCCCGTCACCGTCACGGAGAAGCTGCACGGTTCCGCGTGCCTGCTCACGTACGTCGCCGACGAGGACCGCGTGCGGGTCTCCTCCAAGGGCTTCGGGTCCAAGTCCCTGGCTCTCAAGGAGAATCCGCTGAACCTGTACTGGCGGGCGGTCCGCGGCCACGACGTGCCCGGCGCCGCGGCGCGCCTCGCGGCCCGGCTCGGGGCGCGGCGGGTCGGTGTCTTCGGCGAGGTGTACGGCGCCGGGGTGCAGGATCTGCACTACGGCGCCGACGGCCGGCGCGACACCCTCGGCTACGCGGTGTTCGACGTCGCCGCCGAGGTGGACGGCGCCGTGCGCTGGCTCGACGCGGCGGACGTCCTGGCCGGCGAACTCCCGCTCGTGCCGCGGCTGTACGCCGGTCCCTACGACCCGGCCGCCGTCCTCGACCTGGCCTCGGGCCGGGAGACCGTGTCCGGCCGTGGCCTCCACCTCCGGGAGGGCGTGGTCGTCCGGGCCGCACCCGAGCGGTACAGCCCCGTGACCGGGGGCCGGGCGATCGCGAAGGTGGTCAGCGGGGCGTACCTGACGCGGAAGGGCGGTACGGAGTACGAGTAGCCGGGCGCCGTGCCGCGCAGGTGGGTGTCCCGTCCGGGTGGGGCGCCTCTTCGGGTGGGGCGCCTCCCGCCGGTCGGCCTGCGGCCTCGTCCTCAATCGCCGGACGGGCTCAGACTCACCCGGCACATCCGAGAGGAGCCGCTACTGACGGCGTTCTCCCATCAGGCGGGAGCCCACGAGCCGGTCGCCGAAGACGTCGTCCGGGTTGGACAGCACACACGTCTCCAGGGAGAGACAGCCGCAGCCGATGCAGTCGGTGAGATGGTCCCGCAGCCGCCCGAGCTGCTGAATGCGCTCGTCGAGCTCGGACCGCCACGTCTGGGAGAGCCGCGCCCAGTCCTCCCGCGTCGGCGTCCGCCCCTCGGGCAGCTCCGCGAGCGCGTCATGGATCGTGGCGAGCGGAATCCCCACCCGCTGGGCGGCCCGGATGAACGCGACACGGCGCAACGTGTCGCGGTGATACCGCCGCTGGTTGCCCGAGGTGCGCCGGCTGCTGATGAGCCCTTTGGACTCGTAGAAGTGCAGGGCGGACACTGCCGCGCCACTGCGCGCGGCGAGCTGTCCGACCGTGAGTTCGTGGACCTTCTCTGGGATCTGTGGCACTCCTCGAAGCCTACTGGTGGTCCGTTGACAGCGGTCGGCGGCACCCAGCATGCTGAGCAAGCGCTTAGTACACCTACGTCCGGGAGGCCGGGGACATGGCAGAGCCGAGGATCTTCACGTCAGCCGACGAGCTGCGCGCCGCGGTGGGCGAACAGCTCGGGTACAGCGACTGGCTGGAGATCGACCAGAAGCGGATCGACCTGTTTGCGGACGCCACCGGTGACCACCAGTGGATCCATGTCGACCCGGAGAAGGCGGCCACGGGCCCGTTCGGGACGACCATCGCGCACGGCTATCTGACGCTGTCCCTGCTGCCGGCCCTCGTACCGCAGGTGATGCGGGTGCAGGGGATGCGGATGGGCCTCAACTACGGCACGAACAAGGTCCGTTTCCCCTCGCCGGTGCCCGTGGGCTCGCGGGTGCGCGCGACCGCCGTGCTGACGGAGGTCGAGCCGACGAAGGACGACGGCGTCCAGGTGACGACGACCGTGACCGTCGAGCGCGAGGACGGCGGCAAGCCGGCCTGCGTGGCGGAGTCGGTGTCCCGCTACTACTTCTGAGGACTGGCTACTTCTGAGGGCTCGCCCCCACCATCCGCAGCACGAGGTCGGCGTACAGCGCGCCGACCTCGTCCGGCGTCCGGCGGCCCGCGACGTTGAACCAGCGGGCGACGTCGATGCACAGCGACAGCACGGCGAGCGTCGTGCCGGGCACGTCGGGGACGTCGAACTCGCCCGCGCGCACCCCGTCGTTGATGATCTCGCGCACCGCGGCGTCGGACTGGCGGCGCAGGGCCACGATCTCGGTGCGGTGCTCCTCGCCGAGCGCGTCCAGCTCGTACTGCACGACCCGGGCGGTCGTGTGGTGCCCGGCGTGCCAGCGGACGAAGGAGCGTACGGCGGCGGAGAGCCGCTCGGCCGCGGTGCCGTCGCTGTCGGCGGCCGTGCGCAGGATGGTGAGCGCCTTGTCGTGGCCCAGCCTGCTGATGCGGTGAAGGAGCTCTTCCTTCGTCTTGTAGTGGATGTAGAGCGCGGCGGGGCTCATGCCCGCGCGGCCGGCGATGTCCCGTGTCGTCGTCGCGTGATAGCCGCGCTCGGCGAAGGCCCCGACCGCCGCGACGAGCAGCCGCCTCGCCGCGTCGGGACTGACCTCGGCCCACGGCTGTTCCTCGCCGAGGGTCTCCTGCGCCGCACCCATGCGCGCTCCTTCCACCGTTCAGGACAGACACCCTACCCTGAAGGTGAGCAAGCGCTTAGGCAAGTGGGCGGTCGCCCGGGCGGGGGCGCGCGGGCCTGAATCAGCGCCTCAGAACGCGGACACGCCCGTCAGGGCCCGCCCGATGACCAGCTTCTGGATCTGGCTGGTGCCTTCGTAGAGGGTCATCACGCGGGCGTCGCGCAGCAGTTTGCCGACCGGGTACTCGTCGATGTAGCCGTAGCCGCCGAAGACCTGGAGGGCGTTGTTCGCGGCGCGCACCGCGGCCTCCGACGCGAACAGCTTGGCCTTCGAGGACTCGGTGGCGAAGGGCTGCCCCCGGTCGACTAGGTCGGCGACCCGCCAGGTGAGCAGCCGGGCCGCGTCGACGTCCACCGCGATGTCGCTGATCAGCTCCTGCACGAGCTGGTGGCGGGCGATGCTCTTGCCGAACTGCTCGCGCTCGCCCGCGTACGCGACCGCCGCGTCGAGGGCCGCCCGGGCGATGCCCACGCATCCGGCGGCCACCGACATCCGCCCCTTGGCCAGGGCCGACATGGCGACCGAGAACCCCTTGCCCTCGGGCGCCAGCATCGCGTCCGCCGGGACCCGTACGTCCTCGAGGACCAGCTCGGCGGTGGCCTGGCCGCGCAGGCCGAGCTTGCCGTGGACGGGGCGGCGGGTCAGGCCGGGGGTGTCGGTGGGCAACAGAAAGGCGGAGACGCCCTTGTGGCCGGGGGTGTCGTTGGTGCGCGCGAACAGGAGCACCACATCCGCCCAGGTCCCGTTGGTGATGAACATCTTGGACCCGTTCACGACGTACGCGTCCCCGTCACGAACGGCCCGGGTGGCCAGATTCCCCGCGTCGGATCCGGTGCCGGGCTCGGTCAGGCCGAAGCAGCCAACATACTCGCCGGAGGTCAGCCCCGGCAGCCAGCGCCGCTTCTGCTCCTCGCTCCCCCAGGCCGCGACGGACTTCGCCACCAGGCCGAGCGAGACCGACACGATGCCGCGCACCGAGGAGTCGCCGCGTCCCAGCTCCTCCGTCACCAGGCAGTACGCCAGGTGGTCGCCGCCCGAGCCGCCGTACTCCTCGTCGATCGTCAGCCCCAGGAAGCCGACCTCGCCGAGGCGTCGCACGATCGACTTGTCGACGCTCTCCGCACGGTCCCAGGCGGTCACGTGCGGGGAGATCTCGCGCGCGACGAAGTCCTCGGCGAGCCGCCGGACGGCCTCCTGCTCCTCGCTGAGCTCCAGGTTCATCGCGGCACCCCACACTCTTCCGCCCGCTGCTCCGGACTTAAATTAGCACTGCTAGTTTCTGTTGGCAGCCCTACTATGTGCCGCATGGCCCGACCGCGCAAGCCCCTCCTCAGTCGAGATCGCATCGTGGACGCGGCGCGCGCCCTCGTGGACGCGGAGGGCCTCGCGGCGCTCTCCACCCGTCGGCTCGCCGCCGAGCTGGGGGTCAGCGGGCCCTCGCTCTACAACCACTTCCGCACCAAGGACCAGATCCTGGAGGCCGTCGCGGACTCGGTGAGCGCGCAGGTCGATCTGTCGATGTTCGAGGACGGCCGCGACTGGCGCACCGCGCTGCACGACTGGGCCGTCTCCTACCGCGCCGCCCTCACGCTGCACCCGAACATCGTGCCCGTCCTGGCCCGCGGTCCCGGGCGGCGTCCTGCCGGGCTGCGGCTCGCCGACGTGATGTTCGGCGCCATGGTCGACGCGGGGTGGCCGCCGGCCCAGGCCACGTCGATCGGCGCGCTGATGCGGTACTTCATCATGGGGTCCGCCCTCGGCTCCTTCGCCGGCGGCTTCGTCGACGACGAGACGGCGTACGACCCCGCCGACTATCCCCACCTGGGGCAGGCCCACCTCCTCGCCGAGCACCAGCAGCTCGTGGACGAGAGGGCCTTCGAGGCGGGGCTGCGGGCGCTGTTGGACGGCTTGGCCGTCCAGTACGAGCGCCTGCCGGCGGGGCGGGCGGGGTGAGGGGTCACCGCCACGGGGGCTCCGCCCCCGAACCCCCGCTCCTTAGAAATAGCCCGTCCGGCGATTGAGGACGAGCCGCGCAGCGGCGATACGGGGGTCCGGGGGCGGAGCCCCCGGCAGGGCCCCTCAGAACACCACCAGCGCTCGCCCGCCCTTCCCCGCCAGCATGTTCTCGAATGCTGCCGGGATGCCGTCGAGGGCGATGCGGTCGGTCACGAGACCGGTGAGGTCGAGGCGGCCCGCCCGGATGTGGGCGGCGAGTACGGGGAGGTCGACGGCCGGGTCGGAGTTGCCGTAGACGCAGCCGGACAGGGTGCGGCCCCAGTGGAAGATCTCCAGGGCGTTGAAGGTGACCTGCTGATCCTTGCCGCCGATGCCGACGACCGTGGTGCGCCCACCGCGCCGGGTGGACTCCCAGGCCGCGCGGATGGTCACCGCGCGGCCCACGCACTCCACGGCCACGTCGACGCCGTGACCGCCTGTCAGTTTCCGGATGTCCTTGGCGGTGGTCTCGGACGCGACCACGTACTCCGTGGCCCCGGCCGCACGCGCCAGCCCCTCCTTCTCCGCGGACACGTCGACCGCGACGACCCGCGCCGCCCCGGCGATCCGGGCGGCCTGGAGCGTGGCCAGGCCCACTCCGCCGACGCCGAACACGGCCACCGTCTCACCCTCGCGGACACGCGCCGAGTGGTGCACGGCCCCGTACCCGGTCAGGACCGCGCAGCCGAGCAGCGCCGCGTCGGTGAGCGGGATACCGTCGGGCACCGGAAGGACGCAGTTCGCCGCCACCACCGTCTCCTCCGCGAACGCGGCGACGTTCAGGCCGGGGTGCAGCCCGGTGCCGTCGGCCCGCCGCGCGTACACCTCGCCCGCGCCCGCGAGGGCGCTGCCGCACAGCCACACCTCGCCGAGCCCGCAGGCGTGGCAACTCCCGCAGGACGGCGCCCAGTTCAGGACCACGCCGGCGCCGGGGGCGACATGGGTGACGCCCTCCCCCACGGACACCACGGTGCCAGCGCCCTCGTGCCCGAGCACCGCCGGTACGGGCACCCGCATCGTGCCGTTGGTCAGGGACAGGTCGGAGTGGCACACCCCGGCGGCGGCCAGGCGCACCCGCACCTGGCCGGGGCCCGGCTCGGGCAGGTCGATCTCGGCGATCTCCAGGGGAGCACCGACGGCGGGCAGGACGGCGGCGCGGACGCGGACCACGATGGCGTACTCCTCAATGACCTTTGGCGGGGCCTCGACAATGACCTTTGGTGGGGCCTCGATGGCCTTGGAGACTGTCTTAGAACTGCAGCGACTTGGTCTGGAGATACTCCGCGAGACCGTGCGCGCCCAGCTCCCGGCCCACGCCGGACTGCTTGTAACCGCCGAACGGCGCCAGGGGGTTGAAGCTGCCGCCGTTGATGTCGACCTGCCCGGTCTGCAGCCGGCGGGCGAACGCCACGGCCTCCGCGTCGTCGCCGGCCCACACCGCGCCCGCGAGGCCGTACACCGTGCCGTTGGCGATGGTCTCGGCGTCGGCCTCGTCCTCGTACCGGATGAGGGAGACGACCGGGCCGAAGATCTCCTCCTGGGCGATGGTCATGCCGGGGGTGACGTCGGCGAAGACGGTGGGGCTGACGAAGTAGCCCTGCTCGCGCGGTGCTTCGGGCCCGCCCGCGACGAGGCGCGCGCCCTCCTCGACACCGCGCTCGATGTAGCCGCGGACGCGGGCCTGCTGCTTGGCGCTGACGACGGGGCCGATGCGGTCGCCGTACTTGGCGGCCGCCTTGCGGGCAAGGTCCACCGCCTCCTCGTACCGCGAGGTGTGCACCAGCATCCGGGTCCAGGCGCTGCACGTCTGGCCGGAGTTGGCCATGACGTTCGCGACGCCGACGTTCACGGCCTTCGCGAGGTCGGCGCTCGGCAGGATGACGTTGGCGGACTTGCCGCCGAGTTCGAGGGCGACGCGCTTGACGGCCGCGCCCGCGGTCGCGCCGATCTGCTTGCCAACGGCCGTGGAGCCGGTGAACGAGACCAGGTCGACGTCGTCGTGCGCGGCGAGGGCCTGGCCCGCGACCGGGCCGAGGCCGGTGACGAGGTTGAACACGCCCGCGGGCAGGCCCGCTTCGTGCACGATCTCCGTGAAGAGCTGGGCCGTCAGCGGGGTGTCCTCGGCGGGCTTGAGGACCACCGTGCAGCCCGCGGCGAGGGCGGGGGCGACCTTGGCGACGATCTGGTGCAGCGGGTAGTTCCACGGCGTGATCGCGCCGACCACGCCGACGGGCTCGGCGTAGACCGTGGAGTTGCCGACCTTCTCCTCGAAGGGGTACGTGGCCGCGAGGTCCGCGTAGGAACCGGCGACCATGATCGGGACGCCCGCGTGCACGGCCTCCGAGAAGGGGAGCGGGGCGCCCAGTTCGGCGGTGACGGTCGCGGCGATCTCGTCCTTGCGGGCGACCAGGCCGTCGCGGACGGCGCCGATCCTCGCCGCGCGTTCCGCGGGCGGGGTCGCCGACCAGGCGGGGAGGGCGGCGCGGGCCGCGCGTACGGCGGCGTCCACGTCCTCCGCGGTGCCCGCCGGTACGTGGGCGACGACCTCTTCGTCCGCCGGGTTCACGACGGGGATCGTGTCCCCCGTCGCGGCGGGGCGCCACGCGCCCGCGATGTACATCCCGTCGTGGGCCTTCATCCCATTCCTCCCCAACGTGACCTGGCGGCGGTGCGCGCCCGGCGGTGCTCGTCGTGCTCCCGTGCGCACCCAAACTAGCGCCGTTAGTTTTTCTCCGCCAGGGCCCTCTCGGCGGGCGAGGATGGCCCGCCCTCGGGGGCGTCGCGTCGCAGGCCCAGACCCGCCGCGGCCAGGAGCAGCACACCCAGCATGACGAAGGGCGCCCCCACCCCCGCCACCCCGGCGATCGCCCCGGCCCCGGCGGGCGCCGCCACCTGCCCGAGCCGGTTCCCGGTGAGCCGCAGCGCCAGCGCCGTGGACCGCGCCGCCGCGGGCGCCGCCCGCACGACGGTCGTCATGGACAGCGGCTGGCCGACGCCGAGGCAGAAGCCGAGCAGCGCGAGCATGACGGCGAGCGCCCACACGGGCACCGGCAGCGCCACCCCGGCGCACAGCACCCCGCCCAGCAGACACGTGACGGCGATGAGCGCACGCCGTCCAAGGACCCGCAGGAGCGGTGTCATCACCAGACGGCAGGCGATCGTGGCGCCCGCCCGCAGACTCAGCAGCACCCCGACGGTCGCGGGCGCGATGCCCCGGTGCTCGCCGACGACCGGCAGGTACGCGGTGAGGATGTCCGTCGCGGAGAGCACGGCGAGGCTGATGAAGATGCCCGCGGGCACGCCCCGCGCCCGCAGGATCCCGAGCACGGGAACCTTGGCGGCCCGCTCCACCGCCGCCCCGGCCCCGGCTTCGGCTTCGGCTTCGGCTTCGGCTTCGGGAGACCGCGGCGCCGGCGCCCCGCCCACGTACTCGATCCGCCACAGCGAGGTGACCGCGGCCGCGGCGACGGCGGACGAGACCACCAGCGCCAGCGCGCTGCTGCGGTCCATGTCGGGGCCGATGAGGGCGCCCGCGGCGATGGGTCCCACGAGCTGGCCGAGGGACGCGCCGATGGTGAAGTGGCCGAAGTTCCGGTCCTGTTCGGCCGGGGCGGACTGCCGGGCCACGATCGACTGGGCGCCGATGACGAAGCAGAGGTGGCCGAGCCCCATGACGCCGCTCCAGGCGGCGAGCGCGCCGAGCGAGGTCGCCGTGCCGCCGAGCGCGCACCCGCCCGCGATGAGCGCGACGCCGACGGGCAGCAGCGGCGCGCACCGCCCGTGGTCGGTGCGGCGGGAGGGTCGGTGCGGCGGCCGAGCGGCACGGCGGCGAAGAGGGGGAGCAGCGCGTACACGCCCGCGATGACGCCGATCGCGCGTTCGTCGGCGCCCAGGGACAGGGCCCGGTAGGAGACGGCGGGCCGCGCCATCGACACCGCCCCCTGCGCGAAGCTGAAGGCGATGACGAGACGCAGCAGCCAGCACCGGCCGGTCGGCCGGGGCCCGCCACCGCGTCCGTACCGCATCAGATGATGCCGAAGAGGATCCCGGCGCCGAGCACCACCAGCGAGGTGAGCACGGCCCACTTGACGGTGAACCGGGTGTGGTCGCCGAACTCGACCTTGGCCATGCCCACGAGGACGTACACGGCGGGCACGAGCGGGCTCGACATGTGCAGGGCCTGGCCCGCGATGGAGGCGCGGGCGATCTCCAGCGAGGAGACGCCGTGGGCCTGGCCCGCCTCGGCGAGGACCGGCAGGACGCCGAAGTAGAAGCCGTCGTTGGACATGAAGTAGGTGAGCGGGATCGAGAGGAGGCCCGTCACCAGGCCCATCTGGCCGCCCATGCCGTCCGGGATGGTGCCGACGAGCCAGTCGGCCATGTGGTCGACCATGCCGGTGCCGGTGAGCACGCCGGTGAAGACGGCGGCGGCGAAGACCATGCCGGTGACGTTGAGTACGTTCTCGGCGTGGGCGGCGATGCGGGCCTTCTGGTCGGGCATGTGCGGGAAGTTGACCGTGAGGGCGAGGGCCGCGCCGAGCAGGAACAGGACCGGGATCGGCAGCCACTCCATGATCATGGCGGTGAGGAGGAGGACCGTAAGCGCCGCGTTGAACCAGTAGAGCTTGGGCCGCAGGGTGGGGCGGTCGGGGTCGAGCCCCTGGAAGCCGTCGTCGTCATCGGATTCGGCGTCCGCCTCGGCCGGACGGGAGGCGTCGGCACCCGCACCCGGACCACCGGAGGAGCCCGGACCGGCGCCCGCGGAGGCGGAGTTGCCGCCCTTGGTGAAGCTGACACGCCCGGCGGCCGCCTCGCCGCCCGCCCCCACGAGCACCGGCTCACCGGCCCGCGTCTCGGTCTCGAGCACCTCGTCGAGCGACAGCACCCCGAGCCGCCTGCGCTCGCGCAGACCGAGTGCGTACGACAGGACGAAGACGGCGACGAGGCCGCAGGCGAGCGCCGGGATCATGGGGACGAAGATGTCGGCGGCGTCGACCTTGAGCGCGGTGGCCGCGCGGGCCGTGGGGCCGCCCCAGGGCAGCGTGTTCATCACGCCGTTGGCGGTGGCGGCGACGCCGGTCATCACGACGAGGCTCATCTTCAGCCGCTTGTACAGCGGATACATCGCCGAGACCGTGATCATGAAGGTGGTGGAGCCGTCGCCGTCCAGCGAGACGATCGCGGCGAGCACCGCCGTGCCGACGACGATCCGCATCGGGTCCGCCTTGCAGAAGCGCAGGATGCCGCGGACGATCGGGTCGAACAGGCCGACATCGATCATGACGCCGAAGTACACGATGGCGAACATGAGCATGGCGGCCGTGGGCGCGAGATTGCCGACGCCGTCGAGGACGTAGTCCCCGAGGTGGGCGCCCTTTCCTACGAAGACGCAGAACAGCGCGGGGATGAGCACCAGTGCCGCGATCGGCGACATCTTCTTCATCATGATCAGCACCAGGAACGTGGCGATCATGACGAATCCGAGGATTGTCAGCATGGGGGCTACCTATCGTTCACCATCGAACTACCACCAGGTCTGGCGGTTCGGATGAACGTAGGACTCGCCATGGAGCGTTAACAAGATGTTGACGTCCGAGCAATAAGCGCAAAACTCCAGGTCAGCGCGTTTGCGCTAGGGGCGGCGAGGTCAGCGGGGTGAGGGCCACCGGGAAGCCGTTGAGCACGGCGGTGCCGGAGAGCGGGTCGAGGAGCGTGCCGTCCAGGAGCTGATTGACGTTGGCGCCCGGGTCGGCGCCCGCCACGGTCAGGCGGGTGCCGGGCCGGTCGTGGCCCCAGCCGTGCGGCAGGCTGACGACGCCAGGGCGCACGGCGTCGGTGACCTCGACGGGGACGGCGATCTCGCCGCCGGCGGCGCTCACGCGCGCGTGGGCGCCGTCTTCGAGCCCGAGCCGGACGGCGTCCTCCGGGTGGACGTGCAGGGTGCAGCGGTTGGAGCCGCCCATGAGGGCGGGGACGTTGTGCATCCAGCTGTTGTTGGAGCGCAGATGGCGGCGGCCCACCAGGACGAGCGCGGCGGCCGGGTCGGCGTCCAGAGACCGGGCCAGCCGCGGCAGGTCCGCCGCGATCGGTTCCGGCAGCAGCTCGACGCGGCCGCTGCGGGTCTTGAGGAGCTGCGGGATGCGCGGGCCGAGGGGGCCGAGGTCGATGCCGTGCGGGTGGTCGAGGAGGCTCCGGAGGCCGAGTCCGTCGGGGTCGGCGCCGAATCCGTCGCCGTACGGGCCGAGGCGCAGCATCATGTCCAGGCGCCGCTCGGGGCCGTTCTCGCCGGTGAGGAGCCCCGCGAGTTCCTTGGGGTCGCGGCCGTGCACGCGCGCGTGCGGCTCGGTGACGGCCTTGCCGAGCGTCCGGTCGATCGCGAGGTCGTCGACGGCCTCCGGGTCCGCCCCGTGCATGCCCGTCGCGGCCAGCACCAGCCGGGCCAGGATCTCCGTCTCCGCCATCCGCCCCTCCTCCAGGGGGACCGCGGGGCGGGTGTAGCGGACCTGGTTGCGGACGGCGAAGGCGTTGAAGGCGAAGTCGTGGTGGGCGCTCTGGGAGGGCGGGGGCGGCGGCAGGACGACGTGCGCGTGGCGTGAGGTCTCGTTCAGGTACGGATCCACGCTGACCATGAAGTCCAGGGAGGACAGCGCCTTGTCGAGGCGGTCGCCGTCGGGGGCGGACAGGACGGGGTTGGTGGCGACGGCGACGACGGCGCGGACGGGGCTCGCGCCGAGACCTCCGTCGTCCGCGCGGGGCGGCGTGTCGATCTCCTCCGCGAGGGCGGCGATCGGCAGCTCGCCCTTCGCCTCCGGGTGCCCGCTCGCCCGGCTGCGCCAGCGCCCCAGGGCGAACCCCTTGCCGGGGCCCGCGGGCCGCGGGGCCCGGTCCGTGGCGGCGAGCGGGAACATCGCGCCGCCGGGCCGGTCGAGGTTGCCGGTGAGGACGTTCAGTACGTCGACGAGCCAGCAGGTGAGGGTGCCGAACGCGACGGTGCTCGCGCCGACGCGTCCGTACACGGCGGCGGTGGGCGCGGCGGCCAGCTCACGGGCGAGCTCGCGGATGGTGGCGGCGGGCACGTCGCAGGCCGCGGCGACGGCTTCGGGGGTGAAGTCCCGTACGGCGTCGGCGACTTGCCCGACCCCCGTGACGTGCTCGGCGAGCCCGCCCAGCGCGACGAGGCCGTCCGCGAACAGGACCTGGGCCATCGCCGCGAGCAGCAGCGCGTCCGTGCCGGGCCGGATCGCCACGTGCCGGTCGGCCAGCTTCGCGGTGCGGGTGCGGCGCGGGTCGACGACGGTGAGCGTCCCGCCGCGGGCGCGCAGCGCCTTCAGCCTGCCGGGGAAGTCGGGCGCGGTGCACAGGCTGCCGTTGGAGTCCAGGGGGTTGGCGCCGAGCATCAGCAGATGGTCCGTACGGTCCAGGTCCGGTACGGGGATGGCGAGCGCGTCGCCGAAGAGCAGGCCGCTGGAGACGTGCTTGGGCATCTGGTCGACGGTGCTGGCGGTGAACAGGCTGCGGGTGCCGAGCCCGGCGAGCAGCAGCGGCGGATAGAGGGCGCCCGCCATGGTGTGCACGTTCGGGTTGCCGAGCACCACGCCCACGGCGTGCGGCCCGTACCGCTCGACCACCGGCCGGATGCCCGCCGCGACGGCGTCGAACGCCTCCTCCCAACTGGCCTCCTCCAGCGTCCCGTTCTTGCGTACGAGAGGTCGCCGCAGCCGGTCCGGATCGCCGTCGGCCGCCCCGAAGGAGGCGCCCTTGGGGCAGATGAACCCGTGGCTGAACACGTCGTCCTTGTCTCCGCGCACCCCGGTCACCCGGGGGCCTTCGACGGTGAGGGTGAGTCCGCAGGTGGCTTCGCAGAGGGGGCAGATGCGCAGGGCGGTGCGGGGCATGGGGGCCTCCAGGGCGGCAGCGGCGGCGCAGACGGGTCGAGCATACCGACCGGTATGCACGCTGGCGAGGGAGCAGCGGGGGGAACAGCGGGGGCGCCCGCTGGGGAGCCCTCTCAGTCCAGCGTCCGCGCCAGATAGGCCCGCAGCAGCACCCGGATCTCCGCGACGACCGCCTCGTCCCCCGCCGGGTCGATGCGGAAGGCCAGGCGGAACAGCGCGTCGGCGGTCTCGACGGCGACCAGGAACGTGCGCCGCAGGGCCGGGTCGGGGGTGCGGTCGAGGTAGGCGGAGAGCAGGTCGGTGAGGCGGTCGGCGACGCGGTGGTTGGGGGCGGCCCCGGGGTCGCCGACGGGGATCTGGGTGCCGAAGTCGACCAGGGAGAAGCCGGGGGCGGTGCGTTTCATGGCGAGGTACTCGTCGAGCAGCACGTCGAGGGCCGTGCGCCAGCCGGCCGACCCGGCCGCCGCGAGCCTGCGGGTGACCCGTTCGGCATAGCGCTCCAGGTTGCGCTGGGCCAGCGCGTCGACCAGGGCGCGCTTGTTGCCGAAGAAGCGGTAGACGGAGCCGATGGGCACGCCCGCGCGCTCCGCGACAAGGCGGGTGGTCAGGTCCTCGTAGCCCGTCTCGTCGAGGAGGTCCGCGCAGGCGTCGAGGATGCGGGTGAGGCGCTGGGCGCTGCGGCGCTGGACGGGGGCCCGGCGCAGGGCCGCGGGGGCGGGCGCGGGCGCGGCTGCGGGCGGGGACTCGGGGGCACGCCGTTCGGCCATCCCGGGAGATTCGGCCATCCCGGGAGAGTAGAGCACCGTTCCCATGTGATCGATCCTCTTGCGCGAGGAAATCGCGAATCCTACGGTGTTCCATAGGAATCAGGAGTCGGGGATCAGGGATCCCCGGCCGGGGAGCCGAGGAGCTGTCATGAGCGGGGACCACCCCAGGGACGACGCACGCAAGACCGCCGAGGGGCTGAGCCACCTCTCCGGATTCGGCAACGAACACAGCTCGGAGGCCGTGCCCGGCGCCCTGCCGCACGGCCGCAACTCGCCCCAGCGCGCCCCCCTCGGGCTGTACGCGGAACAGCTCAGCGGCAGCGCGTTCACCGAGCCGCGCGCCCACAACCGCCGCTCCTGGCTGTATCGCATCCGCCCCTCGGCCGCCCACCCGGCGTTCACGCGGATCGACAACGGCGCGATCCGCACGGCCCCCTTCACCGAGACCGTCCCGGACCCCAACCGGCTGCGCTGGAACCCGCTGCCGGAGCCCGCGCCCGGCACGGACTGGCTGGCCGGCCTGTGGACGCTCGGCGGCAACGGCGACGCCACCCAGCGCACGGGCATGGCGGTGCACCTCTACCACGCCAACTCCTCCATGAGCGACCGCGTGTTCAGCGACGCCGACGGCGAACTGCTCATCGTGCCCGAGCACGGCGGCCTGCTGCTGCGCACGGAGTTCGGCCTGCTGAGCGCCGAGCCCGGCCACGTCGCCCTGATCCCGCGCGGCGTCCGCTTCCGCGTGGAACTGCTCGACGCGAGTGCCCGGGGGTACGTCTGCGAGAACTACGGCGCGCCCTTCCAGCTCCCCGACCTCGGCCCGATCGGCGCCAACGGCCTCGCGAACGCCCGGGACTTCAAGGCCCCGGTGGCGGCGTACGAGGACGATTCAGACGCCGCGGGCCCGGTCCAGGTGGTCAACAAGTTCTGCGGCAACCTCTGGTCGGCCACGTACGGCCACTCCCCGCTCGACGTCGTGGCCTGGCACGGCAACCACGTCCCGTACGTGTACGACCTGCACCGCTTCAACGTCATCGGCAGCATCAGCTACGACCACCCGGACCCGTCGATCTTCACGGTGCTCACCTCGCCGTCGGACACCCCGGGCCTCGCGGGCGTCGACTTCGTCGTGTTCGCGCCGCGCTGGCTGGTGGGCGAGGACACCTTCCGGCCGCCGTACTTCCACCGGAACGTGATGAGCGAGTACATGGGCCTCATCGAGGGCGCGTACGACGCCAAGACTGCTGGAAAGGGGGGCTTTGTTCCGGGCGGCGGCTCCCTGCACAACATGATGTCGGCGCACGGACCCGACCGTGAGACCTTCGAGCGGGCCAGCGCCGCCGAGCTGAAGCCGCAGAAGATCGACGACGGGCTTGCCTTCATGTTCGAGACGCGCTGGCCCGTCACGGCCACCGAGCAGGCGGCGACGGCGGACCACCTGCAGCGCGCCTACGACGACGTGTGGCAGGGTCTGGAGCGTCATTTCCGGCCGTAGTTCCACCACTTCCGGCCGCCGTCCGCGTCCTCACGGAAGTACGGAGTTCCACGTGACCGCTTTCGCCCCGGACTCGATCGTCCTGAACCGAAAGCTGCCGCTCTGGTATCAGGTCTCGCAGTCGCTGCGCGCCTCGATACTCGGCCGGACGCCGGATGCCCCGCTGCGCCTGCCCACCGAGGAGCAGCTGGCGGGGCACTACGGCGTCAGCGTGCTGACCATGCGGCAGGCCCTCAAGGAGCTGGAGGACGAGGGCCTGATCACCCGGCACCGGCGGCGCGGCACGTTCATCGAGCCGGGGGCGCAGCGCGGCTCACCGGTGCGGCTGCTCGGCTCGGTGGACGCCATCGTGGCGCAGCAGTCCGGCATGGACACCAAGCTCCTGTCCCACGGGCAGGAGCCGGTGCCCGCCGAACTCGCCGAGTACTTCCCGGACGTGGACCACGTGGCGACGTACCACCGACTGCGCAGCGACACCAAGACCGGCGAGCCCACCAACCACGCCCGCAACCACATCCGCCCCGACCTCGCCGACCGCGTCGACCCCGCCGACCTGGAGCGCTGGCCGATGACGAAGGTGCTGCGGGACGTGGTGGGCGTGGCCATCTCCCGGATCACCGACACCGTCGAGGCCCGCCTCGCCGACCCGGAGACCGCCCGCCTCCTCCAAGTGCCGCTGCTGAGCCCGATCCTGCACTACACGGGGATCACGTACGACGAGCAGGGGCGGGCGCTGGACGTGGCGCGGATCCACTACCGCGGGGACCGGTTCTCGTTCACCGTCACCCTGGACGCGACCTGATGGCCGCCTCCAGGACCGTCGTACGATGCCGGGCGTGACGCACGACGAAGCGCCGCTGCTCGCGGATCTCATGCCGTGGTCCGTCGCGCCTCTCAGGCCCGGGCGCGGGTGGCCGATGGCGCCGGACGCCGCGTCCCTGAAGGCCCGCTGGAACGCCTTCGTGCGCGCCGACGCGGCCGAGCGCGAGGTGTTGCTGCGGCCCACGCGGTCCCGGACCCTGCACACCGCCGTCGCGCAGCTGCCGGGCCACGACGTCGCCACCGTCCGGCTCGCGCGCGAGACGGGGCCGTGCCCCGAGCCCGTCCGCGTCCTGCACGGGCCCTTCGACGAGCAGTGGCTGATCCCCGACCACCGGCTCATCGACGTCGCCCGGCCCGAGCTGTGGCGCGTCCTCGGCGACGGGCAGCTCTTCCTCACCGAGCAGGGGTACGTCGCCGACCCCGGCGCGGGGCCCGCGGTCCTCGCGTCCGCGGTGCTCCCCGACGGCCGCTCGCCCGCCGGGCGGCCGGGCCGGATCCGCCCGCTGTTCCGGCGGCCCGGCGGGGCCGCGGCCCGGCGGGGCCGAACCCAATCTGGCGCCGGGGCTGTTGGGGTATCTCACGCGGTCGTACGGCGCCGAGGTCGCCGCCGAGGACGTGCTCGCGTGGGTCCTGGCCGCGGCGCGGGCCTCGGCGGCGGGGTGCGTGGTGCCGCTGCCCGCCGACGGCCGGGTGTGGGCGCGGGGCGTGGCGGCCGGGCGGCGGCTGCGGTGGCTGC
>NZ_AOPZ01000225.1 GCF_000414115.1 Streptomyces aurantiacus JA 4570
GCCTCCCCGCGGCGCCCGGAACGGTGCAGGGCCAGCATGAACTGCGCATGCAGACTCTCATGGTTGCGATAACGCGCCACCAGCACCGTCAGCTCCGCCAGCAGCTCCCGATGGCGCCCCAGGCGCAGATCCGCCTCGATCCGCTGATCCAGCGCACACAACCGCCCCTCCTCCAAACGCCGCACCTCCATCTCCACCTGCACCCCCGCCCGCACATCCGCCAGCACCACCCCCGAGAACAACCCCAATGCCTGACCCAACTGCCGCGCCGCCCCCGCGAAATCACCCCCGTCCATCGCCCGATACCCCAGCCCCGCAAGCCGCTCGAACTCCCGCACATCACACCGCCCACCCCCCGAACACAACACATAACCCCCCGGCGCCGTCACCAACACCTCCTTCGCGGAAGG
>NZ_AOPZ01000226.1 GCF_000414115.1 Streptomyces aurantiacus JA 4570
AACACCTCCTTCGCGGAAGGAGGCTGGACCCTGCCGCCGCCGGCGCCGGCGCTGTCGGCGGCGGCGCGGTGGGCGAGGGCGCGGTGGGCGAGGGCGCGGTCGATGAGTTCGCGCAGCTGCAGCACGTAGGTCTGCAAGGTGGTGCGGGCGCTGCGCGGCGGGCTGGCCCCCCACAGCTCCTCGCTCAGCGCCGACACCGGCACCACCCGGTCCGCGTTCAAGGCCAGCAGCGCCAGCACCTGCCGCGGCTAGCAGCGCCAGCACCTGCCGCGGCTTGGGCGCAGTGGGCGTGATCGAGATCCCGTTCTCCCGTACGGCCAACGCGCCGAGTACGTCAATGTCCACAGCGTCTCCCTGGGCGTGGATGGAGCGTGGGCGTGGATGGAGCGAGGGTGGGGCTGGAGCGTGGGTGGAGCGTGGGTGGGGCGGGGTGGGGCGGGTGGGGCGCCGCTCGCAGGGGGCGGTCCTCACTCGAGAATTCAAGGAGGTTCCGGACACCCTGTCAATAGAAAACCGCGCGGATGGTTTGTATGTTTCGGGGGTATTCCGCCGCCCTGTCCGGTCGCGCGGCCGGGCCGGGTGAGTGGTCCTCGAGGCTCTGTTGAGGGGAAGCGGGTCCTCCGGGGGCCCCGCCCGGGCGGGCGCGGGGCGGTGCGGGCACCGGCCGCAGGCGGGGGCGGGGCGG
>NZ_AOPZ01000227.1 GCF_000414115.1 Streptomyces aurantiacus JA 4570
GCTCGGGCGGCGGGGTGGGCTTGGGCGGCTTCGGGGTGGGTTTGGGGGGCTTCGGGGTGGGCTTCGGTGGGGGCGTGGGGCTCGGCGTGCACTGCACGCCGCCGCCGGCGACGGCCGTCGCGCCCCCGCCCTGACCGTTCGACGCGTACGCGCAGGCGTCGGCGGGCAGCGCCGCGGCGCCCGCCGGCGCGCCGAGGAGCCAGGCCAGCGTGAGCAGCGTCAGGGCGCGCGTGACGGGGGCCGTACGGCCCCTGGAGGATCCGGGCACGATCGAGATCATGGACCGTGCGCCGCCCCGCGCGGGCGTGAGCCGTCGCTCAATGGTCCGAAGGTGGGAGCTGCCGTACGAGGGTTCGCGCGCCCCCTGCGCACGGGCCCGTCGCCGTAACCCTTCCGCACCCGCCCGAAAGAAATTCGGGATCGCGTTGAACGCCCGGGCCGGTCCCGCCCGTACCTAGGGCCAGGCTGACGCAGCAGGCGTCACCGCGGCGCGACTGCGTCACAACTGTCAAGCACACAGCGGGAGTTACACATGCAGCATGTATCAGGGGGTTCCCCCCGGGCCTGGCGGAGCGCCTCCCTCGTAGCGACTGCTGCGGCCATGCTGGCGCTGACGACGGCGTGCGGTCAGGAGAAGGGGGACCAGTCCCCCAAGGGCCAGAACGTGGGCAACGAGGCCCCGGCCAAGGGCGGGGCGGGCGCGGGCGACGGCTACGGCTCGGGCAACGGCTACGGCGCGGACTCCGGGAGCGCCGCGGAGGGCGCGGGCAAGGCGAAGGCCGCGGGACAACTGGCCGTGTGGGACAGCAAGAAGCTCGGCAAGGTCGTCACCGACAGCGCGGGCTTCACCCTCTACCGGTTCGACAAGGACACCGCCCAACCACCCAAGTCCAACTGCGACGGCGCCTGCGAGACCGCCTGGCCCGTGGTGGCCGCCAAGGGCGCCGAGGCCCCGCCCGGCGTCGACAAGTCCCTGCTCGGCGAGGTCGCCCGGTCTGACGGCACCAAGCAGCTCACCATCGACGGCTGGCCGATGTACCGGTACGCCAAGGACGCCAAGCCCGGCGACGCCAAGGGCCAGGGCGTGGGCGGCACTTGGTACGCAGCGGCGCCCGACGGCAAGAAGGCGGCGCCCGGCGGAGCGGGCGCCGGGGCGGACTCCGGCGCCGACTCGGGTGCGGACTCCGGCTACGGCGACGACGCGGACGCCGGTGGCGACGCCGCCCGGCCCGCCGACCTGGCCGGACTCTCCACCCGCAACGACCCCAAGCTGGGCGAGATCGTCGTCGACAAGAACGGCATGACCGTCTACCGCTTCACCAAGGACTCCGCCTGGCCCATGAAGTCCGCGTGCACCGGCGCCTGCCTGGAGAAATGGCCCGTCGTCAAGCCCGTGGAGAAGAACGACACCAAGGGCATCCTGAAGAAGGGCTTCGTCACCTTCGACCGGCCCGACGGCATCAAGCAGCAGACGATCGACTGCTGGCCGCTGTACACCTTCGCCGGTGACAAGAAGCCGGGCGACACCAACGGCCAGGGCGTCGGCGGCACCTGGTACGCCGCGGCCCCCAACGGAAAGCCGGTGGGCGCCACGAAGTAGCCCCCGCCGGGCCCCCGCCCCGACCGGCCCGTTCCTTCCGCACCAAAGGGAAGGAATGGGCCGGTTCTTTGGGCTGTGTACGGCACTTGCCAACGGCAGTGACCGAGAACGGACGGCCAATTTCCGGTTTGACTCGCTCCGTTGGCTGACGATCAGTAGCCTCACCTTCGAACACCGGCTCGCCTTGACTTCCCCCAAGCCTTGGAGTGTTGATGGAGCGTCCCGACTGGGCCCCGCCGGGCATCGACCTCTCGATGCCGAGCGTGGCCCGGATGTACGACCACTACCTGGGCGGCTCGCACAACTTCGAGGTGGACCGGGAGGCGGCCCGCAAGGCGATGGAGTTCATGCCGGGCCTGCCCAAGATCATGCAGGCGAATCGTGCCTTCATGCGCCGAGCAGTGCGTTTCTCCGTCGACGAGGGCATCACGCAGTTCCTCGACATCGGCTCCGGGATCCCCACGTTCGGCAATGTGCACGAGGTCGCCCAGGAGGCCGACCGGACCGCGCGGATCGTGTACGTCGACCACGACCCGGTCGCCGTGGCGCACAGCCGTGCGGTTCTCGAAGGCAATGACCAGGCCGCGGCGGCCTACGCGGATCTGCGCAAACCCCGCGACATCCTGGGCAGTTCCGAGGTCAAGGCCCTTCTGGATCTCGACCGTCCGGTGGCGCTTTTCCTGGTGGCCATACTCCACTTCGTCGAGGACGCGTACGATCCGTACGCGGCGGTCGCCGAGCTGCGGGACGCGTTGGCGCCCGGCAGCCTGATCGCCGTGACGCACGCCTCGTACGAAGGGATACCGGTTCCGCAGGAACAGGCCGACGGCACCGTCGGCGTCTACAAGGACATCCGCAATCCATTGATCATGCGATCGCGGCTTGAGATCGCGCGGTTCTTCGAGGGATACGACATGGTGGAACCCGGCCTCGTGCCGATGCCGCACTGGCGGGCCGACACGGAGCTCGCGGAGGAGGACCCCTGGTCCTTCTCAGGGTTCGCCGGCGTGGGACGCAAGCGTTGAGCGCGGAGCCGGACGGACCGGAGGACAGACTGCGCAGGTTCGCCACCATCTGGAGCCGCGCGCTGTATCCGGTGACCGCCACCTCGCTCACCCGACCCGAGTTCGAGCGCCAACTGCTTCCGCTCGCCCGGCAGTTGCGGCAGGCCCTGGCGGAGCGGGCATTCCGTGCCGCCGACGGCGAGGACGTGGGCGCCGCGCTGGTCGCGACGCACTGCACCGAGCCGGAGGCGCTCAGCCGCACCCTCGACGTGGTCGACGCCTACCTCGTGCTGTACTGCGGCGAGGTGGCCCCTGAGGTCATGGATGCCGAACCGGGCCGGGCAGGCGGCATCGGCTGGCGCGAGGAGCTGCGGGCGCGCTGCTCCCGCATCCAGCACGCCGTCGCCGCCGGGTTCGCCCGTGCGCTGCGCGAGCGGACCCTCGCCGAGCAGGAGGCCATATCCCGGGCCGCCCTCGACGCGCGCGGCACCGTCGCCGAGGCCCTGCACGCCAGCGAGGCGCGGTTCCGCGCGGTGTTCCACGGCGCCGCCATCGGCATCGGCATCGCCGACCTCCAAGGCACCGTCCTGGAGGTCAACGACGCGCTGGTCCGCATGTTCGGCGGTCTTGAGCACCAGCTGCGCGGCCGCAACGTGGCCGAGTGGACCCACCCCGACGACTCGCCCCACCTGTGGAAGCTCTACGAGGAGCTGGTACGCGGCGACCGCGAGCACTACCGGGTGGAGAAGGCGTTCTACCGCCCCGACGGCACCGTCCTGTGGACCAATCTGACGGTGTCCCTGCTGCGCGACGCCGACGGAGTGCCGCAGTACCAGCTCGCGTTGATGGAGGACACCACCGAGCGCAGGCTGCTGAACCTGCGCCTGCGCTACGAGGCCACGCACGACGCGCTCACCGGACTGCCCAACCGGACCCTGTTCTTCGAGCGCCTGGAGAAGGCCCTGTCGGCCGGCGAGGGAGCCCGCTTCGGGCTCTGCTATCTGGACCTCGACGGCTTCAAGACCGTCAACGACAGCCTCGGGCACGCGGCCGGCGACCGCCTCCTCGTCGAGGTCGCCGACCGCCTGCAGTCCTGCGCGACCGCGCCCGGCGAGATGGTGGCGCGGCTCGGCGGCGACGAGTTCGTGGCGCTGACCACGGGCCCGGACACCGAGCGCGAGGTCGACGAGCTGGCCGGGCGCATCATGCACGCCCTCGCCACCCCGATCCGCGTCGAGGGGCGCGAGCTGACCGTGCGCGGCTCCATCGGCATCGTCGAGGGCCCCGCGGCCGAGCGCGGCGCCGCGGAGGTGCTGCGCAGCGCCGACATCACGATGTACCGCGCGAAGCACGCGGGCGGCAACCGCTACGAGCTGGCCGACCCGGAGGCCGACGCCCGCGCGATCACCCGCCACGGCCTGACCACGGCGCTCCCGGTGGCCCTGGAGCGCGGTGAGTTCTTCATCGAGTACCAGCCGCTCGTGCACCTCGGCGACGGCAGTGTGCGCGGCGCGGAGGCCCTGGTGCGCTGGCTGCACCCGCAGCACGGCGTGATCAGCCCGGACCGCTTCATTCCGCTCGCCGAGCACACCGGTCTCATCGTGCCGCTCGGGCGCTGGGTCCTGGAGGAGTCGGTGCGTCAGGCCCGCACCTGGGAGGCGGTGTCCGGGGCGGACCAGGCCGCGGGACCGCTGCGCGTCAACGTGAACCTGTCGCCGTGCCAGCTCACCCACCCCGGCCTGGTCTCCGACACCGTCGAGATCCTGGAGCGCGCGGGTCTCGCGCCGGGCGCGCTGTGCCTGGAGGTCACCGAGTCCGCCCTCATCGGCGCCGACGACGACCTGCTCAAGCCGCTGCGCAGGCTCGCCGAGATGGGCGTGGACATCGCGCTCGACGACTTCGGCACGGGTTACTCCAACCTCGCCAACCTGCGCCGACTGCCCGTCAGCATCCTCAAGCTCGACCGCGCCTTCACGCAGGGCATGCAGCACTTCCCGGCCGACCCGGTCGACCTGAAGATCGTCGAGGGCATCGTCGCTCTGGCGCACAGCCTGGACCTCGCGGTCACGGTCGAGGGGGTCGAGACGGGCGCCCAGGCCGATCAGCTGCGCGAGCTGGGCTGCGATACGGCTCAGGGCTGGTATTACGCGCGGCCGGGGCCGCCGGATCGGCTGCACGAGCTGGCGCTGGCCGATGCGAGGTGACACTGGCGCGGGGCGCCTTGGCGGCCGGGGGCGTGGTGTGTGGCCCTGGGCTCTGACGCCCTGTCGTCGTCTGCCGCTGCCGTGTGCCGCGTGAGGTTGTCGGCGCGGCTGCGGGTGGGAGGGGGCTGAGCGCGCAGTTCCCCGCGCCCCTTCGGGGCCCG
>NZ_AOPZ01000228.1 GCF_000414115.1 Streptomyces aurantiacus JA 4570
CCGCGTACGGCTACCCGCCGGAGCCGCCCCGCTATCCCGCGCCGCAGCCCGCCTACGGCTATCCGCAGCCCGCGCCCACCCAGCCCCCGGTGCCGGCGTACGGCTACCCGCACCCGGTCGCGCCCGTGCCCGACCCGAACTTCCGGCTGCCTCCGCAGGGGCCGCAGTTCCTGCCCCGCTGAGCGGGACGCGCGGGGCGGTCACCGGCCGGGCCCCGGCCGGTGACCGCCCGCCCGGCGCGGCTCAGCTGCCGCCCACCTTGGTCTTGTAGCCGCGGCCCCACTGCAGCCCCCAGCCGTACAGTCGGTCGAGCTCGGCCTGGAAGCCGTACACGTACCGCACCTCGCGGCGCACGATCAGCTCGTCCTTGACGTTCTCGATCGTGAGGACCGCGCAGGAGCGGGCCTGCGGGGCGCGTTCCTCCAGGTCGATCTCGACGCGCGGGCCGTTGCTGGGGTACAGCGTCACCTTGGCGTGGGTGCGGTCGAACGCGGGCGTCTGGTCGTAGATGTAGACGAACACGAGGAGTCGCTTGATCGACTCGCGGTGGTCGAGGTTGACGTAGAGCGTCTCGCCGGAGCCCGAGCCGAACCTGTCGTCGCCGCTGCCCTTCACATACGGCGGGGAGTTGAGGCTCCCGAAGAAGTTGCCGAGGGGCTGCACCACGCCCTTGCTGCCGTCCATCAGCTCGTACAGGCAGCCCAGGTCCAGGTCCACGTTGACCATGCTCTGGGTGTGGGCCTGCACCGGCTCGGGCTGGAACAGCTTCAGCGGGTGCCGCAGCAGGCTGACGCCCCCGCGCTTCTTGCCGACCAGGTCGGACGTCCGCATCTGCCAGGTCAGGGTGACGCGGAGATTGCCGGTGGCCGCGCCCTGTTTGGTCAGGGAGACCGTCGGATGCCGTTTGGTCAGCTCGATGGAGTTGGTCGCGGCGCTGCCCGATGCGAAGTCCATCGAACGCCCCGGCCGCAGACCGTCCCAGAAGGACATGCCACCCCCAGAAGAAATGCCCCGTGTTCCTGTGCGTACGTCACGGGGCGGCCCGCGGGCCTCGCCTCAACTTCCGCCCCGCACAAGAGCGTTCCTCACCGAAGCGGGCCCCACACGTCCGGATCCCGAAGTCGGCTCACCGTACGACATCGTGGGTACGCCGATGGCGGCGCCCCCGGGTCGGGGACGCCGCCATCGCGGTGTTCGAGTCGGCGGCCGCCCGGCCGCCCCGGCGCCTAGACGCCGGACGAGACCTCGGCCTTGTCGCCCGAGTCCGCGCCTTCCTCGGCCGCGAGCCGCTTGTTGCGGCGCACGGAGGACCAGAAGGAGGCACCGATGAGGAGGACACCGATCGAGCCGGTGATGAACTCGTTGATCTCGTACTGGATGGTGACCAGCAGGATCGCGGCGAGGGCGCCGATGGCGTAGTGCGCGCCGTGCTCCAGGTAGACGTAGTCGTCGAGGGTGCCCTCGCGGACCAGATAGACCGTGAGGGACCGGACGTACATCGCGCCGATGCCGAGGCCGAGTGCCATCAGGACGATGTCGTTGGTGATGGCGAAGGCGCCGATGACACCGTCGAAGGAGAAGGACGCGTCCAGGACCTCGAGGTAGAGGAACATGAAGAACGCGGCCTTGCCCGAGAGCGCGATGGCCGAGACGGGCTTGCCGGCCTTCTTGGCCTTCTCCTCCTCCTCGTGCTCACGCTCCTCCTCTTCCTCGAGTTTGTCCTCGAAGAAGCCGGAGAGACCGCCCACGATGAGATAGGTGATCAGGCCCGCGAGTCCTGAGATGAGGACTGTCTCCGCCTTGTCGGCATGGACGCCGCCGTGCTGGTGCGCGTGCTTGGCGAAGGTCATCGAGGAGGCGAGCAGCACGATGAGCGCGATGCACACCGAGAGCATGTCGACCTTGCCGAGCTTGGCGAGGGGGCGCTCCAGCCAGCCGAGCCACTTGATGTCCCGGTCCTCGAAGATGAAGTCCAGGAAGATCATCAGCAGGAACATGCCACCGAAGGCGGCGATCGACGGGTGTGCGTCGGTGACCAGCTGCTGGTACTTGTCCTTGTCGTTGAGCGCGAGCCTGACCGCTTCGATCGGGCCCATCTTGGCGCTGACAGCGACGATCACGACCGGGAAGACGAGGCGCATGCCGAAGACGGCGATGACGATGCCGATGGTGAGGAAGATCTTCTGCCAGAAGGCATTCATCTTCTTCAGGATTCCGGCGTTGACCACCGCGTTGTCGAAGGACAGCGAGATCTCCATGATGGAGAGGATCGCCACGAGTCCGAGCGCCGCCCACCCCCCGAAGAGCACCGCTGCGACCAGGCCGAGCGCAGTGACTGCGAACGACCAGCCGAAGGTTTTCAGTACCACTGGCTACCCAATCGTATGTGTACGGGTCTCCCCCGCGCCGTCCCCGGTGATACGGCCTCCGGGGGACGCCCCCGGCCTTCCCAGTCGGCTGCCGGGCAAACCCGTCAGCCGTTTGGGGAACCCGGGGAGAGTCCTTTAGGAAACATTGACTCCGAAGTCTAGAGCGATGCCCCGCAGGCCGGACGCGTACCCCTGGCCCACGGCGCGGAACTTCCACTCGCCGCCGTAGCGATAGACCTCGCCGAAGATCATCGCGGTCTCCGTGGAGGCGTCCTCACTGAGGTCGTAGCGTGCGAGTTCCTGGCCGTCGGCCTGGTTCACCACGCGGATGAAGGCATTGCTGACCTGGCCGAACGTCTGCCCCCGGTTGTCCGCCTCATGGATGGACACGGGGAAGACGATCTTGTCGCAGTGGGCCGGGACCTGGGAGAGGTCGATGATCAGCGACTCGTCGTCGCCGTCGCCCTCGCCGGTCAGGTTGTCGCCGGTGTGCTCGACGGAGCCGTCCGGGCTGGTCAGATTGTTGTAGAACACGAACCATTCGTCACCGAGGACCCGGCCGGACTGGCACATCAGGGCACTGGCGTCGAGATCGAACGGGGCTCCGGTGGTGGAGCGAGCGTCCCAGCCGAGGCCGACCATCACCTTCGTGAGATCGGGTGCGGCCTTGGACAGGGAGACATTGCCTCCCTTGGCGAGCGTGACGCCCATGATGCTGGTCCTCCCCGAGGTGCTGGAGCGTTGGGCTGCCGCCGGGTCCCGGCGCGGCGGGCGGGGCACGGCGGCCATGCGGTGCCTAGCGCGTCCGGCGCCGCACTGTCGTGTGCGGCGCCGGACGACCCAGGCGATGGGGTGGTGCTGACTCGGCTCAGACGTTGACGCCGAAGTCCTGCGCGATGCCGCGCAGACCTGAGGCATACCCCTGGCCGACGGCGCGGAACTTCCACTCCGCGCCGTGGCGGTACAGCTCGCCGAAGACCATGGCCGTCTCCGTGGAGGCGTCCTCGGAGAGGTCGTAGCGGGCGAGCTCGGCCTCGCCGGCCTGGTTCACCACGCGGATGAAGGCGTTGCGGACCTGGCCGAAGGACTGCTGGCGGTTCTCCGCGTCGTAGATCGAGACGGGGAAGACGATCTTCTCGATGTCCGCCGGGACCGCCGCGAGGTTGACCTTGATCTGCTCGTCGTCGCCCTCGCCCTCACCGGTGATGTTGTCGCCGGTGTGCTCCACGGAGCCGTCCGGGCTCTTCAGGTTGTTGAAGAACACGAAGTTGGCGTCACTGCTGACCTTGCCCTCCGCGTTCGTCAGGATGGCGCTGGCGTCCAGGTCGAAGTCCGTCCCGGTGGTGGTACGGACGTCCCAGCCGAGGCCGACCGTGACGGCGGTCAGGCCAGGCGCCTCCTTGCTCAGCGATACGTTGCCGCCCTTGCTGAGGCTGACTCCCACGAGTCCTCCCAATTGGTGTCCAGGGGCGGGGAGCCCCAGTCGTGCTTGCCATCGGATCAACGTGTGGATCCTAGTGACCGGTTCCCGGTGGCCACAGGCTTCCACACGGGTGTTCTCAGAGGTTCTCGATCGCCTTCACGTAGTCGTTCAGGTCCCGCGCGTCGGGCAGGCCGTTGATCACGGTCCAGCGCACCACGCCGTCCTTGTCGATGATGAAGGTCCCGCGCACCGCGCAGCCCTTGTCCTCGTCGAGGACGCCGTACGCGCGCGAGGTCTCGCCGTGCGGCCAGAAGTCCGAAAGAAGCGGGTACTCCAGGCCCTCCTGCTCGGCGAAGACGCGCAGGGTGTGGATGGAGTCGTTCGAGACGGCGAGGAGCTGGGTGTCGTCGTTGACGAACTTCGGCAGCTCGTCGCGCAGGGCGCAGAGCTCGCCCGTGCACACCCCGGTGAACGCGAACGGGTAGAAGAGCAGCACCACGTTCTTGTGTCCCCGGAAATCCGCGAGCCGCACGGTGCGCCCGTGGTTGTCCTTCAGCTCGAACTCAGGGGCCTTCTCGCCCACCTCGAGAGCCACGGATACCCACTTCCCTTCGCATCGGCCATTGGGGTGCCCCTCAGCGTACGGGTGGCCCCCGAGCCGCCGCGGGGCGCCCCGGCCTTGCCCTCAAACGCCGGACGGGCTGAAGAGAAGAGGCCGACGGGTGGGAAAAAGCCCGTCCGGCGTTTGAGGACGAGCGCGCCAGCGCGACAAAAAGGCCCGCCCCCACGCACGTGAGGCCCCCGACGAACCCAATCGTCGGGGGCCTCACGGACAACTGCGGAGGGCCTACGGCCAGCTAGCGCTTCTTGGCGGCACCCTTCGGCGTGAGCAGTCGCGAGCCGTTCCAGTCCTTGCCCGCGTTGATGCTCTTGGTCTGGGACAGGCCCGCCGTGGTGGCGGCCTCCCCGATCTCGCTGGGCTCGACGTACCCGTCCCGCCCTGTCTTGGGTGTGAGGAGGAGGATCGAACCGCCTTCTTCCATGTACGCGATGGCATCCACCAGCGCGTCGGTCAGGTCCCCGTCTTCCTCACGGAACCAGAGCACCACGGCATCAGCCACGTCGTCGTAGTCCTCGTCGACGAGCTCCGTGCCGGTGGTCTGCTCGATGGCCTCGCGGAGCTCCTGGTCGACGTCGTCGTCGTAGCCGATCTCCTGGACCACCATGTCGGGCTGGAAACCCAGCCTTACGGCAAGGTTCGTCTCCGCGTGGTCCGCGGTCGCGCTCACGGATTGCCTCCTGATCGTGTTCTTGGGAATGCCTTCAGCCACGCGCGTGCGCGGGGCATTGGCCGTAGTCCACACGGGCGGGACGGATCGCGCAAGTACCCGGCCGTCGAGACCGCCGAAACGGTGACGTTCCCGACCGTGTCGCCGCAACTGTCGCCACATCCGGAAGGGGCCGGACGGCTCCACGGAGCCGCTGGGCAGGATGGGCGTATCGTTGCGATTTGGCCGAGCCTACCCCAGGGACGGCGGCCGTCGTCCCGGTTACCTGGAGGTAGAGATGACGTATCCACTGCCGGGGTAGACGATGGTGAGCGTCGTACGCACCGGTACGTCCGGACACCGTACGGGCAGGAAACGGCACCCGTGCCGGCACCGACGACAGAGTCCTGAGCAGACCCCAGGGACCCCAGAGTCCCCAGACAGTACAGAGCAGCGCCCAGCCAGAGCACGAATCCGCTCGCGCCGCACCGCGCGACAACACAGCGAAGGAACAGCGTGGCTTCCGGATCCGATCGCAACCCGATCATCATTGGCGGCCTTCCCAGCCAGGTCCCGGATTTCGATCCAGAAGAGACCCAGGAATGGCTCGACTCCCTCGACGCCGCCGTCGACGAGCGCGGCCGTGAGCGGGCCCGCTATCTGATGCTCCGCCTGATCGAGCGGGCCCGCGAGAAGCGCGTGGCCGTGCCCGAGATGCGCAGCACGGACTACGTCAACACGATCGCCACCAAGGACGAGCCGTTCTTCCCCGGCAACGAGGAGATCGAGCGCAAGGTCCTGAACGCGACCCGCTGGAACGCCGCGGTGATGGTCTCGCGCGCCCAGCGCCCCGGCATCGGGGTCGGCGGCCACATCGCCACGTTCGCCTCCTCGGCGTCGCTGTACGACGTGGGGTTCAACCACTTCTTCCGCGGCAAGGACGAGGGCGACGGCGGCGACCAGATCTTCTTCCAGGGGCACGCCTCCCCCGGGATCTACGCCCGCGCCTTCCTGCTCGACCGGCTCTCGGAGCGGCAGCTCGACGGGTTCCGGCAGGAGAAGTCCAAGGCTCCGCACGCCCTGTCGTCCTACCCCCATCCGCGCAGCATGCCGGACTTCTGGGAGTTCCCGACGGTCTCCATGGGGCTCGGCCCGCTCGGCGCGATCTTCCAGGCGCGGATGAACCGCTACATGGAGGCGCGCGGCATCGCCGACACCTCCAAGTCGCACGTCTGGGCGTTCCTCGGCGACGGTGAGATGGACGAGCCGGAGTCCCTCGGCCAGCTCTCCATCGCCGCCCGCGAGGGGCTCGACAACCTCACCTTCGTCGTCAACTGCAATCTGCAGCGCCTGGACGGCCCGGTGCGCGGCAACGGCAAGATCATCCAGGAGCTGGAGTCGCAGTTCCGGGGCGCCGGGTGGAACGTCATCAAGCTGGTGTGGGACCGCAGTTGGGACCCGCTGCTCGCGCAGGACCGGGACGGCGTGCTCGTCAACAGGATGAACACCACGCCGGACGGGCAGTACCAGACGTACGCCACCGAGACCGGTGCCTACATCCGCGACCACTTCTTCGGCGACGACCAGCGGCTGCGGGCGATGGTCGAGGGCATGACCGACGACCAGATCCTGCACCTGGGTCGCGGCGGCCACGACCACCGGAAGATCTTCGCGGCGTTCTCCGCGGCCAAGGCGCACAAGGGGCAGCCGACGGTCATCCTGGCCAAGACGATCAAGGGCTGGACGCTGGGTCCGAACTTCGAGGGCCGCAACGCCACGCACCAGATGAAGAAGCTGACGGTCGACGACCTCAAGGGCTTCCGGGACCGGCTGCACCTGCCGATCACGGACAAGCAGCTGGAGGACGGCCCGCCGCCGTACTACCACCCGGGGCGGGACTCCGAGGAGATCCAGTACATGCACGACCGGCGCAAGGGCCTGGGCGGTTATGTCCCGACCCGCGTCGTGCGCGCGAAGCCGCTGCCGTTGCCCGAGGACAAGACGTACGCATCCGTGAAGAAGGGCTCCGGTCAGCAGTCCATCGCCACGACCATGGCGTTTGTGCGGCTCCTCAAGGACCTCATGCGGGACAAGGAGATCGGCAAGCGGTTTGTGCTGATCGCGCCCGATGAGTACCGCACGTTCGGCATGGACTCGTTCTTCCCGAGTGCGAAGATCTACAACCCGCTCGGCCAGCAGTACGAGGCGGTGGACCGTGAGCTGCTGCTCGCGTACAAGGAGTCGCCGACCGGGCAGATGCTGCACGACGGCATCTCCGAGGCGGGCTGCACGGCGTCCCTGATCGCCGCGGGCTCGGCCTACGCCACGCACGGCGAACCGCTGGTCCCGGTGTACGTCTTCTACTCGATGTTCGGGTTCCAGCGCACCGGCGATCAGTTCTGGCAGATGGCCGACCAGCTCGCGCGCGGTTTCGTGCTCGGCGCGACCGCCGGCCGCACGACGCTGACCGGCGAGGGGCTCCAGCACGCCGACGGGCACTCGCAGCTGCTCGCCTCCACCAACCCGGGCTGTGTCGCCTACGACCCGGCCTTCGGCTTCGAGATCGCCCATATCGTCAAGGACGGTCTGCGCCGGATGTACGGCGAGACGGCGGACGGCAAGCCCGGCGAGGACGTCTTCTACTACCTGACCGTCTACAACGAGCCGATCCAGCACCCGGCGGAGCCGGACGACGTGGACGTCGAGGGCATCCTCAAGGGCATCCACCGCTTCAAGGCCGGGGAACACGGCGCCATCCCGGCCCAGATCATGGCCTCCGGCGTCGCGGTGCCCTGGGCCCTGGAGGCGCAGCGGATCCTGGCCTCCGAGTGGAACGTCAAGGCGGACGTCTGGTCGGCGACCTCCTGGAACGAGCTGCGCCGCGAGGCCGTCGACGCGGAGCGGCACAACCTGCTGCACCCGGAGGAGGAGCAGCGCGTGCCCTATGTGACGCGGAAGCTCTCCGGGGCCGAGGGGCCGTTCGTGGCCGTCTCCGACTGGATGCGGAGCGTGCCCGACCAGATCTCCCGCTGGGTGCCCGGCACCTACCAGTCGCTGGGCGCGGACGGCTTCGGGTTCGCGGACACGCGGGGCGCGGCGCGGCGGTTCTTCCACATCGACGCGCAGTCCATCGTGGTCGCGGTCCTCACCGAGCTGGCCCGCGAGGGCAAGGTCGACCGCTCCCTGCTGAAGCAGGCGATCGACCGCTATCAGCTCCTGGACGTCGCGGCGGCCGACCCGGGCGCCGCGGGAGGCGACGCGTGACGCCTGGCTCTGGCTCATAACACCTCCGTCCGGTGAGGGGCGGCGGGCCACCGGGCTCGCCGCCCCTCACCGTTTCCTTACGATGCGGGCATGAGGGATGAGACGGCACAGCCGACAGAGCAGGAGCGGTCGGCGCCGGAGCGGTCGGCGCAGGCCCGCTGGGAACGGCGCACCCAGCGTCCGCTGCTCGCGCTCGCCGTGGCGTTCGCCGTCGCCTACGCCGTGCCCATAGTGCGGCCCGAGGCGGGCGCGCCGGTGACGCGGGCGTGCACCGCGGTGGAGTGGTTCGTCTGGGGCGCGTTCGCCGCGGACTATGTGGTGCGGCTCGCGCTCGCCGAGCGCCGTGCGCGATTCGTCCGCACGCACTGGCTCGATCTGTGCGCCGTGGTGCTGCCGATGATCCAGCCGCTGCGGCTGCTGCGGCTGGTCTCGACGCTGTTGCTCGTCGGGCGGCGCGCCCGCATGGCGTCGCAGATCAAGCTGACGACGTATGTGGTGGGCGCCGTGGTGGGGCTGCTGATGTTCGGCTCGCTGGCCGTGCTCTCGGTGGAACGGGAGTCGCCGGACGGCAACATCAAGACGCTGGGCGACGCCGTGTGGTGGTCGTTCACCACGATGACGACCGTGGGCTACGGCGACCACGCACCGACGACCGGGCTCGGCCGGGTCCTCGCGGTCGGCCTGATGCTGTCGGGCATCGCGCTGCTCGGTGTCGTCACCGCCAACATCGCGGCGTGGTTCATCGCCCGCTTCGAGAAGGACGACGCCGAGGAGCGCCGCCAGACCGCCGCGATCGAGGCCCTCACCGCGGAGATCACGGCCCTGCGCGCGCAGGTGAGCGCGCTGTCCGGCGGTGCCGTGACCGCCACCGTGCCGCGTCAGCCGTCCGGTCAGGACGCCGTCGGCGGCGCCTCCTCCGTCAACGCTCCCAGATCTTGAACGCCCGCACCCGATACGGCGACTCGGGTGCCCAAGTGCCGTTGCCGGGATAGGTGTTGAACTCCGCCGTCTCGTCGCACTCGGCGGACTGATACGTGGTGACGGGCCGGCCGGTGCGGTTGGCGAGGGCCGCCGCGCTGTCCCCCTCCGGCAGCGCGACGCAGCTCTCGATGTCCGTACCGGCCAGCTCGTACGTATGCCGCTGGCCCTTGAACTCCGCCTTCTCCCAGAGGCAGAGCTCGCCCGGGCCGCAGCCGCGGAGCCGTGGTGGTCCGGCGGCTCCGGCGTGCGTCGGCGTCAGGACCGCGGCGGCCAGGGCGGCCGCGGTCAGGGCCAGGACGGCCGCGGTGCCGGGCATGGCGGAACGCATGGTCGTACGCATATGGATCAACCCCCGTGTCGCGAAAGCTCACTTGCCGCCACTCTCAGCCGTGGGACACGGAGGCGGGAAGGGGTTTTCGGGCGCCTCACCCTGATAGGCGAAAGCCCCCCGAGCGGACCCGGAGGGCTTTCCCTTGGACGGCTTCACTTGGCGGCGGGGTTCCCCCCTAGGGGTGGCGCCACCGACCTGACCGCGGCCGGACACGCCGGACGACTAAGCGCTCCGCTGGATGTGCCACACCATGCCGTCGCGAGCCCGCGGGTGCGTCGTGGCGCGGCGGAGCCGCATGTGTCAGGGCCCCGCGCCCCCTCAGGGCGCCACCGAACCGCGGCTTCACCGGGACCGCTCAGATGTGTGCCGCGCCCGCACCCGCCTCCGCGTTCGCCCCGCGCTTGGTGAGCGTCGCGACGACCGCCGCGATCACGCCGACGACGCCCGCGACGGTGAAGGCCACGCCCATGCCCGACATGAAGGTGTCGTGCACGACGTCCGAGATCTTGGCGAAGACGCCCTGGTCGACGCCGGGTGCCTGGGCGACCTGCTCCGGCACGGACCCGGTCGCGGCGGCCTTGTCGAGGCCGGGCGGCGGGGTGCCGGGCAGGCCCGCGTCCTGCCAGTTGCCCTTGAGGTCGGAGTCGACGGTGTTGGACATCACCGCACCGAGCACCGCCGTGCCGAGGCTGCCGCCGACCTGCATGCCCGCCTGCTGGAGGCCGCCCGCGACACCGGAGAGCTCCAACGGGGCGTTGCCCACGATGACTTCGGTCGCGCCGACCATGACGGGCGCGAGGCCGAGACCGAGGAGCGCGAACCAGACGGACATGGGCAGCGTGCCGGTCCCCGTCGTCATGGTGGTCATGCCGAACATCGCGACCGCCGTGCAGACCATGCCGCCCACCAGCGGGATCCGCGGTCCGAACTTGGTGATCAGGGCCCCGGCCAGCGGCGAGGAGACGATCATCATGGCCGTCAGCGGAAGCAGGTGCAGACCGCTGTCTACGGGGCTCATGCCGTGCACGTTCTGCAGATAGAAGGTGACGAAGAACAGGCCGCCCATGAAGGCGAAGGCCATCAGGACCATCAGGGCGGTGCCCGCGGACAGCGGCACCGAGCGGAACAGGCCGAGCGGGATCAGCGGCTCCGCGACCCGCTTCTCCCACAGCGCGAACAGCACGAAGCACACGACCGACGCCCCCAGGAACGCCCAGGTCTTGCCGCTGCCCCAGCCCCATGGGTCGCCCGCCTTGATGAGCGCCCAGATCAGGGCGAACATCGCGGCCGACAGCAGCACGATGCCCGGGATGTCGAAGGAGCGCGGCGCCTTCTCGGCCCGGTGGTCCAGGAGGATCAGTAGGCCGAGGAGCAGCGCGAGAGCGCCGACCGGCACGTTGATGAAGAACACCGACTGCCAGTTGACGTGCTCGACCAGGACGCCGCCGAGGATGGGACCGCCCGCCGTGGAGGCGCCGATGACCATGCCCCAGATGCCGATGGCCATGTTCAGCTTCTCGGCCGGGAAGGTGGCCCGCAGCAGGCCGAGCGCGGCCGGCATCAGCAGGGCGCCGAACAGCCCCTGGAGCACGCGGAAGGCGATGACCAGGGAGACGCTGCCGGACAGGCCGATGGCGCCGGAGGCCAGGGCGAAGCCGACGACACCGATGAGGAAGGTCTGCCGGTGGCCGAAGCGGTCCCCGAGCTTTCCGGCCGTGATGAGGGCGACGGCGAGCGCCAGGAGATAGCCGTTGGTGATCCATTGGACGTCCGCGAGGGAGGCGCCCAGGTCCTTGGTGATGGCGGGGTTGGCGACCGCGACGATCGTGCCGTCCAGGGCCACCATCATCACGCCGATCGCGACGGAGAACAGCGTGAGCCATGGATGACCGCGAAGTCCCTTGACCGGGGCCGGAGTCGGCACGGGCTCCGGCGCTCTGTCCGCCTTGTCGACGGTGGTCTGGCTTGTCATGCGTCGAGGTTAGAGTCAGTCGCTGACACTTGACAAAGAATCTCAGAAGTCGGCCGCTGTCATTTAGCTCACAGGTACGCCGCCACAGGTAGGGTGAGCCGGCAAAACGGGTGGGAAATCGGGAGAAACGGGGTACACGGCGTGACCGGTCCGGGCTTGCGCGAACGCAAGAAGCAGCGCACGCGGGACGCGTTGCTGCGGGCGGCGCTCGAACTGTTCACCACCAAGGGGTACGAGGAGACGACGGTCGACGAGATCGTCGAGGCCGTCGACGTCTCCCAGCGCACCTTCTTCCGGCACTTCGCGGGCAAGCAGGAGGCCGCCTTCGCCATGCAGGAGATGGTGGAGGCGCGGTTCATGCGGGCGCTGCGCGAACGCCCCGCCGGCGAGGGCCCGTTGGCGGCGCTGCGCGGAGCCGTGCTCGGCTCCTGGGACGCGGTGGGCGAGTCCATCGAGGCGATCGTCCCGGTCGAACTCCACATGCGGACCTACCAGATGATCGAGTCGACCCCCTCCCTGCTCGCCGTCCACATGCGCCGCTCCATCGAGATGGAGGAGCAGATCGCGGGCGTGATCGCCGAGCGCGAGGGCGTCGACCTCGCCACCGACTCGCGCCCGCGCGTGGCGGTCGCCGCGTTCAGCGGGGTCATGCGGGTCACCGGGCGGATGTGGGGCGCGGGCGAGGACATCAGCGTCGCGTCGATCCGCGCGATCACAGAGACGTACCTCGACCACCTGGGCCCGGCCCTCGCGGAGGACTGGCGCGAGCACTGACAGCGCCGCACGTGCGCCGACGACGCCCCGGTGCACCCCCCGACCACAACACCCTGATTCCACTCGTACGTTGAGTGGCCACGGGCGCACTCCGCGTCACCGCGCGCCGCACGCGCACCACGTACACGCCCCGCCTACACACCGTGACGAACACGCCCGCGAAGTGTCCGGTTCACCACAATTACCCCTCCGGAAACGTGATCTGCCTCACCCCGCGCACGGAGGGCAGCGCGCTTCTCCTAGGGTGTCCCGCAGTGACTTCCTTCGACTCCTCCCCTCAACTCGGCGTTTGGCGCGCTCTGCTCGCACTCACCGTGGTCTTCGTCATGCTCGCGACCACCGGCTGGACCGCGGTGCGCCAGCACAGAGGCGCCGCCTCGCCCCTCGAAGCCGCGGTCTCCGCCTGGGAGCGGGGACGCATCGACGGCCGGGACCTCCCCGACGCCGGCGCCCCGGCCGCCAGGCTCACGCACTTCTTCGCCTCCCTCACGGCCCGCCAGCGCGACCGGCTCGCCGCCCGCTACCCCCTCGCGGTCGGCAACATGAACGGCGCCCCCGTGGAGCTGCGTTATCAGGCGAACCGCATCGCCCTGCGCGAGGCGCGCGCGATCGAACGCGAACGCATGCACGACGACCGCCTGTCACCCGTCGGGAAACAGGAGGCGGAACGCCGGATGAAGCGGTTCGGCGTGATGATGCGCCAGGACCGCCAAGTGCTCGCCTTCGACCCGATGGGCTCGGGACGCATGGCCGAGGTCTTCGGAGACCTCGACCGGGCCGCCCGCGTGTCGGTCGTGGTGCCCGGAGTCGACACGAACGTCCTCACCTTCGAACGCACCCAGCGCAAGTACGCGGCCCCCGTCGGCATGGCGAAGTCCCTGTACCGCGCGGAGCGCAGCGCGAACCCCCGCACGCGTACCGCCGTGATCGCCTGGGCCGACTACACCGCGCCCGTCGGCCTCGGCGTGGACGCGGCCACCTCCATGCGCGCCGACGACGGGGCGGTGCGCCTCGACTCGATGGTGCGCGCGCTGCCCGGCCGGACCGGGGTGGCGCTGTACTGCCACAGCTACGGCTCCGTGGTCTGCGGAGTCGCGGCCCGCCGGCTGCCGCCGCGGGTCACCGACATCGCGGTCGCGGGCAGCCCCGGCATGCGCGCCGACAGCGCCGCAGGGCTCGGCTCGGGCGCGCGGATCTGGGCCGCACGGGACAGCGACGACTGGATCCAGGATGTGCCGCACATGGAAGTCGGCGGGCTCGGCCACGGCGCCGACCCCGTCTCGGCGGGCTTCGGCGCGCGCGTGGTGTCCGCCGACCGGGCCCGCGGTCACACCGGCTACTTCGTGCCGGGCACGGACAGCCTCCGCAACTTCGCCGAGATCGGCGTCGGCGCGTACGACGCGGTGCGCTGCGCCGGCGCGGACGGAGCCTGCCGGGAAGGTATTTCCGGTACGGCGACGGCCTGACGCGCGTAGAAATCGATGAAACAGCGGCCCGCCGCAGGAGAGACGGAGAAGCGCGTGCCGCATACGATGAGCCGCATGGGTGATGTACTGGCCGGATTTCACGCCGCCTGGGAGTTCGAGTCCGACTCCGTGCTCATCCGCTTCGAACGGGGGATCCGTACGCCGAAGCTGTTCCAGGCTCTCGGTGAGCGCCGCATCCCTCATGAGGCGATCGCGGCGGTGACGCTCACACCGGGCAAACGCGGGACGACCGTCCTGCACGCCGTCCCGAGACCGGGCGCCGACCCGCTCATGGAGGCGGCGGCGGGACAGCTCAAGGACGGCTCGGATCCGTACCGCCTGGTGCTGCCGGCGGAGCGCGAGACGCTCGCCGAGTACTACGCGGACGAACTGCGCGCCGCGCTCCCCACGGCCGACCCCGGCCCGGCGGACCGCCATCTGGTGGCCGTGCCCGAGGCGCCGCTGCAGTTCAAGGCGTACGACGGCAAGGCGTCCTTCGACGGCAAGTCGGTGGCCTTCCGCTGGTTCTGGACGGGGGCCTCGTCGGCGAAGTGGAAGGCCGGTGACCAGAGTTTCCCGGTCACCGACCTGAGCGGGGTCGAGTGGCGCTCGCCGGAGGTCTTCGAGGGCCATCTGCGGCTGCTGCGTCGCGAGGCGCAGCCCGCGCAGCCGTCGCAGGCCGACCAGGATCCGGCGGCCGTCGTGTTCGGCCTCGGCTACGGGCCGGTGCACGAGTCGCTGCCGTTCGCCGCGGCCGTGCTTGCCGCGGTGCGCTCGTCGGGGCCCGCGCCCGCCGTCGTCCCTGCCGCCGCGCCCGCCGTTCGGCGTGATCCTGCCGATATCGCCGAGCGGATCCGGCATCTCGGGGAGTTGCATCAGGCTGGTCTGCTGACCGATGACGAGTTCACGGCCAAGAAGGCCGAGCTGCTGGCCGAGCTTTAGCTGGCCCCTGGGCCCTGGGTAGCCCACCGGGGTGGGGGGGCTTTCTTGTTCGGCGGCCGCGGGTGCTTTGTGGCTGGGCGCGCAGTTCCCCGCGCCCCTTAAGGGCGCCTCCTGCGGGCGCCCTTACCGGTCCCGGCTACTGTTCCCGGCCCGCCGACGTGAACGTCATGTCCGCGTAGCGGTCGCCCGCCACCTGGGCTGCGATCGGGTCCAGGAGGGCGAGTTCGGTGGGCGTCAGCTCGATCCTCGTGGCCGCCGTGTTCTCCTCCAGGCGGGTGCGCTTGCGGGTGCCGGGGATCGGTACGACCGGCAGGCCGTGGACCTCGGCGCGCTGCTGCACCCAGGCCAGGGCGATCTGGGCCGGGGTCGCGCCGTGCGCGGCGGCGACCGTGCGCACCGGCTCCAGGAGCGCCGCGTTGGCGGCGGCGTTGGCGCCGGTGAAGCGGGGCTGCTGCCGGCGGAAGTCGTCCTCGCCGAGCTCCTTGTCGGCGCTGACGAAGGCGCCGGTGAGGAAGCCGCGGCCGAGCGGGGAGTACGGCACGAGGGTCACGCCGAGCTCGGCGGCGGCCGGGACGACACCGCGCTCGATGTCCCGGCTGAACAGCGACCACTCCGACTGCAGGGCCGCGATGGGGTGCACGGCGTGGGCGGCACGCAGCTCGTCGCCGGTGACCTCGCTGAGCCCGAGGTGCTTGACCTTGCCGGCGGCGACCAGCTCGGCCATCACGCCGACCGTCTCCTCGATCGGCACGTTCGGGTCCCTGCGGTGCATGTAGTAGAGGTCGATGGTGTCCACGCCGAGGCGGCGCAGGCTGGCGTCGACGCAGGCCCGGATGTAGTCCGGGGAGTTGTTGATGATGCGCTTCGTCGGCTCGTCCGGGTCCATGGCCAGGGCGAACTTGGTGGCGATGACGACGTCGTCGCGGTGCGCCTTGACGAAGGGGGCGAGGAACTCCTCGTTCTCCCCGCCGGCGTACGCGTCGGCGGTGTCGTAGAGCGTGACGCCCAGCTCCAGGGCCCGTTCCAGGGTGGCCCGTGCCTCATCGGCGTCCGTGGGGCCGTACGCGAAGCTCATGCCCATGCAGCCGAGGCCCTGGGCGCCTACCTCGGGGCCGTCCGTGCCGAGCCGTGCGGTGGTGATGCTCACTGTGGTCAGTGCCTCCGGTCGGAGTAGATGTCGATCTTGTGGTCGAGGACGGCGAGTGTGTCCTGGAGCTCGGCGATGCGGGCCCGCACGTCGTGGCGGGTCTGTTCGAGGAGGTCGCGGCGCTGCGCGAAGGTGTGGTCGCCCTCGCGCACCAGCTCGGCGTAGCGCACCATGTCCGCGACCGGCATGCCGGTCAGGCGCAGCTTGCCGACGAGGTTCAGCCAGTCCAGGTCGCGGTTGCGGTAGCGGCGCTGGCCGGTGTGGGAGCGGTCGATGTGCGGCATCAGGCCGATCCGCTCGTACCAGCGCAGGGTGTGCGCGGTCAGTCCGGTCACCGCGACGACCTCGCTGATCGTGTAGTGGTCCCGGCCCTCCGGACGCGGGTGCGGGGGCGGGGGCGTGGCGCAGACCTCGGGCGCGGTCCGGTCTGCCCGGCTCCGGGTGGGGGCGGGGGTGGTCTCCATCACCGTCATGACCCCCACGCTAAAACCTTCGAGTGCACTCCAAGCAAGGGGAAATCCGCGGGACGGCGCCGGGGTGCGCTGACTACCGTGCCGCCATGAGTCTTGTACGCCGCGCCGCCGCCGCGGACGCCGAGGAAGTCATACGCCTGCGCCAGGTCATGATCGACTCGGTGTTCACGCTGGACGGCACCGTCCCCAGCACGTCCGCCACCGACTGGCAGGACGAGTCCCTGCCCACCGTGCGCGCGCACCTCGCCGACCCCGAAGGGAACTTCGCCGCGTTCGTCGTCGACCACCCCGAGCGGCCCGGCGCCCTCGCCGCGCTCGCCGTGGGCACCCTGGAGTACCGCATCGGGCGCGCGGGCAATCCGCACGGCGTCGCGGGCTACCTCTTCAGCGTCGCCACCGACCCCGGCATGCGCCGCCGGGGCTTCTCCCGCGCCTGCGTGGAGGCGCTGCTCGACTGGTTCCGCGAGCGGGGCGCCGGACAGGTGGACCTCACCGCGTCCCCCGACGCCGAGCCGCTGTACGCCTCGCTCGGCTTCGTCCGCAAGCCCGACCCCTACATGCAGCTCAAGTTGTAGGGCGCTTAGGCTTCTGCGCATGCAGAGCCTGGCACTGATCGAGAACTGGCCGGTCCCGACCGCTGCCGCCGCCGTAGTCCGCGCGGACGGCACGGTGGCCGGGACCCACGGGCCCACCGAGCGCAGCTTCGCGCTCGCCTCGGTCACCAAACCCCTCGCGGCGTACGCGGTCCTCGTCGCGTACGAGGAGGGGGCGATCGAGCTGGACGAGCCCGCCGGACCCGAGGGGGCGACCGTGCGGCACCTGCTCGCGCACACCAGTGGGCTCGCCTTCGACGAGCACGAGGTGGTGGCGGCGCCGGGGACGCGGCGGCTGTACTCCAACGCCGGGTTCGAGGTGCTCGGCGAGCACATCGCCAAGGCGACCGAGATTCCCTTCGCCGACTATCTGCGGCAGGCCGTGCTCGAGCCGCTCGGGATGTCCTCGACGTACCTCGACGGCGGGGCTTCGCCCGCGAAGGACGGGGTGTCGACGGTGGACGACCTCGTGCGGTTCGCGGCCGAGGTGCAGCTGCCGCGGCTGCTCGATCCGCGGACCGTCGCGGCCGCGATGTCCGTGACCTACCCCGGGCTCAAGGGCGTACTGCCGGGGTACGGGCATCAGAACCCCAACGACTGGGGGCTCGGGTTCGAGATCCGGGACGGGAAGTCGCCGCACTGGACGGGCAGTTCGTCCTCGCCGCGGACCTTCGGTCACTTCGGACAGGCCGGAACGTTCCTGTGGATCGACCCCGACGCGGGAGCGGCGTGCGTGGCCCTGGCGGACCGGGCCTTCGGGCCGTGGGCCGTGGAGGTCTGGCCCCCGTTCACCGACGCGGTGCTGGCCGAGCTGTAGGCCCGCCGCGGACCTAGCTCATCTCCCACACCAGCAGCTCCGCCCGCCCCCCGTACGACACCACGTCCAACCCCGACTCCCCCGTCACCCGCGCCGAGTCCCCCGGGCCCAACTCCTCCTCCGCCAGGGCCACTTCGCCGTGGACCACGTGGACGTAGAGCGCGGGGGCGTCCGGGAGGGCCGTGCGTTCGCCGGGGGTGAGGCGGCGTACGTGGAGGAGGGCGCCCGCCGCGGGGACGGCGTAGGGGGTGGAGTCGGCGATGCCGCGGACGATGCCGTAGGACGGGGTGCCGCCGGGCTCCAGGGGGGCCAGCCACATCTGGAGGAAGGCCAGCGGCTCCGGGCCCGCGTTGCGCTCGACGTGCCGGACGCCGGCGCCCGCGCTGAGGTGCTGGACGTCGCCGGGGCGGATCACCGATTCGTGGCCCGCGGAGTCGCGGTGGGTGAGCTCGCCCGTGACCACCCAGGTGACGATCTCGGTGTGGCTGTGCGGGTGTTCGTCGAAGCCGGCGCCCGGCGCCAGATGCTCCTCGTTGCAGGCGAGCAGCGCGCCGAAGCGGAGGTTGTGGGGCTCGTAGTAGGGCCCGAAGGAGAAGGCGTGGAAGGAGTCGATCCCCGCCATGGGGTCACCCCCGGGATAGCGCTCGCCGGAGCGCCGTACATCAATCACGTCCCCACGTTAGACCCGGCACCGCACGCCGCCGTCCCGATAAGGCAGTCTTGTCCCCGTGCCCGAACCCTCAGCGAACGAAGCCCACCAGGACGCCGGCCACGACGCCCGGCGCGGCCACCGCGCCCACGCGCACGCCGCGACCCTGAAGCGCCTGGAGAAGTCGTCCGGCAGCCTCGCGGCGCAGGCGATCGCGCGCATGGACGAGACGCTGTCCTGGTACCGGGCGATGCCACCGGAGAACCGCTCCTGGATCGGTCTGGTCGCGCAGGCCGGTATCGCCGCGTTCACGGAGTGGTTCCGGCATCCGGACGCCCCGCAGGCGATCTCCACGGACGTCTTCGGGACCGCGCCGCGCGAGCTGACCCGGGCGATCACGCTGCGCCAGACCGTGGAAATGGTGCGGACCACCATCGAGGTGATGGAGTCCGCCATCGACGAGGTGGCGGCGCCCGGCGACGAGGGCGTGCTGCGCGAGGCGCTGCTCGTCTACGCCCGCGAGATCGCCTTCGCCACCGCGCAGGTGTACGCACAGGCCGCCGAGGCACGCGGTGCCTGGGACGCGCGCCTGGAGTCGCTCGTGGTGAACGCGGTCCTCTCCGGGGAGGCCGATGAAGGGGCCGTCTCGCGTGCCGCGGCCCTTGGCTGGAATTCGCCGGAACATGTGTGTGTGGTGCTCGGCACCGCGCCCGACGGTGACAGCGAGCTCACCGTCGAGGCCATCCGCCGGGCCGCGCGGCACGCGAAGCTCCAGGTCCTCACCGGTGTGCTCGGCGCCCGTCTGGTCGTCATCGCGGGCGGCAACGACAACCCCCTGGCCGTGGCCAAGGCCCTGATCGGCCCGTACGCGGCCGGTCCCGTCGTGGCCGGCCCCATCGTGCCGGACCTGCTCGCCGCCACCCGCTCCGCGCAGGCCGCCGCCGCGGGCCTGAAGGCGTGCGGTGCCTGGCAGGACGCCCCGCGCCCGGTGCTCGCGGACGATCTGCTGCCCGAGCGGGCGATGGCGGGCGATCCGGCGGCGCGCGAACAACTGGTGGAGGAGATCTACAGACCGCTCGAAGAGGCCGGTTCCGCGCTCCTGGAGACCCTCAGCGTCTATCTGGAACAGGCGAGCAGCCTGGAGGGCGCCGCCCGGATGCTGTTCGTGCATCCCAACACCGTGCGCTACCGGCTTCGACGTGTGACTGACGTCACCGGCTGGTCCCCCTCGGATGTGCGCTCGGCGTTCACGCTGCGCATCGCGCTGATCCTGGGACGTCTCGCCGACGGTGATCCCCAGAGCTGAGTCTTTGTCGGGGCCCTACAATTCCCTCAGCCGTTCTTCGTCCCTGTCCCCACGGGCGGTTCGTACTGTCCACAAGAGAGAGTGTGAGAGTGCTCGTACTCGTCGCTCCCGGCCAAGGCGCTCAGACGCCCGGCTTCCTGACCCCCTGGCTCGACCTCCCCGGCGCCGCCGACCGCCTCGCCGCCTGGTCGGACGCCATCGGGCTCGACCTCGCCCACTACGGCACGCAGGCGGACGCGGACGCGATCCGTGACACCGCCGTGGCGCAGCCGCTCCTTGTGGCCGCCGGCCTGCTCTCCGCCGCGGCACTGGGTGACAGCGGACCCGTCTCGCCGGGCGCCGTCGCGGGTCACAGCGTGGGTGAGATCACCGCCGCCGCGTACGCGGGGGTGCTGTCGGAGGACGCCGCGCTGCGCTTCGTACGCAAGCGGGGTCTGGCCATGGCCGACGCCGCGGCCGTGACGGAGACCGGCATGGCGGCGCTGCTCGGCGGCGACCCCGAGGTCACCCTGGCGCACCTGGAGAAGCTCGGCCTGACCCCGGCGAACGTGAACGGCGCGGGCCAGATCGTGGCCGCCGGCACCGCCGAACAGCTGGCCGCGCTCGCCGAGGACAAGCCCGAGGGCGTCCGCAAGGTCGTGCCCCTGAAGGTCGCGGGCGCGTTCCACACGCACCACATGGCGCCCGCGGTCGCCGCGCTCGAGGAGGCCGCCAAGGACCTCGACGTCGCGGACCCGAAGCTGACGTACCTCTCGAACCGCGACGGCAAGGCCGTCACCCAGGGCTCCGACGTCGTGGCCCGTCTGGTCGGCCAGGTCGCCAATCCGGTGCGCTGGGACCTGTGCATGGACACGTTCCGGGAGCTGGGGGTCACGGCGCTGATCGAGGTGTGCCCCGGCGGCACCCTGACCGGTCTCGCCAAGCGCGCCCTCAAGGGCGTGCGGACCCTGGCCGTGAAGACGCCCGACGACCTCGACGCCGCCCGCGCGCTCATCGCCGAGACCGCCGAGATCACAGCGGCCGACGCCGCGGCCGCGACGGACGCCTGAGAAGGAGCTGGAGAGCATGGCGAAGATCAAGCCCAGTCGGGGCGCCGCGCACGCGCGCATCATGGGCGTCGGCGGCTACCGCCCGACCCGTGTGGTGCCCAACGAGGTGATCCTCGAGAAGATCGACTCGTCCGACGAGTGGATCCGCTCCCGCTCCGGCATCGCGACCCGCCACTGGGCCTCCGAGGAGGAGACCGTGTCGGCGATGTCCGTCGAGGCGGCCGGCAAGGCGATCGCCGACGCGGGCATCCGGCCCGAGCAGATCGGCGCCGTGGTCGTCTCCACGGTGTCGCACTTCAAGCAGACCCCGGCCATCGCCACCGAGATCGCGGACAAGCTCGGCACGGGCCGGCCCGCCGCGTTCGACATCTCCGCTGGCTGCGCCGGCTTCGGCTACGGCCTGACCCTCGCCAAGGGCATGGTCGTCGACGGCTCCGCGGAGTACGCGCTGGTCATCGGCGTGGAGCGGCTCAGCGACCTGACCGACCTGGAGGACCGCTCGACGGCCTTCCTGTTCGGTGACGGTGCCGGCGCCGTCGTCGTCGGCCCCGCCAAGGAGCCGGCCATCGGCCCCACGGTGTGGGGTTCGGAGGGCGACAAGTCCGAGACCATCAAGCAGACCGAGTCCTGGGAGGCGTACCGCACGGGCGCGCCCACCAAGTTCCCTGCCATTACGCAGGAGGGCCAGGCGGTGTTCCGCTGGGCCGTGTTCGAGATGGCGAAGGTCGCCCAGCAGGCGCTGGACGCGGCCGGAATCACCGCGAACGACCTGGACGTCTTCATTCCGCACCAGGCCAACATGCGGATCATCGACTCGATGGTGAAGACTTTGAAGCTGCCGGAGCACGTCACGGTCGCCCGTGACGTGGAGACCACCGGCAACACCTCGGCCGCCTCGATCCCGCTCGCGATGGAGCGGCTCCTGGCGACCGGTGAGGCGAAGAGCGGCGACACCGCGCTCGTCATCGGCTTCGGGGCGGGTCTCGTGTACGCCGCCACGGTCGTTACCCTCCCCTAGGCACCCGCTGCGGATCTTCGGATCCACGCGGATGCCTTCACACCCTCTGGATACATACGAAGGAGCGCCAACATGGCCGCCACTCAGGAAGAGATCGTCGCCGGTCTCGCCGAGATCGTGAACGAGATCGCCGGCATCCCGGTCGAGGACGTCCAGCTGGACAAGTCCTTCACCGACGACCTGGACGTCGACTCGCTGTCCATGGTCGAGGTCGTCGTCGCCGCCGAAGAGCGCTTCGACGTGAAGATCCCGGACGACGACGTCAAGAACCTCAAGACCGTCGGCGACGCCACCAAGTACATCCTCGAGCACCAGGGCTGACATCAGCCCGGGCCTGACGACCGCAGGCTCGTGCCGGCCGGGGCTCATGCCAGCCGCCACCCGGCGGTGGCGCCGCCGCATCCGCATCTGAACCAAATCGTGGAGAGAGAAATCCAGTGAACTCGACCAATCGCACCGTGGTCGTCACCGGTATCGGCGCAACCACACCGCTGGGTGGCGACGCGGCCTCGACCTGGGAGGGCCTGCTCGCCGGCCGTTCCGGGATCAGCCTCATCGACGAGGACTGGGCGGCCGAGCTGCCGGTCCGCATCGCCGGCCGCATCGCCGTCGAGCCGACGGAGACCATCCCGCGCCCGCAGGCCCGCAAGCTCGACCGCTCGGCGCAGTTCGCGCTGGTCGCTGCCCAGGAAGCCTGGAAGGACGCGGGCTTCACCGGCAGGGCCGGCGAGGCCGCCGAGGGCCCGGACGTCGACCCCGACCGCCTGGGCGCCGTCGTCGCCTCCGGCATCGGCGGCGTGACGACGCTCCTCGAGCAGTACGACGTGCTGAAGGAGAAGGGCGTACGCCGCGTCTCCCCGCACACGGTCCCGATGCTGATGCCCAACTCGCCCGCGGCGAACGTCGGCATCGCCCTGAACGCCCGCGCCGGGGTGCACACCCCGGTCTCGGCCTGCGCGTCCGGCGCGGAGGCCATCGGCTACGCGATCGAGATGATCCGCACCGGCCGCGCCGACATCGTGGTCGCCGGCGGCACCGAGGCGGCCATCCACCCGCTGCCGATCGTCGCGTTCGGCAACATGATGGCGATGTCGAAGAACAACGACGACCCGCAGGGCGCGTCCCGCCCCTACGACCGCGACCGCAACGGCTTCGTGCTCGGCGAGGGCGCGGGCGTGGTGGTCCTGGAGTCCGAGGAGCACGCCAAGGCCCGCGGCGCCAAGATCTACGTGGAGGCGGTCGGCCAGGGCATCTCGGCGGACGCGCACCACATCACGCAGCCCGAGCCGTCCGGCAACGGCATCGCGAAGGCGCTGCAGAACCTGGTCGACAACACCGGCCTGAAGCCGACCGAGATCGCGCACATCAACGCGCACGCGACCTCGACGCCGCAGGGCGACGTCGGTGAGATCAAGGCACTGCGCCAGGCGTTCGGCGACGACGTCGACCACATGGCGATCGCCTCGACGAAGTCGATGACCGGTCATCTGCTCGGTGGCGCGGGCGGCGTGGAGACCGTCGCGACGGTCCTCGCGCTCAAGCACCGCATCGCCCCGCCGACGATCAACGTCGACAACCTCGACCCCGAGGTCGACGCGGACGTCATCCGCGGCGAGGCCCGCCCGCTGCCCGAGGGCACGATCGCGGCCCTCAACGACTCGTTCGGCTTCGGCGGCCACAACGTGGTGCTCGCCTTCCGGACGGTCTGACGGCCGCTCACGGTACGTACGACGAGGGCCCACCCGGTCTGACCGGGTGGGCCCTCGTCGTACGTGCGCTCACACGACCTGGTGCAGCCAGCGCACCGGCGCGCCCTCGCCCGCGTAGCGGAACGGCTCCAGTTCGTCGTCCCAGGGCTTGCCGAGGAGCCTCGCCACCTCGGCCTCCAGGTCGCTCTCGCCGCTCTGGGAGCGGGCGAGGGCGGCGCGCAGCCGGTCCTCCGGGATCAGGATGTCGCCGTGGATGCCGGTGACGGCGTGGAAGATGCCGAGCCGGGGCGTCGCGCTGTACCGCTCGCCCTCGACCGCCCCGGACGGCTCGGCCGTGACCTCGAAGCGCAGCAGGTCCCAGCCGCGCAGCGCGGAGGCGAGCTTGGAGGCGGTGCCGGCCGAGCCCTGCCAGGAGAACTCGGATCTCCAGGTGCCGGGTGCCGCGGGCTGTCGGATCCAGTCGAGGCTGACGCGTGCGCCGAGCACGCCCGCGACGGCCCACTCGACGTGCGGGCACAGCGCGCGCGGTGCGGAGTGCACGTACAGAACTCCACGTGTCGTCACCGGGACCTCCAGTGTGGGACGAGGTACGCCTTCCCCAGCGGCCTCGCGCCCGTGCCGAGCGATATTCCCCGAATTCCGCGAAAACGGAGAAAGTCAAGAAAAGGGGACAGATGTGACGTGATGTAATTTAGCGGAACCGAGAAAAGCGGGTGCCACTGGGTGGCGAGGCTACCGTGCGGCGAGGCAAGGAGTGTGACGTACCGTCGGTCCGCATGCCGGGAAACTCCCAGGTTTCACTCGCTGGGAGGCGCGGAAACCCCCGGCTGGGTGCCCGGGCGCACCCGAGCGGGGACGGACGGGGCATATCAACACTCAGCAGGACGCAACCCGAAGGGCCCGTACGACGTCACGTTGGACGACAGAGGGGACGAGGATGCGGAATTCAAGGCACCGCAAGCGGGCCGCCGTCGCCCTCGCGACGGCGGCTCTCACCGGCTTCGCCACGCTCACCGCGTGTGACGCGTCCGGCGGCGACGCCACGGCGCCGAACGGGCCGTCCGCCCAGGACAGAGCGGCCCCCGAGCCGGCGCCCGTCTGGGACACCGGCCCGCGCTCCCTCGCCGCCGTCGGCGACTCCATCACGCGCGGCTTCGACGCCTGCTCGGTCCTCTCCGACTGCCCGGAGGCGTCCTGGGCGACCGGCAGCGACGACGGGGTGCGCAGCCTCGCGCAGCGGCTGCTCGGCAAGCAGCGGGCGGCGACGCACAGTTGGAACCACGCGAAGACCGGCGCGCGGATGGCCGATCTGCCGGAGCAGATGACGCGGGCCGCGGCGCACGAACCCGAGCTGGTGACGGTGATGGCCGGCGCCAATGACGCCTGCCGCCCGTCGGTCGACCGGATGACCTCCGTGGCGGACTTCCGGGCCGATTTCCAGGAGTCCCTGCGGACGCTGCGGCGCGAGGCGCCCAAGGCGCAGGTGTACGTCATGAGCGTGCCCGACCTCAAGCGGCTCTGGTCGACGGGGCGCACCAACCAGCTCGGCAAGCAGGTGTGGAAGCTCGGGATCTGCGCCTCGATGCTCGCCGACGCCGACTCCATGAACCGCGCCGCCACCGACCGCCGCGCGTCCGTGCAGGCACGGGTGGTGGCGTACAACAAGGTGCTCAAGGACGTCTGCGCGAAGGACCGGCGCTGCCGGTACGACGACGGCGCCGTCTTCGACTTCCGCTTCGACGGGGACCAGTTGAGCCACTGGGACTGGTTCCACCCGAGCAAGGAAGGGCAGTCGCGGCTCGCGGAGATGGCGTTCCGGGGGGTCACGGCCTCCCGGTCGCAGGGGTAGCGCCGCCTCCTGGGGCTACGCCCGCCCGAAGGACGCGGCGTGCTCGCGCGCCCACTGGGCGAACGTGCGGGCCGGGCGGCCGGTGAGGCGCGGGACGGTGTCGGTCACCGTGCGACCCACGGGCGGGGTGTTCTTGTAGACGTCGAGGAGCCAGGCGATGGTCGCGTCGTCGTGCCCCTGGGCCCGCATCCCGGCCGCCGCCTCCTCCTCCGTCAGCTCGACCAGCGCGATCTCCGAGCCCCGCGCCTCGGCCAGGGCCGCCACCTTCTCGCGGACCGTGAGAGCCTGCGGTCCGGTCACGACGTACTCCTGCCCGGCGTGTCCCTCCTCGGTGAGCGCGACCGCGATCACCGCGCCGATGTCGCCCTCGTGCACCAGCGCGCTGAGCCGGTCGGCGAACGGGGCCCGCACCTCGCCCTCGGCCCGCACCGCCTCCGCCCACTCCAGGGAGTTCGCCATGAACTCCACCGGCATGACCACCGTCCAGTCCAGCTCGCCCGCGCACACCGCGGCCTGCAGCGGAGTCTGGTCACCGCCGTGGAGTACGGTGATCCGCCGCACCCCGGCCTCGCGGGCCAGCGCGAGGATCTCGGGGCCGGTCTCCAGGGGCTCGTAGCCGCCGGTGAAGGTGATCAGGTGCAGGCCGGTGACACCCTGAAGGGCGGCCTTGAGCGTCGCGGGATCCGCGAGGTCGCCCCGCACGGTCTCGACGCCCTCCGGGAAGTCCGCCTTCGCCGGGTCGCGGGTCAGCGCGCGCACCGCCTGCCCGCGCTCCAGGAGTTCGCGGACGACCTCGCGGCCGACGGTTCCGGTGGCTCCGGCGACGAGGTACGTGTTCTTGGTCGTCCGGGTGTTCTGGGTGTTCTGGGTGTTCTGGGTGTGCTGCGTTTTCGTCATGCCATGAACGTAGAAGGACTTGCGGTCAGCTACGGTCCTCGATTGCCGGGAGTGCCGCGACCACGTCCACCTCGATCAGCGCTTCCGGCCTGAAGAGGCGGGGCACCGCCACGGTGGTGCTCGTGGGAGGTGTGCCGGTGAGATACGTGCGGCGTACGGCGGCGTAGCCGGGGAGGTCGTCCATGTCCGTCAGGAACGTGCGGATGTTGATGATGTCGGCGAGGGCCGCGCCGTGGGCCTCCAGGAGGGCGGTCAGGGTGGCGAAGATTCCGTGGCTCTGCGCGGTGATGTCCGCGCCGTCGGCGATCTGCCCGGAGAGGTACAACAGGGCACTGCCGTCCGCGAGTTGGACGCGGGCGACCTGGGAGTAGGGGCCCAGGGGCCGGGGCGCGGTGGCGGGGTTGTCGAGGGTGATGTGCATGGGGGCGGTGTTCCGCCTTTCTGTTTTCTCTGAGGTCAGGGTCTTCTGAGGTGAGGGTCTTCTGAGGTCGGGACTTTCTGAGGTCACGCCGTACGGGCGCGGATGTGGGGGACGGCCCGGGCGATGTCCTCGTGGGCCACGGCAGGGTCCGCCACCGCGGCCTCGTAGTGGGCGCGGACCGCCTCCGTCGCGGGCAGCCGCGCCGCGCTCGTGGCCAGCGCGACGTCCTTCGCCGCGAGGTCGTTGCCGAAGTGCACGTCGTCGGCGAAGGCACGGGCGACCGCGCCCGCGAGCGGACCGCGGGCCAGGGCGCCGCGCGCCACCTCCTCGTCCAGGCCCAGCGCGTCGGCCAGGGCCATCGCCTCCGCGACCAGGGCGACCCCGCCGAGCACGGCGGTGTTCACGACGACCTTGAGCGCGGCGCCGGAGCCGAGCGGACCGGTGCGGGTCACGGTGCCGAGGGCGGCGAGCAAGGACTCGACGGCGGCGGCGTCCCCGCCCGCGAGGATGCCGAGCTCCCCCGTCGCGGCCTTGTCCGTGCTGCCCATGACGGGCGCGTCGACGAGCGTGACGCCGTCCGGCACACGCTCCCCCAACTCCCTTACCGCGTCCGGTCCGACGGTCGACATCTCCACCCAGTGGACGCCCTCCCGCAGCACCGGCACGATCTCGTCGGCGACCGAACGCAGCGCCTCGGGTCCCGCCAGCATCGTGAGGACCACGTCGGCGTCGCGCACCGCGTCCGCGGGCGTGGCGGCGAGCCGCGCGCCCGCGGCGACGAGGGGTTCCGCCTTGGCGGCGGTGCGGTTCCAGACGGTCAGCGGATGCCCGGCGGCCCGGAGGCGGGCGGCCATCGGGGCACCCATGTGCCCTAGCCCGAGAAACGCGACGTGCTGTCGGCCCTGAGGGTGTTCCGTGGTGCGTTCGTCCATGGGTACGACGCTAGGTCCGGGCAAATGATGCGACAAGCGAATGTCTAGCATGTCAGCCATGCGGGATCAGCATGAGTCAAGTGATGGGTCGAGTGATGTGTCCACCGTCTGGCTGCGCGCTTTCCTAGAAGTGGCCCGGCACGGCTCCTTCACCGTGGCCGCGCGCCGCCTGGGCTGGACGCAGTCCGCCGTGTCCCGTCAGATCGCCGCCCTGGAGACCGCGTTCGGCGGCGCGCCCCTCTTCGACCGGCTGCCGCGCGGCGTACGCCTCACCGCGCACGGCCGGTCCGCGCTGCCGCACACGGAGGCGGCGCTCGCCCAACTGGCGCGGATGCGGCGGGAGTTGGCGGACCTGGACGGCGCTGCGGGCGGGCTCCTTCGGTTCGGGGCGTTCGCGACGGCGGACGCGGCGCTGGTGCCGCGGGCACTCGCGCTGTTCCGCGAGCGGCACCCCGGAGTGACCCTCGCCCGCGAGGAGGGCTTCACGCGGCCGCTGCTCGGGCGCCTCACGGAGGGCGACCTCGACCTGGCGGTGGTGTCGACGACGGGCGGCCCGCTGCCCGAGGACGTCTTCGAGCTGCACCATCTCCTCGACGAGACGCTGTACGTCGCGGTGCCCGCCGACCACCCCCTGGCGGGCGAGCCCCTCGTCGACCTGGACCGGTTCGCCGACGACGACTGGGTGTCCGGCAGCGCCGAGCCGGCCGGCTCCCTCCTCGACGCGGCGCTGCGCCACGGCTTCCGGCCCCGGGTCGCCCACGTGGTGGGCGAGTGGACCGCCAAGCAGGGGTACGTGGCCGCGGGTCTGGGCGTGACGCTGGTCCCGGCGCTCGCGGCGCAGGGGGTGCGGCCGGACATCGCCCTGGTGCCGGTGCGGGACGCGGGCGCGCCCGCGCGGGCGGTGTACGCGGCGACGGCTCGGGGGCGGTCGCGGGTGCCGAGCGCGGAGCCGTTCGTCGCCGCACTGCGGGACGCGGCGCGGCTTGTGACCCGGAACCCGTAGCGCTCACCTCCCCCGTCCCGCGATACTTCCGCCACCTCACCTGCAACGGAAGGACTCACGTGGCTTCGTCCCTCACCCCCGGTCCCACCCCCGGGATACTCGGGCGGCGGCTCGGCGTGCTGGGTGTCGCGCTGCTGCTCGGCGTCTCCGCGTCGCCCGCCACGGCCGACTCCGCCAACACCTCGGCCAACGCCTCCGATTCGCCCACCGTCGAGGAGCAGCGGCTCGACCGGGCCGTGCCCCAGGAGATCCTGCGGCGCAGCGGGTTCGACGGCGTGGCGCCCGGCTTCGCGCGGGACCTCGGCCGGGTCCGCTCCTACCAGGCGGCCGAGCGTCTCGTCGCACGCCAGGGGCAGTCGCTGTGGCGGCGGGCGGTGGAGCGGGCGCAGGGGCGCGGTCCCGTGACCGGCGATCTCAGCAAGGACGACGACCGGCCGCTGTACTGGGCGCGGCTCGGGATGACGCGGGCGCTGCGGGCGTGGGAGCCGCGCGGGTTCGAGCTCGGGGACGCGCGCAGGCAGCGGCTGCTCGGGTCGCTGGAGACGACGTCCCGGGGCCAGGACACGATCCGCTACCCCAAGGGGCACCGGATCAAGCGGGTACTCGTCACCGGCTTCGACCCCTTCACGCTCGACCGGGACACCCGCATCAGCAACCCGTCCGGTGCCACCGCCCTCGCCCTCGACGGCACCGTCGTACGGACCGCCGCCGGGCCCGTGCGCATCGAGACCGCCGTGTTCCCGGTGCGCTGGACGGACTTCGCCGAGGGGGAGGTGGAGCGGACGCTGCGGCGGCAGTTGCCGCGCGTCGACCTGTTCACGACCGTCAGCCAGGGCCGGGTCGGCAAGTTCGACATCGAGCGCACCAACGGGGCCTGGCGCGGCGGCTTCGGGGACAACGAGAACCTGTCGAGCACCGGCCTGGTCCCGGTCGCCGACCCCGCGTCGCAGCCGCAGTGGACGACGACCACGCTGCCGTACAAGGACATCGTCGCGGCGGACACCGGACGGTTCCCCGTGTACGACAACACGGCCGTGACCGAGATCCCGGCGGGCGGCACCGCACCCGTCCAGCGGCCGGACGGGCCGACTCCGGGCTCGACGGCCCGTGCGGGTGGCGGTGGTGACTATCTGTCCAACGAGATCGCCTATCGGGCGACGCTGCTGCGCGATCGGCTCGGGCTGCACGACAGGCTGCCCGGTGGGCATGTGCACACGCCGGTGCTGCAGTTCGGGGCGGGGAACACCGATCCGGCGACCGGGGAGGTCACGGACGCCGAGTTCGTACGCAACCGGGTCGACATCATCGCGCAGGTGCGGCGGATCGTGGTGACGGCGGTGGAGCGCTAGCGCTGGGGCCTCGCGGGGGCGCCCCAGTCCCGCCCCTTCCCGTAACTGGAGGACGAGGCCGTTCAGGCCGATACGGGGGCCCGGGGGTCAGCGGCGCCGTCGTCCGTGTCATCCGCGCCGGAGGCGTCCTCGCCCATCAGGTCCCGTGCCATCAGCGTCGCCCCGGCCACCGCCCCCGGCATCAGGAACACGGCGACGAACGGCACCAGGAACGCCACCGCGAGGGGCGCGCCGAAGCCCCACGCCAGGGTCTTGCGGGACCTGAGCAGGGCCAGGCGGTCGCGCAGCCGCACCCCGCGGCGTCCGAGCGCGACCGCCGTCAGCTCCTCGACCAGGAAGAAGCCGGTGACGAAGATGCCGATGACGGGGATCACGGTCTGGCCGACGACGGGCACGAAGCCGAGGCCGAAGAGCAGCACGCCCCACAGCGCGGCCCGCACGACGACGCGCAGGCTGTCGCGTACGGAGATCAGCAGTTCGCGCCAGAGCGGCAGGCCCGACTCGGGGGCGAAGCCGGCCACGGAGATGTCGACCTGCTCGGAGAGCGACTCGTAGAAGGGCTCGCCGATCACGAGCGTCACCGCGGTGAAGGTCACCACGGACAGGAGCAGCGCCAGGGCGAAGAGCAGCACCGTCAGGAAGCCGCGGAACAGGCCCGGCCACGGGTCGGACCAGTCGTCGGCGAACGGCGTCGCCCAGGACACCAGGTCGGTGCCCCACAGGGCGAGCGAGACGAGCGCCGCCGCGTACAGCACGAGGGTGATGAGTCCCGGCAGCAGCCCCCACCCGTACTGCTTGCCGTGCTGGGCGACCCAGCGCTGTCCCTTCACCAGATAGCCGAAGCCCTGACCCAGTTCACGCATGCGGCACACCTTATCCGGCCAGGCGCGGTGCCCCGGACCTGGTGCGCGGGAGGTGAACGTTCCGCGAATACCCCCTTGTTGTAGGCGGATTCAGCCTGTAGACCTCCCGTACTGATCTCTCGGGTCGGCGCACGACCCATGTTCCGGAGGTACGTATGGGCATATCCCGGCCATCCAGACCCGTTCTCCTCACCGCGTCGGCCGCCGCGGGCACACTGCTGTTCACGGTGCTCACCCCGGCCGGCGCGAGCGCCGATCCCGCGCCGCGCCCGGTGATCCGCGACGAGGCCCCGCTCGACTCGCCCGACCGGGCCGCGCGGACGCCGGAGGGCGCCGCGGCCCGCGCCCTGGACGGCGCCGCCGCACCCGGCCGGGACACCGGCAAGGGCCGCGGCTACCCGCGCGAACAGCGCCTGGACGCGGTCCCGAAGAACCCGGCCGACAAGTCCATCAAGCTGGGCCTCACCCCGTACCACGCCATCGCCCCCAGGCTGAACAAGGTCCAGGGCGTCGGCGACCGGGTGAGCGTGGAGATCGCCGGGCGTTCGGCGGGCGGACACGACCTGTATCTGGTGACGGTCACGGCGCCCGAGTCGGCGCGCGAGGCCGCCCGGCAGGAGAAGATGCGCGAGCGCATCGAGAACGCGCCCGGGGCCGCCGCCAAGGACAAGGCCCTCAAGTCCGCGTACAAGACACCGGTGTTCATCAACAACAACATCCACGGCAACGAGTGGGAGGGCACCGACGCGGCCCTGAAGCTCATCGAGAAGCTCGCGAAGGCCAAGGACGGCAAGACCCGCGACCTGCTCGCGCACCACCGCCTCTACTTCAACGTCACGATGAACCCCGACGGGCGCATCGCGGGCACCCGCGAGAACGCCAACGGCTTCGACCTGAACCGCGACTTCATCACCGCGACGCAGCCCGAGGCGCGCGCGGTGCGGCAGATCGCGATCGACAAGCAGCCCGCCGTGATGATCGACCTGCACGGGTACGTGAACGGCACGCTGATCGAGCCGACCACACCGCCGCACGGCGAGAACTACGAGTACGACCTGTTCCTGAAGAACAGCTACGCCAACGCCCTCGGCATGGAGAAGGCCGTCAACGGCCTCGGCTACACCGAGGCGAAGGACGGCGTGCAGCCCGCGATCATCCCCTTCCGCGACCAGGAGGAGGGCTGGGACGACTGGCCGCCGATCTTCACCCCGCAGTACATGCCGTTCCACGGCACGGTCGCGGCGCACACCATCGAGTTCCCGATGCAGGTCAACAACGAGGAGTACGACTCCCGGCCCACCGCCGAGCTGCGCCGCCGCTCCGCCATCAACACGGACATCGCGGGCGCGGCCATGACGGCCACCCTCGACTACGCGCGCGAGCACCGGCGTTCGCTGATCGACGACCAGATCGAGGTGTTCCGGCGCGGGGCCGCGGGCGCGCAGCAGGTGGAGGTCTCCGAGGAGACCGTGCCGGGCGTGCCCGGCATCGGCCCGGAGGACGTCTACACGGCCGACTTCCCGCGCGCGTACGTGATCCCGGCGGGCGAGCGGCAGCGCTCCGGCGCCGCCGCTTCCCGTCTCGTCGACCACCTCCTCGCCAACGACGTCCGAGTCCGGCGCGCCACCCGGGACTTCCGCCTCGGCGGAGCCTCGTACGAGAAGGGGTCGTACGTCGTCGACATGCGCCAGCCCAAGCGGGGCATCGCGAACGTGATCCTCGCGGACGGGCGTGACATCAGCGACAAGGTGTCGGCCATGTACGACATCTCGGGCTGGAGCCTGGGCCGGTTGTGGGGCGCGTCCGTGGTGTCCGCGAAGAAGGGGAGCCCGGCGGCCGTTCCGTCGCGGGCGGTGGACTCCGCCGCGCGGGTCGGGTACGTGGCGCCGCGCGGGGACCTGCGGCTGCGGCTCGACGACCCGCGGGAAGTGGCAGCTCTCAACTCCCTTGTCCGGGAGGGTATTTCGGTGCGCCGCTCGCGTGACGGCGGGGGCGTGATCGTGCCGGGGGCGGCGCGGCGGGCCGCGTGGGACGCGGCGAAGAAGTACGACGTGGAGTTCTCCGCCACCAAGGCGCGGGGCGGGGACCCGGTGCGGCGCACGCGGGTCGCCGCGGCCGTGACGCCCGGGGAGCTGCTCGCGCTGCGGGAGATGAACTTCGACGTGGTGCCGGTCTCCACGGCCGTCCTCAACGACGGCTTCGACTGGCGCGGGGCCGATGTGCTCTTCGTGTCGTCCGGGCTCGCCTACGGAAAGTTGAAGGCGCCCGCGCGCAAGCGGCTCGACGCGTTCCTCGCCGGGGGCGGGGGGCTTGTCGGCCGGGGCGCCGGGGGTGCCGCGCTGAACTCGGCCGCGGATCTGCTGTCCGTGACGGCCGTCGAGGGCAACGGGGATGCCAACGGGGTGGTGCGGGTGCGCAACGCCGGTGGCCCCGTGGCCGGTTCGGGCTCCGGGTACAGCTTCGTCTACGCGCCCATGTGGTTCACCGGGCTCGGGGACGGGGTGCGGGTGGAGCAGGCGTACGCCGGCGGGAAGCCCCTGGTCTCCGGGCACTGGCGGGCCGACGGCTCCGGTGCGGGCGGTCCCGCCGACGCTGCCGGGGAGGCGTCCGTGGTGAGCGGGGCGCACGGCTCGACGCGGGTGGTTCTCTTCGGCACGGAGCCGTTGTTCCGGGGGCATCCGAAGGGGGTGTTCGCCCAGGTGGGGCGGGCGCTGTTCGCTGTGCGGTAGCCGAGCCGCGAGCGGTCGAACCCGGCGCCGAGGGCGGGACGGTGAACCGTTCGGTTCAAAGGCAGGCTCTCCGAGCCTGCCTTTGAACTCCCGCCTGCTCTCAGTGCGTCAGGATCGTGATGAGCTCGTCCCGGCTGTGCACGCCGACCTTGCGGTAGACGGCCCGGAAGTAGTCGTTCACCGTGTGGGGTGACAGATCCAGGTGGCGTGCGATCTGTTTGACCTGCATTCCTTCCAGGGCGTGCTGGATGACCAGGTGTTCCTTGGGCGTCATGCCGTGCCAGGCGGACACGGCGGTCAGCAGGTGGTCGGCGGGGGCCGCCTGGATGGTGACGGCCACCTGTCCGTCCAGGCGGCCGTCCAGCGGCTGTGCGGTGATGACGATCCAGCCGCCGGCCGTGGGGACGCAGGTGGTGGCGCCCCGGTCCCCGCGCCGGGCGGCGACCAGCGGCCCCCACATCGGGGTGATGGCGTGGTCGCCGCCGCCGGTGTGCAGGGGGTCCGCGGCCAGGCTCCGCAGCCACGCCCGCCCGTCCGGGGTGGCGGAGCTGGTCCCGTAGTACTCATCGATGATCAGCGTTCCGGGGCCGGGGCCGCCGCGCGCGGGCCCCAGCCGTCCCGTCCTGTTGACGAAGCTCCGTACGGCGGCGGCCAGGAGGGGGCCGAGCCGGACCGCGCGGTCGGCGTCCTCCGCGGCGAACGGCCGCACCCCCGACCCACGCACCAGCACGAATCCGCCCCAGGCACGGCCGCGCAGAGTGAGCGCCACACGCAGTTCACAGGCGACCCCCTCGGCGGCCATCACCTCGTGCCAGGGGGCCGTGACGTCGTTCTTGGGCGAGCCGGTGCCGAAGACGCAGACTCGGCGGGGACCACGGATGAGCTCCCCGAACGGGTTGAGGTCGCGGCCGGCGCGGTGGCCGATCCCCAGGTTGAAGCACGCGTACGGGCTGTATCCGTGGCGCCGGGCGGCGAAGGCGGGCGCGCCCGCGACCGGGTCCATGCCCATCAGGCAGAATCCGTCGTGCGGCAGGACATGCCCGACCAGACGTGAGATCTCGACGGCCAGGTCATCCAGGTCCGACGACTCGGACGCCGCACCCTGCACGCACCGGGTCACTTCCTCGACACTCCAGGCCACTTCGCCAGTATGCCCCCGGTGGAGGGCGACATCGTGAGCAACGGAAGAACGGAAAAGGGGCGGGACCGGGGCGCCCCTTGAGGGCACCGCGGTCCCGCCCCAGACGCTTCGCGCGTCAGGCGACCTTCAGGTCCACCTTGATGTTGCCGCGGGTGGCGTTGGAGTAGGGGCAGACCTCGTGGGCCTTCTCCACGAGAGACTGGGCCGTCGCGGCGTCCACGTTGGGGATGGAGGCGACGAGCTCGACCTCCAGGCCGAAGCCGCCGGACCCGTTGGCGCCGATGCCGACCTTCGCGGTCACCGTGGAGCCGGAGATGTCGGCCTTCTCGCGACGCGCGACCACACCGAGCGCCCCCTGGAAGCAGGCGCTGAAGCCGGCCGCGAAGAGCTGCTCGGGGTTGGTGCCCGCGCCGCTGCCGCCCATCTCCTTCGGCGGGTTCACGACGACGTCGAGGTTGCCGTCGTCGCTGGCGACACGGCCGTCACGGCCGTTCTCGGCGGTGGCCACGGCGGTGTACTTGACGTCTATCTGCTGGATGGACATAACTGCCGATTCCTCCTGGGATGTGCCGCGTCGCGCGCCCGCCGACCCGGCAATAGTGGAATTACTTTATCGGATACCGGAATACTGGAATACCCAGCCAGCGGCTCACGCGTCGAGGGAGACGATCATCTTTCCGGTGTTCTCGCCGCGCAGCATGCCGAGGAACGCCTCGACGCCGCTGTCGATCCCGTGCGAGACGGTCTCGTTGTACTTGAGCTCACCGGAGCGCACCCAGGCCCCGACCTCGCGCACGAACTCCGGCTGGAGGTCCTGGTGGTCCTGGACGAGCATGCCCTGCACCCGCAGCCGCTTGCCGATGATCATGGCCATGTTGCGCGGGCCCGGCGTCGGCTCGGTGTCGTTGTAGCCCGCGATCATGCCGCAGATGGTGATGCGGCCGTGGACGTTGAGGCGGCTGATGGCGGCCTCCAGGTGCTCACCGCCGACGTTGTCGAAGTAGACGTCGATGCCGTCGGGGGCGGCCTCCTTCAGCTGCTCGGCGACCGGGCGCTCGTCGCGGTAGTTGAAGGCCGCGTTGAAGCCGTACTCCTCGGTGAGGAGCTTGACCTTTTCGTCCGATCCGGCCGAGCCGATGACGCGCGAGGCGCCCTTGAGCCGGGCGATCTGGCCGACCTCGCTGCCGACGGCACCGGCGGCGCCGGAGACGAAGACGGCGTCGCCCTCCTTGAAGGACGCGACCTCGAGCAGGCCCGCGTACGCCGTCAGGCCCGTCATGCCGAGCACGCCCAGATACGCCGACAGGGGCGCGGCCTCGGGGTCCACCTTCGTCGCGTGCTGCGCGGGCACCGACGCGTACTCCCGCCAGCCCGCGAAGTGCAGGACGTGATCGCCCGCCGCGAAGCCGTCCGCGTTCGACGCCACGACGACGCCGACCGCGCCGCCCTCCATGGGCTGGTCGAGCTGGAACGGCGGGATGTACGACTTCACGTCGTTCATGCGGCCGCGCATGTACGGATCGACCGAGAAGTGCAGGTTCCGGACCAGGACGCGGCCCTCCGCCGGGGCCTCGACCGGGACCTCGCGGAGCGCGAAGTCCTCCGGGACGGGCCAGCCGTGCGGGCGGCGCACGAGGTGCCAGGCGCGACTGGTGGCCGGGAGCTGCTCGGGGGTGACGGACATGCGGGGCGTCCTCCTCAGGCTCAGAATGCTTCAGGTTCTGAAATAAGCATGCGCTTCGATATTTCATGTTGTCAAGTAAATGGGTAACCTGGTGGGCATGGTCACCCAGAAGCCCGGCACGCCCGCCCCCCGGATCGATCCGCTGACGCTCGAGGTCGTCGAGCTGATCGGCGACGTCGTGGCGCGCTACTACGAGGAGTACGAGGTCGCCGCGGGCAAGCACGCGCTGACCGGCGCGCAGGCGCGGGTGCTCGGGCTGCTCTCCATCGAGCCCCTGCCGATGCGGCGCATCGCGCAGAAGCTGAAGTGCGAGCCGTCGAACGTCACCGGCATCGTGGACCGCCTGGAGGCACGCGGCCTCGTCGAGCGGCGGCCCGACCCGGCCGACCGGCGCGTGAAGCTGGCGGCGCCGACCGAGGAGGGGCTCGGCACCGCGCGCAGTCTGCGGGAGTCCCTGGACTTCGCCCGCGAACCGCTGGCCGAACTCTCGCGGGAGGAGCGGCTTTCGCTGCGTGGGCTGCTGCGGCGGATGCTCGGCGAGAAGCGCGCGGCCGACGGGAAGTAGGAGGCGGCCGGGGCTGGTTCGCCGGTCAGTGTCGGCGCGGCGGCCACTCCGTCACGTACACCACCTACGTCACGTACACCACCACAGGAACCGGTCGCACGTCTCCGACGGGCTCGGGCTCGGGTCCTGCGGGTCGCTCGGCGGCTTCGTCGTGGAGGGGTCCGGGTCGGGGCCGGGATGCTGCGGGCGGCTCGTCGTGGGGGTGCCGGACGTGGGCCGGGGATCCGCCCCGCCGGAGGTTCCGCTTCCGCCGGTCGCTCCCTCGGTGGTGCCGTCGCCCGGCTGGCCCTCGCCTGCCGGGCTCGCCCCGTCCGTGCCGACCCTGTCGCCCTTCTCCTTCTTCCGCTTCTTCTTCTCCGCCGCGGACTTCGACGCCGAGGGCGACTCGGACGACGACACCGGCTCGGCGGACGCGCCCGCCGCGTCCGCCGCCCCTTCGGCGTTCCCGGAACCGTTCGCCGTGCCGTCCGACGACTCGTCGCGGTCCGGTGCGGACGCCGTCCGCTGCTCGTCCGACGCGGACTCGGTGCCGAGTTCGGCGAGGCTCAGGCCGCCCGCGGCCAGCGCGACGCCGGCGGTGATCAGCAGCAGGCCGCGGCGCCTGCGGCGGTGCTGGGCCGCCTTGCGGCCGCGTTCCCTGCGGCGGCCGCGGCCGCGGACCCCGCCGCCCGGCTCCTGCTCGTCGGCCGCCTCGTCGAGGATCTCGGGCTCGTCCTGGACGGAGAGCGCCTCCGCGTACTCACGACAGGCTTCGGCCGGAGTGCCGCACCCCGGGCAGGCGAGGGCGCCGTTGAGGTGCCTGTGGCACGCGTGGCAGTAGTCCATGAGGCTTGGAGGCTAGGTCCCGGGCCGGTACGGAGGAAGCCGAAGCTGTGAATGTTGTGTGCGGAACCCAACCGTCCGGCGTGTCTTCGCGTCCGGGCGGCGACATGTGTGCCCGGTACGCCGGGTCCGTCAGGTCCGGCCCAGTTCGCCCCGCAGCCTGCGGGCCCGCAGCACCAGTTCCAGCTCGAAGCGGCGGTCGGGGTCGTCCACCTCGTCGCCCCACAGCTCCCTGATCTGGCGCAGCCGGTAGCGCACCGTCTGCGGGTGCACGCCGAGCCGGGCGGCCACCTCGGGGGCGCCGCCGCGCGTCTCCAGCCAGGCGAGCAGGGTCTGGGCGAGGCGGCGGCCGTGGGCGGGTCCGCAGTGGTCCAGGGGTGCGAGGCAGCGCCGCGAGAGGTCCTCGATGAGCTCCTCGGGCTGGAGCAGGACGAGGGCCTCGGTGTGCTCGGTGCAGTACAGGACCTCGCCGGCGGGCAGCAGTCCGCGCTCCATCAGGCCGACCGCCGCCTGGGCCCAGCGCAGCGACTTGGCGGCGTCGGCGAGCGGCACGGGCGGGCCGATGGCGCCCGACCAGCCGGTCATGGCGCGGCGCAGGAGTTCGGGGCGGCCGGCCGCATCCGGGTCGGGCACGACCATGCGGGGCTGCTCGGCCTCCATGTCGAGCAGCACGCCCTCGCCGACGGCGGGCGCGACGGCCTCGCGGGCGGGGCGCAGGAGCACGCCGACGGCGACGCGTTCGGGCAGTTGCCAGCCGACGCGGGCGGCGCGCTCGTCCAGGCCGTTCTCGGCGCCGAGCGCGGAGGCGGCGGACACGTCGGGCCGCCGCTCGGAGAGCAGCAGTTCCATGAGTTTGCGCTGCAGGCGCAGGCGCTCGCCGGCCTGCCGGGCGGCGGCCTCCGCGTAGCCGCGTACCGACTGGTCGACCAGGCCGTCGAGGTACTCGAAGCCGGATTCGGCGAGCTCGTACATGGCCGGGGGCGGGATCTCGGTCTGCTGGCCGATCTCGGCGAGGCGGCGCCAGGCGAGCCGGACGCCGAGGCGGTAGATCGCCTGGAGCGAGTCGAGGCTGCGGCCGTGCAGGCCCTCGCCGCGGCCGAATTCCTGGAAGACCTCCGGGTGGTAGCGCGGCCGGCCCTCCCGGGTGGCGAGCTGCTGGACGAAGCCCTCCAGGGCGCGGCGGATGCCGACGAGCGCCATGGGCTCGCCGGAGTCGTCGAGGACGACGGGCAGGCCGGGGTACTCGGCGCGGATCTCGCGCAGGATGTCCTGGGCGAGGACCGGCACCTCCTCCAGGGCGAGCGCGGCGAACCGGCGCACCTGGAGGGGCGGCACATCGCGCCAGGCGGAGCGTGACGATCCGGGGGCCGGACTCTCGGGGGCGTTCCCGACGTCATTCTCTGCGGCGCCTGCCTCGGCGGCGCCTTCGGAGATGTTTTCGGACACGCTTCTCGGGCCGGCGGCCACGTCGGTCACTGATCCCGCTCGGGGGTCTCGTAGTGCACGAGCGGCCGGTTCGGCTGGTCGGGCGTGGCGTTCAGGAGCGCGACGATGCCGAGCGCGGCGCCCACGGCAAGGGCCGCGGCGACCACGACGGTCAGCGTGGCGGCGAACAATCGGTGCATACAGGGTCAGCCTCTCTGCATGGAGGTCGTCCCCACCCCGCTCCGCAGGTGCCCAGTGTCAACAACGCATTGACACTGCGTCAAGGGTCCGCCTAGCGTTCGCGACCCATACGGGTCAGTAACCCCGTGGAAACACTGCCGCAGCATTTCGGACATTCCGGCGGCAACAGCACCGCAGAAGACCCCCAACCCGTGGGTAATCCATCACAGTTGGCCGGTCCTCCCCTGTTCGTCCCCTGTTCGTTCTCATGGCAGGAGCGCCCGGATGACGCGCCGCACAGCCTCGCCCTTGTCCCTGGTCCTGCTCGGCCTGGGCGCCTTTCTGCTCGTCCTGGCGCCGATGCTGGCCTGGTACGTCGAACCGCGCGCCAAGCGCACGCCGACCGATATCGACCAGATCACCGTCTTCCGGGGCACAGGCAGCTATTTCGACACCAAGAAGATCAAGACCGTCCACGACCAGCGCCTGACCATCACCCGGCAGGTGCGCGGCGACGTCGCCGACAGCGAGAAGTCGGGCCGGGCAGTCTGGGACGTATCGACCTCGATCGACCCCGACAGCTCGCTGCCCGCGGCCGATCCGCATGACTCTCTGCAGTGGACGCTCGAACGCTGGGTGACCGATCGTAAGACCAACAAGCCCGTGCACTGCTGCGACGAGAAGCCCTATTTCGAGGGCGAGGCGTACCTGAAGTTCCCCTTCGACGTCGAGAAGCGCACCTACCTGTGGTGGGACCCCACCCTCGGCGACACCGTGCCGCTGACCTACCGCGGCAAGAAGAAGATCCAGGGGTACGAGGGCCTCCGCTTCACCGGCACCGTGAAGGCCGCCAAGACCGGCACCCGGCAGGTGCCCGGGCGGATGGTCGGCCTGCCCAAGCGCAGCCAGGTCATGGCCGAGGAGTGGTACGCCAATCACGGCGTCGAGCTGGTCGCCGACCAGCGCACGGGCCGGATCATCTACGCCGCGCTCGGACCCCGCAAGACATTGCGGGCACCCGGGGGCAAGAAGGACGTCACGGTGCTGCTCGACAGTGAGCGCATCGCCTTCACCACGAAGACCCAGAAGGCGCAGGTGGAGCTGGCGGACGACGACAGCTCGCGCCTGAAGCTGGTGGGCGAGACGCTTCCGCTGCTGTCCGTGGTCCTGGGCGGCGCCCTGGCGCTGCTCGGCGGCGCCCTCGTCGTACGTGGCCGGGAATCGGGGTCGAACGGGACGCGAAGGGACGGTGAAGGACCGGATGCGAGCGGTCCACATTCCGAAACGTCCCCAAATTCCCTGCAACCCACCACGATGTGATGAGACGTCAGGTCTAAGAAGGGCCGAAATTGTCACCTCGGTGAGTAGCCCCGCCGTTCCTTGCGGCGAAAACTATCCACTCCACCCAGACACAGTCCCCGCACAGTCCCAGCACAACGGCCGCGCAGATCGATCATCCGCAGTCCCCGAGTCCCACCCCGCGCGCACCGCCCCAGGCCCCGCCCCGCAGCACACAGCACGTACCCCTCAGCACGGAACCACCAGCACCACCGGGCCCCACCCCGGGAGCCACCCGTAAGCCCCCACAGTTCCGCACCCCGAGACGAGTTGGAGCACCGATGCCCCAGCACGTGCCGTCGTCGCTGCGCCCGGTCGCAACGCGGCCCGCGCGACGCCTTCCGGCGCTTCCCCCACAGCCCCGCCGGATCGCCTTTCTTGCCCGCCGCGACCTGGCCAACCCGGCCGCAGGCGGCTCCGAACTCCTCGTCGACCGCCTGGCCGACGGACTGACCGCCCACGGTCACCAGGTCACCCTGCTCTGCGGCGGCCCGGCCGCCTACCGCGACTACCGCGTGGTGTCGGCGGGCGGCGACCTCGGCCACTACCTGCGCGCCCGGTCTGCGTTCACCCGCCAGATCGGCGACTGCGACCTGCTGGTCGAGGTGTGCAACGGCATGCCCTACCTCGCCCCGCTCTGGCACCGCGGCCCCACCCTCTGCCTGGTCAACCACGTCCACACCGAGCTGTGGTCGATGCGCTTCCAGGGCCCCCTCGCCCCGGCCGCGCGCCTCGGGCGGCGCCTGGAGCACTGGTCGCTCTCGGGCGCGCAGCGCGGCAACCTGCTGGTGGCGGTCTCGCCGTCGACGGCGACGGCCCTGGTGGACCTCGGTGTCGAGCGTGACCGCATCCGCGTCGTGCACAACGGCGTCGAGGAGCCGGGGCCGCTGCACGAGCGCTCCGACGAACCTCTCTTCCTGGCCATGGGCCGGCTCGTCGAGTACAAGCGCGTCGATCTGCTCCTTCGGCTGTGGGAGCGGGTCCGCCCGGTCACCGGCGGCCGCCTGGTGATCGTCGGCGAGGGGCCCGAGCGGGAGCGGCTCGAACGGCTCGCGGGCCCCGGCGTGCAGTTCACCGGCCATGTCTCGGAGGCCGAGAAGCACCGGCTGCTCTGCGAGGCGTGGATGCTCCTGCACCCGTCGGCCGTCGAGGGCTGGGGCCTGGTCGTCACCGAGGCCGCGGTGCGCGCGACGCCCGCGATCGGCTTCGACGTACCCGGCGTACGCGACTCCATAGAGGACGGTGTGACCGGGCTGCTCGCGCACGGCGAGAGCTCGTTCGCCGCCGCCTGGTGCACGCTCGCGCTCAGTGCGGAGCGGCGCCGGTCCTTCGGCAAGGCCGCCGCGGAACGCGCCGCGCGCTTCCGCTGGGCGAACACGGTGCGCCAGTTCCGCGCGGTGGCCGCGGAGGCCGTCGCCGCGCACGAGGCACCGCGGAAGGCCAAGGGATCTGTGTGAAGGACCCGTCGCTGCGCCGCTCCGTGACCCTGTTCCGGGCCTTCCTGCGGGAGCAGCAGGACCCCGAGCGGTGCTACGCGCTGCTCGCCCGGGACGCCGCCGACCAGGTCGAACGGCATCTCCCTGTCAAGGACCGGGTGGTCGTCGACGTGGGCGGCGGAGGCGGTTACTTCACCGAGGAGTTCCGCAGGCGCGGCGCGCAGGCATACCTCTTCGAGCCGGACCTGACGGAGCTCGGGGCGAAGCCGCCCGAGGGCTCCGTCGTCGCCGACGGCTATCTGCTGCCGCTGGCCTCCGGCGTCGCCGACGTCACGTTCTCCTCGAACGTCCTGGAGCACGTCGACGACCCCCAGACCTTCCTCAGCGAGATGGTGCGCGTCACCCGCCCCGGCGGACTGATCTATGTGGCGTTCACCAACTGGTACTCCCCCTGGGGCGGCCACGAGTGGGCGCCCTGGCACTACTTCGGCGCCGAGCGGGCCCGCGCCCGCTACGAGCGCCGCACCGGCAGAACCGCCAAGCACAAGCTCGGCGAGAACCTCTTCGCGCACCACGTCGGACCCACGCTCAGACAGGTGCGGGCCCGCGACGATGTCACCGTCGTCTCGGCCCGCTCCCGGTACTGGCCGTTCTGGGCCGAAACGGTGGCGAAGGTACCGGGCGTGCGCGAAGTCGCCACCTGGAACCTCCTCCTCATCCTCAGGCGGTGTCCATGACCACCACGGTCCAGTCCCCACCCCCGGCGGCCCTGAAGCCGACGGCGCCCGCGCCCGAACCCGGGCGCGGGCCGCGCTCACGGCGCTGGCTCGCCGGGTTCTGGGCCGTGGTGCTCGTGTGCTTCCTCGCCGTGCAACCGGGGCGGATGACGTTCGACACCAAGCTCGGTGTCGCCGTCGATCCCTGGCAGTTCCTGTCCGACCTCGGCCAGCTGTGGCACGACCGGGGCGGCTTCGGCGGCATCCAGGACCAGTACATCGGCTACGCCTTCCCGATGCTGCCGTTCTACGCCCTGGCCGACCTCGTGCAGCTCCCGGTGTGGCTGGCCGAGCGGCTGTGGCTCTCGCTGATCGTCGCCACCGCCTTCTGGGGCGCGCTGCGGCTCGCGGAGCGGCTGAACATCGGCAGCCACGGCTCGCGACTCCTCGGCGCGGTGGTGTACGCGCTGTGGCCGACGTTCACCGTCGTGGTCGGGTCGACGTCGGCGGCGGCGCTGCCCGGCGCGTTCCTGCCGTGGGTGCTCATCCCGCTCACCAACCACCGTGTCACCGCGCGGATCGCGGCGTTCCGCTCCGCCCTGTTCATCCCCTTCATGGGCGGCGTGAACGCGGCGTCGACGCTGGCGTCACTGCTGCCCGTGGGCCTGTATCTGCTGTCGCGGCCGAACGGCCCGCGCAAGCGCAAGCTGATCACCTGGTGGGTGCCGGGGGTCATCCTGGCCACCGCCTGGTGGGTGGTGCCCTTGCTGCTGCTCGGCATCTACGGCGAGAACTTCCTTCCGTACGTGGAGAACTCGGCGACCACGACCGGCACCATGTCGGCCACCGAGACGCTGCGCGGCGCCGGCAACTGGGTGGCGTATCTGCACTTCGGCGACGCCTGGCTGCCCGCCGGGTGGACCGTCGCGACGGCCGTGGTCACCATCGTCGGCTCGGCGCTCGCCGCGGCCCTCGGCCTCGCCGGCCTGGCCCGGCGTGATCTGCCGGAGCGGCGCTGGCTGGTGCTCACCGTCGCCTCCGTCGCCCTGGTCACCCTCGCCGGGTACGGCGGCGCGTTCGGCGCGCCCTTCCACGGCACCGTGCAGGACTGGCTGAACGGCTGGCTGGTGCCGTTCCGCAACATCTACAAGTTCCAGACCGGGCTCGCCCTCGCCCTCGCCTTCGGCCTGGCGCATCTGGCGGGCGTGGCGGTGCGGGCGCGCGGGGCGCGGCCGGTGCGGGGGCGGCGGTACGCCCCGCTGGTGGCGGCCGTCCTGGTGCTTCCGGGGCTCGCCTGGCCGTACCTCAACGGCTCGATCCTGCAGCCCGGTTCGTTCCAGAAGCTGCCCAACTACTGGGACGCGACGGCGGACTGGCTGGACAAGTACTCCCCGGACTCGCGCGCCCTGGTCGTGCCAGCGACCGCGCACGGCATCTACACCTGGGGCTCGCCCATCGACCAGCCCCTCGACGTGCTCGCCGACTCCCGCTGGGCGCAGCGCGACTACGTGCCGTTCGGCACCAAGGGCAACCGGCGCGCCATGGACGCCGTCGAGCAGGCACTGATGACCGGCGGCCAAGTCCCGGGATTGCAGGACTACTTGGGGCGCGCGGGCCTGCACTACGTGGTCGTACGCAACGACCTCGACCCCGACCAGATCGGCCAGGTGCCGACGGCGACCGTCAAGCGCACCCTGGAGGAGTCCGGGTTCTCGCGGGTCACCGGGTTCGGGCCGCAGGAGACCGGCGGGCGGATCGCCGACGACACACCGGTGCAGGTGGAGGGCCTCTACCCGCGCCAGCGTGCGGTGGAGATCTACGCGCCGGGCAAGGACGCCGCGCGTCCCGGCCAGGCGGGCCTGAAGCCGGTGTCCAACACGGCCGTCGTCAGCGGCGGCCCCGAGGCGCTCCTTCCGCTGTCCGCCGACCCGGAGATGAAGAACCGGCCGGTCGTCCTGACCGGCGACAACCACCCCGGACTCGGCTCACCGCCCGGCCTCCAGGCCGTCGGTGACGGGCTGCGGCGCGCGGACACCCGCTTCGGCCTGGTCAACACCAACACGTCGTACACGTACACCAAGGACGAGAAGAACGCGCCGGACGCGCTCCAGGACGGCGGCGAGAAGCCACGGCAGATCCTGCCGACCACGGGCGTCGAGCACCAGACGACGGCCGAGCTGCGCGGCGCCAAGTCCGTGACGGCCTCCTCCTACGGCAACTGGCTGTTCCACCTGCCGCAGTACGACCCCGTGAACGCCTTCGACGGCAACCCGGACACCGCCTGGACCGAGGGCAACCCGGGCAACCCGGACGGCGAGTGGATCAAGGCGGAGTTCCGGAAGAAGACGGCCGTGCCGTCGTCGTTCAAGGTGACGCCGCTGCCGCAGCAGGGCGTGCGGTCCGCGCCGACGAAGGTGCGGGTGGAGACCGAACAGGGCAGCGCCACCACGTACTTGCAGGCCGACGGCTCGACGCAGCGCGTCAAGGCCAAGGCGGGCGACACGAGTTGGGTGAAGCTGACCATCGAGGACGCGCAGGTCGCCCACAAGGGTCTGACCGGCGCCGGGTTCGCGGAGATCAGCATCCCGGGCGTGCAGGTCACCAAGCTCCTGAAGATGCCCGCCGACACCGTGGGCCGGGAGGGTGCCGACGCCGAGGCCGACGCCACGACGTACTCCATGCACCGCTCGGCCGACCCCAGCGGCCTGTCGCCGGTGACCGCCGAGGCCGGACTGCACCGCCGCTTCACCACCACGGGCGACGGTGACTACAAGGTGAAGGCGAGCGCGGTCTCCGTGCCGGGCTCCGCGTTCGACGAGCTCCTGTACAAGGTGGCGCCCGAGCAGCGCCGGAAGATCATCGCCAGCGCGGACTCGACGTCCGACCTGGGCACGCTCTCCCCCCGCAACCTCACCGACGGCGACCTGACGACGGCGTGGATCGCCGGTGACCGGCCGGTCATCCATCTGCGCTGGCCGGGCAAGGTGAGCGTCGGCGAGATCGTGCTGCCGCCGGCGGGCGGCCTGTCCACCCGCGCGGAGAAGATCGAGATCAGCTCGCCCGACGGCGCGGCGACCGCCGGCGTCGACGAGAACGGCGTGGCCCGCTTCACGCCGATCAACACCGACCGCCTCGACATCACGATCACGAAGACGGCGCCGCTCACCCTGCACAACCCGGTGGCTGACGACAAGCTGCAACTGCCCGTCGGCCTCACCGAGGCGTACATCCCGGCGCTGGACGAGTTCCGCGTCAAGCAGCCGTCCCCGAACCGCACGTTCAAGCTCTCCTGCGGCGAGGGCCCGGCGGTGAAGGTCGACGACAAGGTGTACGCGACGAGCGCCAAGGGCACCGTGCGGGACCTGATGGACCGGCGGCCCGTCGAGCTGACGCTGTGCGACGACGGCGAGAAGCAGACCTCGGTGCCCCTCACCGCGGGCGAGCACCAGGTGGAGGCCGGTGACGGGGGCCCGCTCGCCGTCACCGACGTCACGCTGACGCGCGGCACACCGGGCCGCGTCGACACCACGTCGCGCGAGCTGAAGATCAACGACTGGCTGGGCGACAAGCGCGAGGTGACCGTCGGCGACGGCGCCGCCTCGTACCTGACGACGTACGAGAACGCCAACGACGGCTGGAAGGCCACCCTGAACGGCAAGGAGCTGCGCTCGGTGCGGCTCGACGGCTGGCAGCAGGGCTGGCTGGTGCCGGCCGGCGAGGGCGGCAAGCTGAAGCTCGTCTACGAGCCGTCCACGGCGTACGAGGCCGGGCTCATCGGCGGCGGTGTGGGCGTCCTGGCCCTGGTGGCCCTGGTGTTCGTGCGGCGCCGCGAACCGAACCCGGACGGGCCCGACGTGGCGCCGCCCGCGCCCGGCCCGGTGCTCGGCACGGTGGTGCTCACGCTGGTCGGCGTGGCCGTCGCGGGCTGGTTCGCGCTGCTCGTGCCCGCGCTCGCGCTGGTCGCCTGGCGCTGGCACCGGCTGCTCGTGCCGGTGGCGTTCCTGGCGATGGCCGGGGCCGGCATCGCGGCCGCGACCGGCGCGGGCGAGGCCGTCGCGGCGGACGAGGGCGCCTTCGGGCACGCGGCTCAGCTCCTGGCGTTCATCGCCCTGTTCGCGGCTCTGGTGAGTGTGCGGGAGCCGGTGCGGGGTGGGGCGGCTGTTCCTGTGGGGGCGGCTGGGCTTGGGTCCGGTGGGTCTGGTGGTCCGGGTGGGCCTGGTGGTCCGGCCGGTGCCGGTGGTCCTGGCGGACCGGCTGGTCCTGGCGGGTCCGGTGGCCCCGGCGGCCCTGGTGGTACCCCGCCCGTTCCGCCGCGGCCGGGCGCCTCCCCCGACGCGACCACGATGCCGCTCGGCCCCGACCGGGACCTGGGCGCGCCGACGGTCCCGCCGCCGCTGCCGCACCGCAAGCGCGGCGAGGACGAGTCGGGTGCCGACCACGCTTCGGGTGAAGCCCCCGCCTCCGGCCGGGACTTCGGCCGGGGCGGCGCGGACGGCACCGCGCAGCCCCCGTCCGGCGCCGCCGCACCCGGCACGTCCGGCACCGACCCGACACAGCCCCTGCCTCCGTACGCCGCCGGGCCGACCCTCTCGGCCCGCGGCCCCGACCCCCTGCGCAAGGACGACCCCGCCGCCGTGGAGGACTCCCGCCCGGGAGAGGACACCCCCACGGGTGAGGGCGACCACCCCGGAAGGGGCACCCGCTCGGGCGAGGATCCCCGCCCGGGAGAGGACACCGCACCATGACCGCCCTGGAACACCCGGCCCGGCGTGCGGACGGCTCCGGCCGGCCGCCGCGCCGGGTGCCGTTCCCCGTCGTCGACGAGGTCGCCCGGCACTGCCTGCAGGAGCAGGAGCCGGAGACCGTGCACATCGAGGTGCACCTGCCGGGCACGCCCGATCCGGCGCGGCTGAGGACGGCGTTCGGCGAGGCCCTGCGGCGCCACCCGCGCATCCTCATGCGGGAGGCGCGCGGGCCCTGGTACCGGCGCCGCTACGAGTGGGAGCTCACCGAGGCGCCGGACGTGGAGGTGGTGACGTTCCCGGCGGCCGAGCGGGACGCCCTGAAGCGGGCCCGCGAGCGCGCCCTGTGCGACGCGCCGCCGCTCACCGCCTCGCCGCCGATCCGCCTCGAGGTCGTCGCCGACCCGGAGGCGGGCGGCGACTCCAGCGTCCTGTTCCTGACCATCAACCACACCGCCCTGGACGGCCCCGCCTGCCTGCGCGTCCTCGCCACCGCGGCCGAGCTGTACGGCGGCCGGGACAACGCGCCCGCGGCGCCGCCGACGCGTACTCCCGTGTCCGCCGACGCGTCCGCCGCCGACACCGAGGCCCCGGCCGGGCTGCCCTCCCCCTGGGCCGCCCCCGCGCGCGTCGCCCACGGCGCCCCCGAACCCTCCCCGGGCAACGGCATGCTCGTCGCCGACCTGCCGGTGCCGCGCCGCCCCAAGGGCGCGCCGTACACCGTCAACGACCAGCTGATGGTCGCGACGGCGCTGATGATCGCGCACTGGAACCGTGAACACGGCTCCAGGCCACGCCCGTTGCGCATCACCATGCCCGTCGACGACCGGCCGCGCGACATGACGATGCCCATCGGCAACGGCACCCGGCTCGTGGAAGTGCCGTTCGGCGCGGGCGAGTTGGTGCCGGGGGGCGACACCGGCCGGCCGGGGCCCGGCGACCTGGGCCCGGAGGACATCCATGCCCTGCTGCGCCGCACCTCCGACCGCACCCGCGCCCTCAAGGCCCTGTCGCGCCCGCAGCTCGGCCACGGTGCCGCGCTGCTCACCGCGCCCGTCCTTCCGGTGACGATGCGCGCCGCCCTCACCCGCGGGCTGCGCCGGGCCGCCGCGCCGTGGACCTCGACGACGCTGCTCAGCAACATCGGCCGGGTGCCGTACGCCCTGGACTTCGGGGACGCCGGGGCCGCGTACGCCGTGTGGTTCTCCGCGCCCGCCCGGATGCCGCGCGGCCTGACCGTGACCACCGCGTCCACCGCGGGCCGCCTGCACCTGGCCCTGCGCTGGTCCCGGACGCTGCTCGGCCACGGCGACGGCGCCCACCTGCGCGACCTCTTCGAGCACTATCTGCACGCCACGCAGAACCTCCACCCGACCCCGGAGGACAGCGGCTCATGACGACGACCAGCGCCACACCACGTACAAAAGAGTCCCAACGCCCGCGCGAGCTGCGGGACTTCTACGAGAACCCGGACGTGCCCGTCGCGTCCGGCGACGCCCGCAGCCTGCGCCAGGCCCGGATGCTCGCCGCCGCGCTCGGCCCGGCGACCTCCGGCCAGGGTGTCGTCCTCGACATCGGCTGCGGCGACGGCAGCGCGGCCCGGGTCGCCGCGCCGCTGCTCGCCGGGCACCGCGTCATCGGCGTCGACTGGTCCCAGGACGCGCTGCGCCGCGCCAGCGGCCACCTGCCGCACGTCGTACGCGGCGAACTCACCGACGGCGGACTGCCGTTCGCGGACGGCTCCGCGGACGCCGTGCTGTTCAGCGAGGTCATCGAGCACCTCGTCGACCCCGACAGCGCGCTCGACGAGCTGCGCCGGGTGCTGCGGCCCGGCGGCCACCTGATGCTGTCCACGCCCAATCTCGCCGCCTGGTACAACCGCGGGCTGCTGCTCGCGGGCGTGCAGCCGGTGTTCTCCGAGGTGAGCCTGCGCGGCATCCACGGCCGCCCGGGCCGCGAGGTCGTCGGTCATCTGCGGCTCTACACCGCCCGCGCGCTGCGGGAGTTCGTGGCCGCGTCGGGCTTCGACGTCGTACGGCTCGCGGGCGCGCCCTTCCACGGCGTGCCACGGCCGCTGCGTGCCCTGGACAGACTGGCCTGCGCCGTGCCGGGCGCCGCCTCGATCCTGCTGCTGCACGCCCGAAGGGCATAGCCATGTGGTGGGGTGTGGCCGCGGCGCTCCTCGCGAACCTGCTCTACAGCACCGGTTTCGTCCTGGAGAAGCGGGCCCTGACCGCGATGCCGTCGGTCAGCGTCCGCAAACCGGCCCGGCTGCTGCGCCAGGTGGTCTCCAGCCCGCTGTGGATCGGCGGTTCGCTCGCGCTCGCGGCGGGCTTCGGCGCGCAGCTCATCGTCTACCGGACGCTGCCGATCGCGGCGGCGCAGGGCATCTTCGTCTCCGGCCTGGTGCTGCTCCTGCTCCTGTCGGCGGCGCTGCTCGGCGAGCGCACGTCCGGCCGCGAGCGGTACGCGGTCGGCGCGATCCTCGTGGCGCTCCTGATGGTCGTGCTGTCCCTGAAGGAAGGCACGGACACGGTGGGCCGCGACGCGCCCGCGCCGCTCGTCCTCACCGTCTGCCTGCCCTCGCTCGCGCTCGGCCTGTGGCTGTACGGATCGGCCGAGCGCCGCACGCGCAGCAAGCACCGGCAGCCGACGACGGGCGTGGAGTACGGCGTCGCCGTGGGCCTGCTGTACGGCGTGAGCTCGCTCGCCATCAAGGGCGTGTCCAGCCATCTGACCTCGGACGGGCTCGGCGGCGCCCTGGTCGACCTGCTGCGCTCCCCGTACCCCTATCTCCTGCTCTTCACCGGCGCGTTCGGCCTGATCATGTCGCAGGCGGCGCTCCAGAAGTGCCGCGCCTCGCTGATCGTCCCGGTGTGTACGACGGTGACGTCACTGTTCACCGCGGTGCTCGGGACGCTCGCGTTCGGCGAGGCGCTGCCCGACGACCCGGTGCGGCTCGCGCTGCGGGTCACGGGGACGGTGCTGGCGGTGGCGGTGCTCCTGATGATGCCCAAGCACGACCCGCCGCCACCGGCCCCCGACACCGAACCGACCTTGCCTCCCAAGGAGTTGATGCCCTGATGAACCCCGACGACCCGCTGCTGAAGATCCTCGCCTGCCCCCTGGACAAGGGTCCGCTGGTCCTCCTGGAACCCGAGGAACCCCCACTCGGCGAAGCCCCCGACGCGGGCGGCGCGGCCGAGGTGTCCGGGGACCCGATACCCGTGCCCGAGCAGGCCCTCTACAACCCGCGCCTGCACCGCCGTTACCCCATCGTCGACGGCATCCCCCAGCTCCTTCCGTCCTCCGGTGAGCAGGTCGCGGAGGACGAGCACGAGCGCCTGCTGAAGCGGATCTCGCCGTGACGGCAGCCGCCAAGAAGACCCTCGCCGCCCGGATCGCGCCCCGGCTGCCCACCCGGGCCGTGGCCGCCCTGGCCCGCCTCGTCTATCCCCGCTTCGAGCCCGAGCTGGCCCGCCTCGGCGATCTCTGCCCGCGCGACTGCGGCACCGCCGTGGACGTCGGCGGCTGGTACGGGCCCTGGTCGCGCCGCCTCGCCGGGCGCGCGCGGCGCGTGGTCACCGTCGAGCCGGTGCCGCACCTGGCGCGGCTGCTCGCGACCGCCACGCCCGGCAACGTCCGGGTGATCCAGGCCGCGGCCGGCGACCGCGAAGGCACCGCGCGGCTGTGGCTGCCGCGGGACGACCGGGGTGACCGGGGCGTGTCCTCCCTCGTACGCAGGGACGGCGTGCACGCCACCGCCCTGGACGTGCCGTGCGTCACGCTCGACGGGCTCGGCCTGCGCGACGTGCACTTCATCAAGATCGACGTGGACGGCAACGAACTGCCCGTCCTGCGCGGCGCCCACGAGCTCCTCGACCGGGACCGGCCCGCGCTCTTCGTCGAGCTGGAGTCCCGCATCCAGCCCATCACGCCGGTCGTCGACCACCTCGCCCACGCGCACGGCTACCGCGGCTGGGTGCTGCCGGGACACACCTGGGTGCCCCTCGACTCCTTCGACCTGGAGGCGCACCAGCGCGCCACCTCGTACGTCGTGACGCAGGGCCTGCTGCGACGGGTGCTGACACCCCGGCGGCCGCGGTATGTGAACTCGGTCCTCTTCCTGCCCGAAGGGCGGAGTCCGGGCGGGCACGCCGTGCGGGACCATGGGGCGTATGTCCGCTAGCTCCGCCGCCGGGCCCGGCTCCGGCTCGTCCCGTCCGCCAGGGCCGCCGTCGCGGCCGTTCACACCGCTCGACTTCCAGCTGGTCCTGCTGCGCCGCATGGCCGACCACAATCCGGACCTCGTCGAGGACGCCCGGCGCGAACTCGGCGTCTCCATCGCCGACATGCGCGAGGCCAACCGCCGCTGGCAGGCGATGCTGCACGCGCGCAAGGGGCGCGCTGCGGTCTCCCGCTACCGCTCGGTGCTCGGAAAGCCCGAGGCGACGGCCCCCCGGAAGATCGGCGACCTGGAGTGCGAGGCGCTGCTCTGGCCGGTGCCGCTCTGGCCCGGCCTGCGCTTCGAGGTGCTGCTGGGGCCGAACGCCGCGGTGTGGAACGAGTGGCTGATCCGCGCTCCCGGCGCCCCGGGCCCCGCCCTGCGCACCCTCGCGGACCTCACCCCCTGGTCCTGCACGGTCGACGAGGCCGCCCGCGCCTTCGCGCCCGCACGCCCGATGGAGGGCACGGCGCCGACCCGCTGGCGGCTGGCCTTCTCCGCGCCGGACGGGGAGACGGGGGAACGGCGGCGGTGCGTGGCGGAGTTCACGTGGGGGCTGCTGCAGCGGGTGTCGTTCCCTGAGGGGTGACGTACGCGGTGCGGGTGGAAGCCCAAGGCCCGGGTGGCTCACGGGAGTTCGTATGATGCGCCCATGGCAAGCACGGGGGAACTGGTCGCCGGACGCTACCGCATCGAGACGCGGCTCGGCCGGGGCGGCATGGGCACGGTGTGGCGGGCGCGGGACGAGCTGCTCGGGCGGGCCGTCGCGGTCAAGGAGCTGCATGTCGACGCCGCGCTGACGGCGGACGACGCGGAGCGGCAGCAGGAGCGGACGCTGCGCGAGGCGCGGTCGGTGGCGCAGCTGAAGCATCCGGGCATCCTCGTGCTGCACGACGTGGTGCAGCACCCCGAAGCGTCCGCGCGGCCCTGGCTGGTGATGGAGCTGGTCGAGGGCTGGTCGCTGGCCGACCGGATGGCGGCCGAGGGTCCGCTGCCGCCCGCCGAGGCGGGCCGGGTGGGCCTGGCGCTGCTCGCCGCGCTGCGGGCCGCGCATACGGCCGGGGTGCTGCACCGCGACCTGAAGCCCGCGAACGTGCTCCTGGAGGCGGAGACGGGCCGCGTCGTCCTGTCCGACTTCGGCATCGCGCAGGTCGCGGGGCAGACGACGCTGACGCAGACCGGGGCGTTCGTGGGTTCGCCCGAGTACACCGCGCCGGAGCGGATGTCGGGGCGGCGGTCGGGCCCGGAGTCCGACCTGTGGTCGCTCGGGGTGCTGCTGTGCGCGGCGGTGGCGGGCACGTCGCCGTTCCACCGGGACTCGGTGGCCGGGGTGCTGCACGCGGTGGTCCTGGACGAGATCCGGCTCCCCGACGAGCTGGGCCCGCTGCTGCCCGTGGCCCGGGGCCTGCTGGAACGCGATCCGGAGCACCGCCTCACCACGTCCGGCGCGGAACAGGCCCTCCGTACCGCGCTGAACGAGCCCGCGCCACCCGCGCCCCACGCCCCGGCCACGACCGCGACCCCGGGCGCCCCGGCCACCACCCCCGCCCACGCGCACCCCGACCCCACCCCGGCCCGCACCGTCCCCGAGCCCCTGCCGCCCGCCCGGCGCGGTGCGCGCTCCCGCCCCCGTTCGCGCACCGCGGTCCTGGCCGGCGCCCTGGTCGCGGTCCTGGCCGCGGGAGGTATATCCGCGGGGATATGGCTGGCGGGGACGAGGCGGGCGCGGGCGGCGGCGGGAGGACGACGGAGGCCGCGGACAAGAAGGACCTGGAGCCCACCGCGAAGAAGTCCCCGAAAGGCCCGGCCGAGCCGCGCGAGACCCCTCGGCCCGGCACATCGGCCGACGGCTCCCAGCGCACCGGCAAGCCCGCGAAGACGCCCCCGCCGAAGGGCGCCGAGCCCCCCGCCGGCTACCGCGCGGTCACCGACCCGGCCGGTTTCGCCCTCACCGTCCCCGAGGGCTTCACCCGCTCCCCCGAGCCGCCCCGCGTCTACTACTACTCGCCGGGCAAGAGGTTCCGCATCGGCGTCCACCCCCAGCCCAAGAGCCCGGCGGGCCCCCTGTCGACGATGCGGAAGGCCCACGCGGACGGCCCCTCGGACTACCCCGGCTACCGCGCCGGTTCGGTCACCCGCACCACCCACAACGGCCACGCCGCCGCCCTGTGGACGTTCACCTGGAACGGCACCGCCAAGGACGGCGGCCCTCGGGTCACCTACGACCTGAGCTGGAACGAGAACGGCAAGATGTACGACCTGTGGGTCTCGGCCCCGGCGGCCAGCGGGCCCGAGGGCAAGCGGTACTTCGACCGCGCCCTGCGGTCCTTCAGGCGGACCTCCTGACACCGTCGCTGTCGGGATAGAACTCGCGGCGCGCGCCCCGCGCGTCCCGCGCCTTCCCGAGCAGCCCCGCCGGGTACTCGATCAGCCAGTAGCTGACCGTCCCCGCCGCGGCCGCGACCGCGACGACGATCAACGTACCGGCGGCGAAGCCGAGTTGACCGCGCGGCAGCAGCCCCCACTTGTCCAGCTCCAGCATCACCGGCTCGTGCCAGATGTAGAGGCTGTAGCTGATGAGGCCGACGCCGGTCACCCAGCGCGCCCGCAGCAGCCCGTGCCACCGCACCCGGCGCCCGTCCCGCTCCCGCAGGTGCAGCGTCGCGAAGAGCAGCACGAACCACAGCAGTGCGGCCAGCGGGTGGTAGTAGGTGTGCGGGACGTTCTCCGGGTCGGCGGTGTACGACAGCGCGAGCAGGCCGCCGAGCGCGGCGAGGGACAGCGGCGTCGCGACCCGCGCGTCCACCCGCCCCCGCTCCCCCAGCGCCACGAGCAGCACGGCGAGCGCCATGCCCGCCGCGAACCCGCCGAAGCGGGCCTGCGGGCCGAAGTACACGGGCCAGTCGGTGTACGGGACCTCCATGACGTAGTGCGCGTAGCTGATCCACAGCACCGGCACCGCGAACAGCGCCGCGCACCCCGACAGACACAGCGCCACCCGCGCCCGCCGCGTCGCGAGGCGCCGACAGGCCCGGATCGCGAGCGGCCCGATGGCCACCAGGGCCAGATAGAAGGCCACTTCGAGGGACAGCGACCAGGTGGGGCCGAGCGTGTAGAAGATCCGGTCCCGGTCGAAGACGTGCGTGAAGGTGAGGTGGCCGACCAGGTCGCGCCAGTCGCCGGGCAGTGTCGGGTTGCGGCTCGACCAGACGACGAGCACCGCGAGGAAGTACAGCGGCAGGATGCGGATGGCGCGCCGGAAGAGGAAGTCACGGCCGGACCGCACGCCGCTCCCGCCCGCCGCGGGCCCGTCTATCGCGGCCCTGGCGTACGACAGCGTCAGCAGGTACGCCGACATCACGAAGAACAGGTCGATGACCTCCAGGGAGATCACCGCGCCGAGGTACGGGTTGTCGACCGGCGGGTGCGCCCCGGCGGCGTCGTACGTGTAGTACTGCTGCCACACGTGGAAGACGACGGTGCTCAGGGCGGCGAGGCCGCGGAAGCCCTGGAGTTCGACGGCGCGGGCGCGGGCGGGCTTGTTCGTACGGGGCGAGGGGACCGGCTCGGCGGGGAGCGGGGTCTCCTTGGCGAGCGTGACCGCGGGGGCGGTGGTGGCCGTGCTCACGATGCCTCCGCGTCCGCCGTCGCGGCGCGCGGGGTGACCCGCCACTGCCGCTCGCCCAGCGCCTCCTTGAGGTGCGCCTGCCGGGCCACGAGGTTCTTGAAGTGGGTGTAGAAGACCGTGGTCACCAGGAGATAGCGCCAGAACCACACCTTCCTGCGCCGCAGTTCGGGCACCGCGAGCCGCCACGCGAAGGCGGCCTGCACCACCCCGGCGGACATCGTCACGGCCGCGGCCATCAGGCACACCGGCACCGCCCAGTCCAGCTTGTCCGCGCCGCCCGCGCGCCACGCGGCGTGCAGCAGCACCGGCAGGATCTGGAGCGTGAGCCAGGGCTGCACCTCGCGCCAGCCCAACAGCACGAACAGGCCCGTCTTCTGACGGCGTGTGAACCGCTCCGACCGCAGGGCCGCGCCCAGGTGCCGCAGGGAGACCTGGAGCCAGCCCTGTGCCCAGCGCGAGCGCTGGTTCCACAGCGGCCGCAGCATCGTCGGCGCCAGCTCGCGCGAGATGAGGGTGCGGTCCATGGCGATGCGCGCGCCCTCGCCGAGGGCCCGCATCGTGGAGTCGATGTCCTCGGTCAGCATGGAGCCGTGCATCCGGGTCCGGGCCAGGACGTCCGTGCGCCAGAAGCCGTTGGAGCCCCCGAACACCCCGAAGCCGTACAGCCGCGTACGGCCCGGGTGACTGACCGCGTAGATCGCCTCGAACTCGACCGCCACCATCCGCGCGACCCACGAGCTGTCGCCGTTGCGCACCACGCAGTGCCCCTGGACGACGTCGTAGCCGTGGGACAGCCAGTCCCAGGCGTGCCGGAACGCGCCCGGCGCCGGGTGGTGGTCGGCGTCGAAGACGCCCACGAACTCGCCGCGCACCCGCGTCACGGCGGCGTTCAGGTTCTGCGCCTTGGACGTGGAGCCCGCGACGGGCAGCAGCACCAGGCGCGGATCACGGCGCGCGACCTCGCGCAGGGTGTCCTCCACCGGCAGCGGGTGCGGGGTGTTGTAGGCGAGGACGATCTCCAGCTCGCCCGGGTACTCCAGGCGCAGGAAGGACTCGACGGTGTCGACGATCGTCGCCGCCTCGTTCGGCAGATACGCCGCGATGACGGCGCTCGCGGGCGGGTACGGCTGCGCGGGCGCGGCCGGACGCGGCTCGGCGTCGAGCGAGAACAGGCACTCCAGGACGATGAGCAGCGCGGACGCCACGAGTCCCGCGACGACGACCCAGTAGGCGTACGCTGCCACGTCCCAGTCGAGCCGGTCGTACGCCTGCTGGTACAGCAGGAACGGCACGCCCACGCCGAGGAGCAGCATGAGCACGGGCGACAGGAGCGGGGTGAGCGCGGAGCGCACGGTGTGCAGGCCGAAGCGGGCGCGGGCGTGCCGGGGCCCTTCGGCCGCCCTGGCCCGCATCCACGGCTCCCAGCGCACCGGGCGCAGATCGCGGTGGCGCAGCGCCTCGTCGGTGGCCTCGCGGGCGCGGAGGGCGGCTTCCTCGTGGCCGGGGGCGGGAGCCCGCGTCGGCGTCGCCGCCTGCGCCGCGGAACTCTCGTACGCGTCGAGCGGGGTGAAGCCGATCGCGGGCGTCAGGCGTACGTTCTCGTCCGCGACGACGAAGCGGGTGCCCGCGACGGACGCGGCGAACGAGGCGAGGCCGCGCGTGGCGGTCTCCTCGTCCACGCCCGGCATCAGCACGAGCAGATGCCCGTCGTCGTCCCAGCCGAGCCGGTCGCAGACGCTGCCCAGCCTCTCGGCCACCTGGGCGAGGCGCTCCGCGACCTCCCGGTGCACGCGCGGCCCGAGCCGCTTCTCCAGGGCCGGCATCTCGGCGACGCCGACCACGGCGAGGACGCCGCCGCGCCGCGCGGCCGGGGGCCGGCGCAGCTCGCGGTCGAGCTCGTCCATGAAGTGGGGCCCCGAGTAGAGCCCGGTGCGGGGGTCGCGGAGGAGCTGGTCCACCGGTACGGGGACGCGGTGCAGCTTGGCCGCGATGCGCGCCGACAGTTCGACGGGCGCGCAGCCGCTGGGCAGGCAGTCGTCGGCGCCGCGGCGCAGCAGGTCGGCGACCGCGGCGGGCTCGCGGGCCGCCGTGCCGACCACCACCAGCGGCAGCGCCTGCCCGGCCGGTTCGGAGCGGACCTCGGTGATGACGTCGCCCCCGCAGCGACGCCCTCCGGGCCCGTCGTCGAGCGCGACGATCGCGTCCGGCGGGGCCTGGCGTATGTGGGGGTGTATGTCGCCGGGGACGGCGTGCTCGACTTCGTATCCCGTGGATTCGAGGGCTCTGGTGAGCTGTTCGCGGTCGGGGCCCGGGGCGCCTATGGCGAGGACGCGGCCTATGGATGAGGATGGCGAAGCCGATGACGAGGGTGAAAGGTGCGAGGTGAGCAAGTGTTGGTCCCATCCTGTTCGGACTGTGGGGGGAGGACCGGATGAACTGTTCCGTGACTGGCTGTTCTGCTGTTGGCCGTCCTGTTACTGACTGTTTCGCTACTGACTGTCGGTTACTGGCTGTCGGTTATGGGCTGTTGACTTGTTGATCACCGAACAACCCCTGAAATCAGGGACAAACGGCCACTTCAGCCTCAACGATCACTGTGACACAGCACCTTCAGCGGCGTAACGCTTGTATTAAGTCGCCGTGCACACACTGAGGAGTACGACCCGTGGAATCCGAGCCTCTCTTCCCCGCCCTGGCCGAGCCCGGCCCCGCCCCCGCCCTGCAGTTCGACGACCGCGTGGTCACGTACGCGGAACTGGCCGCGGCGGCGGGCGCGCTGGCGTCCCGCCTCACCGCGGCGGGCGCGACGCGCGTGGCCGTCTGGTCGACGCCGACGCTGGAGACGGCGGTGGGCGTGGTGGCGGCGCTGGTCGCCGGTGTACCCGCGGTGCCGCTCAACCCGAAGTCGGGCGAGGGTGAGCTGGGCCACATCGTGGCGGACAGCGAGCCGTCGCTGGTGCTCGCGGGGGCGGGAGAGCGGTTGCCCGACGCGCTGGAGGACCTGGAGCGGTGGGACGCGGGGGTGGACACCACGGGCGGTGTGAGCCCGGCCGCCGCGCTCCCCACCCGGGCCCTCGACCCCTCCTCCCCCGCCCTCATCGTCTACACCTCCGGCACCACCGGCCCGCCCAAGGGCGTCGTGCTGCCCCGCCGGGCGATCGCCGCGACCCTGGACGCCCTCGCGGACGCCTGGCAGTGGACCGAGGACGACGTCCTGGTGCACGGCCTCCCCCTGTTCCACGTGCACGGCCTGATCCTCGGCGTCCTGGGCCCGCTGCGGCGCGGCGGCGCGGTGCGGCACCTGGGCAGGTTCAGCACGCGGGGCGTGGCGCGGGAGCTGGCCACGGGCGGGACGATGCTGTTCGGGGTGCCGACGATGTACCACCGGATCGCGGAGGCGCTGCCCGACGAGCCGGAGCTGGTGAAGGCCCTTGCGGGCGCGCGGCTCCTGGTGTCGGGCTCGGCGGCGCTTCCCGTCCACGACCACGAGCGGATCGCGTCCGCGACGGGACGGCGGGTCGTCGAGCGGTACGGCATGACGGAGACCCTGATGAACACCAGCGTCCGCGCGGACGGCGAACCGCGCGCGGGCACGGTCGGGGTGCCGCTGCCCGGGGTCGAACTCCGCCTGGTCGACGAGGCGGAGGGTGAGATCGCGCCGGACGCGGGGCCGGAGGCGGTCGGCGAGATCCAGGTCCGCGGCCCGAACCTCTTCACCTCCTACCTCAACCGCCCCGACGCGACGGAGGCCGCCTTCGCCGACGGCGGGTGGTTCCGCACCGGCGACATGGCGGTGCGCGACGCCGACGGCTACGTACGCATCGTCGGCCGCAAGGCGACCGACCTCATCAAGAGCGGCGGCTACAAGATCGGCGCCGGCGAGATCGAGAACGCGCTCCTGGAGCACCCCGCCGTCCGCGAGGCCGCGGTCACCGGCGAACCCGACCCCGACCTCGGCGAACGCGTCGTCGCCTGGATCGCCCCCGCCGACCCGGCCCTCCCCCCGACCCTCGACGACCTCGCCACCCACGTCGCGACCCGCCTCTCCCCGCACAAACGCCCCCGCGCCCTGCACCTCGTGGACGCGCTGCCGCGCAATGACATGGGGAAGGTGCTGAAGCGGGCGCTGGGCGGGGGGTGAGGGCGGGGCCCTGCCGGGGGCTTCCCCAGTCCCGCCCCTTCCCGGGGCGGAGCCCCAGTTCGGGAAGGGGCGGGACTGGGGCGCCACCCGCGAGGGCTACCGCACCCCCACCCCCCGCACGATCTCCTGCGTGACCGACCCGCCCCGGTCGTCCCGCACCGACGCCCGCAGCGAGACGGCCTCCGCGCCTCGCGGCACCCTCAACTCCCCCCGCCAGGCGGCGGGTCCGGAGGAGGAGCCCCGCTTCAACCGCACCGGCGACCACGTCGTGCCGTCGTCGTACGACACCTCCAGGCGGGCGGAGCCGATCGTGCCGGTGCCGGTGGCGCCCTCGATGTAGGAGGCGGAGAGGCCGAGCGGCAGGCGCTGCCCGGCGCGGACCTCGCCGGAGAGGTCGGTGTCGACGTCGAAGCCCAGGTTCAGCATGGGCAGGAACGTCTTGCGGTCCTCGGGTGTGCGGGCCGAGCGGACGGTCCACTCGGAGTGGGCCTCGGTGGCCAGGCGCCAGCGGTCGGCGTCGAGGGTGGTGTCGGTGGTGACCCTGTAGGTGCGCTCCCCGGGGTCCGCGCCGGTGACGTACGCGCCGGAGCCCTCGCGGCGGTCGACGAGCTTCCCGTCGGCGTACACGGCCGTCTCCTGGGTCATCGACTCGTCGTTCCAGACGTTGCCGAAGCCGGTGTGGTCGGGTCCGGAGTCGCCCCAGCCCGGCACGTTGAAGTCCAGGTTGTCGCCGCTGCGCTGCTGCCCCCAGCCGAGGCCGGTGCCGAGCCAGGGGTGCCAGACGGGCCGGAACCAGTCGAGCGGGGTGCGCTTGCCTCCGCGGTAGTCGACGAGGCCGCTGCGCTGTTCGAGGGAGTCTGGGCCGTAGTGCACCGACTCGTGCCAGTGCCGGCCCTTGCCCGCGGCGACGTAGTCGGTCCGCTTCGCGGGGTACGCGATCCGCTCCGGGAAGCCGAGGCCGATGGTGAAGGTGTCGGTGAGGGAGTAGCGGAACTCGCCGCCCGGTTCCGTGCGGCGGCCCGTCGGCGCGTGGAACTTCGTGTCCACGACGGCCAGTTCGCGGTTGCCCGGCGCGTACGTCAGGTCGCGCGACGGAATCGCGCCCGCGTGGCCGTCCTCCAGGTCGTACACGTACGGCGTGTAGGGCGTGGCCTCCGTCTCCACCGAGCGGCCGCGCCGCGCGTCCTCGCGCAGCCGCGCCCCGTCCGCCGCGTTCACCGTCGCGATCCGCAGCGGCCGGTCCGCGTTGTCGTCCGTGCCGAACCACGCGTTCAGGCGGCCGGGTATGTCGTCGGTGACGAACAGGGCCTTCGCGCCCGCGTCCTGGGCGGTCTGGGCGAGCTGCCCGGGCGTCGGCTGTTCCGCCGCGCCCGTGCGGCGTACGACGACCGCCTTGCCGCGGACGTCCTTTCCTTCGTACGCGGCCGGGGAGCCGTCGCCCGCGTCCACCAGCCTCAGCCGGGAGCGCCCTTCCCCGACCGTGCCGCCGGGCTGCGCGACGGCCTCGCCGACGCCCTTGACGTCCAGGACCGGTTTGCCGAGCCGCCACACTGTGCGGTACTCGAAGCGGCCCTCGCGCACCTCGGCGGTGGGCGCCGCGAACACGCTGTCGTACTTCACCGGCACCTGCGCGGCCCCCTGGTAGGCGGAGCCGTTCGCGGTGCGGTCGAACTCCATCACGAGCTGCCGGGTCTCGGCGGCGCGCGGCACCTCGGCGGTGACCTCCCGCAACTTGCGTGCGTCCAGAACCACTTCACGGTCCCGGTCCAGCGTGATCTCGGGTGCCGCGAGGAAGCCGAGGCCCAGCGAGTCCTTGCCGTGGCTGCCGCGCACGTCGAGGAAGGAGGAGAGGGCGTAGGAGCCCGGCTTGAGGCGCAGCTTCAGCTCGCCGGAGGCGCCGACGGCCGCCGGGTAGGCGTCCGTGCCCTTCGTCAGCGGCTGCACCACCAGGTCGGCGGGGCTCGCGGCGCCGTCGCGGTCCTTGACCTTGACGGTGAGCGTGTACCGCTCCTCCTCCTTGACCAGTCCGAACGTGGTCCGCGCGACCTCCTTTCCGTCCGCGCTCGCCACGATCGCGCCGCTGGTCGCGCCGACGGGCGCCTTCGCGCCGTCACCGGTGACGGTAGTGGACGCGGTGCCGTGCGCGGGGACGGTCAGCTTCGTGTCGGCGAGGGCGACCACACCATCGGCCGCACCGCGTGCCGAGAGGGTCAACTCCACCGGTTCGGCAGAGGAGTTGGTGTACGTCACCGTCCGAGTCACGGGCTTGTTGTCGCCGTAGGGCCAGCGGTAGAAGCCGAAGTCGGCGGCGCCCGTCGCGGTGACGCGGGCGTCGATCGCGGACGGCACGTCCACGCGTCCGGCGCCCAGCGCGTACGCGGACGCGTCCAGCGCGCGGGAGCTGGACATCAGGGCGTCCTTGAGCTGCCGCCCGCTCCAGCCGGGGTGCCGTTCGGCGAGCAGCGCGGCGGCACCCGCGATGTGCGGGGTCGCCATCGACGTACCGCTCATGGAGGTGTAGTGGCCCTGCCCGGGGGCGAGTTGGGAGCGGGCGGCGAGGATGTCGACGCCGGGGGCGGACAGGTCGGGCTTGAGGGCGTTGTCGCCGAAGCGGGGGCCCTGGCTGGTGAAGTACGCGGCCTCGTCGGCGGAGTCGACGGCGCCGACGGTCAGCGCGGCGTCGGCGGCGGCCGGTGAACCGATGGACGAGGGCGCCCCGGTGTTGCCCGCCGCGACGACGAACAGCGCGCCCGTCTCCTTGGACAGCGCGTTCACGGCGGCGGCCATCGGGTCGGTGCCGTCGCTCGCCTCGCTCGAACCGAGGCTCATCGACACGATCTTGGCGTGCACGTCCTTCGCGGCCCACTCCATGCCCGCGATGATCCCCGACTCGCTGCCGAAGCCCTCGTCGCTGAGCACCTTGCCGACGGCGAGCTCGGCGCCCGGCGCGACCCCCTTCTCCTTGCCGCCGGACGCCGCGCCGCTGCCGCCGACGGTGGAGGCGACATGGGTGCCGTGGCCGTCGCGGTCGGCGACCTCCTGCCCCGGTATGAAGCTCTTCGTCGCCCCGGTCCGGCCCTTGAGATCGGGGTGGCTGAGATCGGCACCGGTGTCGAGGACGGCGACCTTCACGCCCTTGCCGGTCAGCCCGGCCTCCCACGCCTTGGGGGTGCCGATCTGGGCGTTGCTCTCGGCCATGTCCGCCTCGACGCGCCCGTCGAGCCACACCTTGCCGATGCCGTCCACGAAGCGCGCGCCTCCGGGCGCGGTGATGTCCCGCCAGAACGCGGTGCCCTTCTCCGCCTTGAGCGCGGCGCCGCGCACGCTCGGCAGCGAGCGGACCCGGTCCGTGCCGCGCGGGGTGCGGGCGTCCCCTCCGGCGCGGGTCCTGTCGTACGTGACGATCAGCGGCGTGGTCGCCCCGGCACCGCGCCCCGCGCCCTGGCGCAGCAGCTCCGTCACGTCGAAGAGCCGCTCGTCCAGGGCTCCAGCGCGCAGGTACGGGCGTGCCTCGTCCGGTACGACGGTGACGCGGCCGTCGGCCACGGAGGTGCGCACGGCTCCGCTCGCGCCGGGCGGGCGTGCCACGGAGACGGTCTGCCTGCCGCGGCCGAGCGGGGTGACGGTGACCTTGTCGCCGGTGATGAGGGTGACGCTTCCGGGGGCGGGCCGGGCGTCCCCGCCTGTGGACTGCCTTGCCCCCGTGGCCTGTTGGGGCGGGGCTTCGGCGGGGGCGGCGGCCGTGGCCGTCGCGGCGAGTCCGGCCGGTAGCAGGGCCAGGGCGAGCCCGGCCGGCAGGATTCTTAGTCGGGCTCCGCGGCGTCGGGGGGCGCTTCGGGGTCTCGGCATCAACGCGGCCTCTCTTCGTCGGCTCCGGGTGGGGGGTGGTCCCGGGTGCTGCGAAGAAGTGTCGGGCGCGGTGTGTTGCGGGAGAGTTGCCAGGGACTGGCGGGAAGCTGCCAGGGCGGCTTTCCGCCAGGTCGGGTGTCGGCGAGAATGTCGGCGGCCCAGTTTGAACGCGGTTTCCCACGGGGGCGTGATGGACGGTCTGGTGCAGTTCACGACGGAAGACGGCGCGCGGGTGGTCGTCGACGACGCCGACGACGCCTCGGGGTCACGACTCGTCGCACGCGACGACGGGCTCGCGCAGGCCGCCCGCACCTTCGAGTCGGCTCTGGACGGCGCCCGGGCGGCCGCCGAGTCGGCCCTGCGCGTCTTCCGCGGCGGCAGCCTCGAACCGGACTCCGTGGAGATCGAGTTCGGGGTACGGATGACGGCTGAGGCCGGCGCCGTCCTGGTGAAGGGCTCGGCGGAGGGGCATCTGCTGGTACGGCTCTCGTGGTCCCCGGAGCGGGAGTCCGGCGGCGGCGCCCGGGCCGCCTCGGCGAGCGGCACGGCCCCGCCGCCGGCCTGCCCGAACGGCTCGGCCGCCCCGGAGCCCCGCCCCTCCTCATGAGCAGCGCGCACTGGCACGCCCGCGTGGAGTGCGGCCGCGACACCGGGGCGGGCTTCCTCGTGTCGGATCGGCATGTGCTGACCTGCGCCCACGTCGTGCGGAACAGCGGCGGTCCGGCGGTCGCCGTGTCCTTCCCGCACCGCAAGGACCTCGGCACGGTGGGTGCCGCCGTCGGCGCGCACGGCGGCTGGGACGGCCGCGGCGACGACCCCGGTGACCTCGCCGTACTCGAACTCGACCGCCCGGTGCCGATCGCACCCGCGGGGTTCGCGCCACCCGACCACGCGTACGCCGAGCCCCGGCCGCGGCTCGTCGCGTACGGCTTCCCGCGCGGGTACGAGGAGGGCACCCTCGCCGAGTACCGCGCCACCGCCGCCCAGTTGATCGCCGACGAGTGGATCCAGCTGGAGGCGTGGAGCGCGCACGGGCAGCCCCTCGCCGCCGGGTTCAGCGGCGCCGCGGTGGCCCTCGCCGACAGCGGGCTCGTCGTCGGCATGGTCGCGGCGGCGGCCCGCGCGGCCGACGTGCGCAACGGCCGGATGCTGCCCGCCCCCGTCATGGCCCGCTACTGGCCCCGGCTCGCCGAGCTGATCCCCGCCCCCGGCCAGGGCCGCGCGGCCCGGCAGCGGCTGCGGGACCTCGTGGAGCGGGCGGAGAAGGACCCCGCGCGCACGGGCGCCCCGGAGCGGCTGTACCTCGACGCGGTCGGGCCGCTCGGCCCGCCGGTGCCGCCGGGCGGCTTCGCCTCGCTGTGGTCGGCGGCCTGGTACGTGCTGTGGGAGGTGGACGTGCCCGGAGCGGTGGAGCGGTTCGCGGACCGCCTGTCGGGGCTGGTCGACGTGCCGCCCACGCACGGACCCACCCACGCCGCTTCGCACAGCGCGCCGGGCGGCCTGCCCGCGCCCCCGGCCGCCCCCGACCGGCGCCCCGCACCCGCCTGGTCCCCCATCCTCGTCGAGATCGCCCGCAGCGGCGCCGGTGGCGACCAGGTGCTCGTCGAGGTGTCCGCGTGCCGCGACGGCCGCCGCCACCCCGTGGGCTCGCGCACGCTCACGCGCGGCCAGGTACGTCCGTACGTCCAGGAGCTGATCGACGAGGCCTTCGGTCAGCTGTCGCCGGACGCCGCGGAGCTGATCGCCTTCGTGCTGCCCCGCGAGTGGCTGAACGAACCCGTGGCGCACTGGGCGCGCAGCGCCGACGACCCGACGCCGCTCGGCTGCTCGTACCCGCTCGTCGTCACCGACAGGTCACGGCACGCGGGCGGCCTGCGGCACCAGCTCGCCCGCAAGTGGGAGCGGCTCGACGGCAAGGCCACGACGGCGGTGCACCGCGTCGACTGCGGCGCCGACGAGAAGCCGGGCAAGCTCCGCTTCCGGCTCCGCCGCGACGAGGCCGACCTGGCGGGCTTCGCCGCACCCCCCAAGTCGGCCTGCCTGAACGCTCACTTCGACGTGTCCCTGAACGCCCCCGCCCCGGTGCTGCTGTGGCCGCGCGCGGAGTGCCGCGGGCACGGCGCGGGCACCGACGCGGACCTGCGTACGCGCTGCGCCGGCTCCACCTTCCTCGACCGGCTCACCGAGTGCCTGTCCCACCTCCCGCCCAACGAACTCCCCCTGCACGTACTCGCGTTGCGCGAAATCGCCGACGCCGACGACGAACCCGACCGGCACTGGGCGCGGGACATGCAGCTCCTGTGGGACGACCCGCGCTGCTTCCCCGACGTCGCCGCCGCCCCGCTGCGCTCCCCCGTCTCCTGACCGCCCGCACCCCTACGGAGATCGCATGCCCCTGTGGCCCGTCTACACCGGCTCCGGCGAGCCGCACGACGGCATCGAGCAGCTGCCGCCCCCGCCCCCGTGGCGCGCCTTCGACGGCGGCCCCGTCCTGGAGGCCCCGGCGCCGGGCGGCGGCACGACGTCCCCGGACCGCGCGCACCGCGCCCGTACCTACCGCGCCACCGACGAATGCGTCCAACTCGTCAACGCCGCCCTGTACTTGCGCCGCCCACTGCTGGTGACGGGCCCGCCGGGAAGCGGCAAGTCCAGCCTCGTGTACGCCGTCGCGCGCGAGCTGGGGCTCGGCCCGGTGCTCCGCTGGAACATCACGAGCCGCAGCACGCTGCACGACGGGCTCTATCAGTACGACCCGCTGTCACGCCTGTACGCGGCCGGGCGCACCCGCGGCACAGGGGCACCGGACGACCGCGCGGGCGTCGAGGACCACCTGCGCCTCGGCCCGCTCGGTACCGCCCTCCTCCCCTACGCCCGCCCCCGCGCCCTCCTCGTCGACGAGATCGACAAGAGCGATCTGGACCTGCCGAACGACCTCCTGAACGTCCTGGAGGAAGGTCAGTACGAGATCCCGGAGCTGGTGCGGATCGCCCGGCACACCCCGAAGGCGGCGCTGCTCACCGCCGACCCGGCCGCGCCCGTGCCCGTCGAGCACGGCCGCGTGCGCTGCCGCGCCTTCCCGTTCGTGGTCCTCACCAGCAACGGCGAACGCGAGTTCCCGCCCGCCTTCCTGCGCCGCTGTGTCACGCTGCGGCTGCGCCAGCCGCACGGCGACCACCTGGAGGAGATCGTCCGGGCGCACCTGGGCGAACCCGACGCCTACGCACACGAGTTGATCTCCCGGTTCCTGGAGCGCGGCAGCGGCGGCGAGCTGGCCACCGATCAGCTGCTCAACGCCGTCTATCTCACGAGGGCGGCCGGTCTGGAGGCGTCGTCGCGCGACGATCTCGCGCGGCTGCTGATGCCGTATCTGAGCGAGGACGCGCGCCGTGCGGCCGCCGCGGACCAGGGGCCCGGGCCCGATGCCGCCTTCTGACGCCTCCGCATCCGGCTCCACATCCGGGTCCGCGGCCGGTGGCCGGTCCGGTGGGCCCAGGGGCTCGCTCGTCGACCGGCTCGCCGCCGTACTCGCCGCGGCGGGCGGCGCGGTGGGCGGTTCGGCGGTCGACGCGGCGGATCCCTCCGCTCCCTCCGCCGACGAACTGGCCGAACTCCTGTGGCTGGCACGGCACATGGGGCCGCCGCCCGAGCAGCCGTCACCGTCGGGCGGCGCCGTGCGCGGCGACGCGGCGGACGCGAGCGCCCCCGGCGACGTACCACCGCCGGGTCCCGCACCGCACGACCGGCCTCCCGACGACCCCGCACCGGCGCGGCGGCCCGCCGAACCGGCCCGCGTCCCGCTGCACCTGCCGTCGAAGCCGCACGCGCGCGAGCGCGCCTCCGCGACACCCGGCGGCCCCGGGGCCTCCGGCGGAACGCAACTCCGCGTCCCCGTACCGCCGATGATCCCCCACCCCCTCGCCCTGCAGCGCGCCCTGCGCCCCCTCGGCCGCCGCGTGCCCGCGCCGGACCGGCGGGTCCTCGACGAGGGGGCCACCGCGCACCGCATCGCCGCGCTCGGCGCGCACCCGCGGGCCTGGCTGCCGGTGCTCCGGCCCGCCAGCGAGCGCTGGCTGCGGCTCTCGCTGGTGTACGACGACGGGCCCACGATGCCCGTGTGGCGGCCGCTGGTGCGCGAACTGCACACCGCGTTCGCGCAGTCGGGACTGTTCCGCACGGTGGAGCTGCACCGTGCGGCGCCCGACGGGACCGTTCCGCCGCGGGCGGCCGAGGTGCCCGCGAGCGGCCGAGGTGCCCGCGACCGGCCGCACCGTCACGCTCGTCGTCAGCGACTGCATGGGCCCGCAGTGGCACGAGGGCCCGGCGGGCCGCCGCTGGTTCCGCACGCTGCGCCGCTGGGCCGACCACCTGCCGCTGGCCGTCCTGCAGCCGCTGCCGGAACGCCTCTGGCCCACGACGGCGTTCCCCGCCGCGCCGGGGCTCCTCGGCGCCCCGCACGCCGCGGCGCCCTCGGCCGTCCTGGACTTCTCCCCGTACGACGGCTTCGCCCCGCCCGCCGGGACGGTGCCGGTCCCCGTCCTGGAGGTCGCCCCGGCGTGGCTGTCGCACTGGGCGACGCTGGTCGCGGACGCGCGCGCGGTGCCCGGCTCGGTCGCCCGGCTCGGTGCGGCCCCGGCCGCGGCCGACGGCGAGTCGCGGCGCGAGGACGTGACGCTGCTGCCCGCCGAGGAACTGGTCCTGCGCTTCCGCTCGACGGCGTCCCCCGAGGCGTTCCGCCTCGCCGGTCACCTGGCCCTGGGCGAGCCGCACCTGCCCGTGATGCGGCTCGTCCACGGCGCCGTGTCCCGGCGGCCCCGCCCGCAGCACCTCGCGGAGGTCGTGCTCAGCGGGATGCTGAGCCAGGTGCCGGGTGGGACGCCGGGGACGTACGCCTTCCGGGAGGGGGTGCGGGAGGTGCTTCTGGGTACGTTGCCGCGCTCCGCGCGGGGGCGGACGCGGCAACTGCTCGCGCGCGTCGGCGGGTTGATCGACGAGCGGGCGGGGGTGGGGCACGGGGTGCTGCGGGCGGTCACCGGCGGGGGCGCCGCGGGTGCGGGGGCGGCGGCGGGGGCGGGGGCCGGGGAGCCGTTCGCGGAGGTGAGTGAGGAGAGTGTGCGGCGGCTGGGCGGCGGGGGCGGGCTGTTCGCGGGGCGGTACCGGATGCTGCGGCGCACGGGCCGCCTGCACGAATGGCTGGCCGAGGACAGCCGGAGCGACGACGAGACCGTGGTGGTCCGCACCTACCCGGGCGCGGCGCCGTGGCCCCGGGTGAACTTCACCGGGATCGCGCGGCGACTCGGCCTGATCAGCCACCCGGGACTCGCGGCGATCACGGACCACGGCATCGAGGACGGCATCCCTTACCTGGTACGGGAGTTCATCGACGGGCGCGGCCTGCCGGCGTTGCTGCGCACCTCACCGCACGGCCTGCCCGCCGCCCAGCTGACCGCCCTGATCCCGGGCGTCGCCGAGGCCCTGGCCGCGCTGCACGACCGCGGGGCGGCGCACGGCGCCCTGCACTCGTGGAACGTGATCGTCGCACCGGACGGTCCGGTCTTGACCGGCATCGAGGCCGAGGAGTTCAACGCGGCCCGCCGCTCGGCGGATCTGCGCGCCCTCGGAGACCTCGTCGCCGCGATGTACGTGGGGGAAGGAGCGGGGAGGGAGCACCAACCCCCGCTGCCCCTGGAGGGCTTGGACCTGCCCGACTGGCTCCGGGGCGAGCTGGTGGCGGCCATCGATGAGCTGCGGTTCCACGACATGCACGATCAACAGCGCGGCCTTGAGCGGCTCCTGCGCCTGCCTGCGTCCGCGCCGCGCCGCAGGTACGAACTCCTTGGCCCCGTCGGCGTCTTCGAGGGTGACCGTCCCGTCGTCCTCCGCTCCCCCCGCCAGCGGGCCATGCTCTGCGTGCTGCTGCTCCACGTGGGGCAGCCCGTTTCGTACGACCACCTGGTGGCCGGGGTGTGGGGTGACGCTCCCCCTGGGGACGGGGCGCGCCTCGTGCAGACCTACGCGTCCCGCCTGCGCACCAACCTCGGCCCGGGTTCCGTGGAGCACCGCGACGGCGGCTACGTCCTGGTGGCCGAGCCCGACGACGTCGACGTGGCGCGCTTTCGGCGCCTCGGGGACGACGCCGAGGAGGCCCGCGCCGCCGGGGACTTCGCGCGCGCCCGCGGGCTGCTCCGGGACGCGCTCGCGCTGTGGCGCGGCGACCCCTTGCAGGGCGTCACAGGGCCGGTGGCCGAGGACGCCCGAGCCGGGCTGCTCCAGCTGCGCGTCTCCATGCTGCGCGCCCATGCCGCACTCGGCCTGGTGCTCGGCGAGTTCGAGGACACCGCCGCCGAGCTGCGCACCGTGCTCCAGGAGTTCCCGGACGACGAGGACTTCCATCGCCTCTTGGGGGAAGCGCTCCGGCATCAGCGCGGCGAGGACGAGACGCCGGCCGCATACCCCACCCTGCGGGCGGCGCTCGGCACCGAGCCGTCCGCGGAGCTGCGGGAGGTCCACCGGGAGCTGGAGGAGTCCCAGTCGACGGGCGCCTCGGCACACGCGCCGACCCCCATCGCCTTCGCCTTCACCGCCCGCCCCGGCTGGCAGGCCGACACCCTGACGAAGCTGAGCGTGGCCGTGTCCGAGCTGCTCGTCCGAGGGGGCGCCGGGGCCGAGCAGTTCGAGCTGCTGCCGCGCGAGAACGGCTGGGACGCCGCCGTCGGCGCCGACGTGCCCATGGGTCCCCTGCTGAACCAGATCCTGCGTGAACTCCCCTCCCTCGTATGGAGGTTCAACGGCCTCGGCCTCGTCGTCGCCGTCGACGTGCAGCCGCCCTCCGCCCTGCCCCGGCCCGACGACCACGCCACCGTCGTCCTCCCTCGTGCGCTGCACGAAGCGCTGGACGACCCCGGGTTCCAACCGCTCCCCGGCACGGACACCTGGTTCTGCCTGCTCCCCGCGGCCGACCCGGACGGCCCGCTGACAGCCACCCTCGCCCCCGCCGACGCCGTCGTCCTCGGCTTCGACGGCACCCTCACCCGCCTCTACGCCCCCGGCAAGGCCCGCGACGCCGCGCTGCGGCTGCTCTCGCTCGTCGTGCGGGAGCGGGACCCCGAGGACGCGCTCAGGGGGCGGCCGGTGGGCCGCGCCGGGGGCACGTCCGAGTTCGTGCACCCGCTGGACGTACTGCGTGCGTTCGCCCAGGAGGGCTCCCTCGCCGCCGGCCTGCACGACCAGCTGGACCGGATCGAGCGTCAGGCCGTGTACAGCGCCCGGCCGACGGCGCACTCCAACGCGCTCGTCGGCATGCTGCGCGGCCGCCCCCGCCGCCGCGCCCTGGCCGTCGTGACCGACACCGCGCCGCGCGCCGTCGCGACGTACGTGGCCACGCACGGCCTGGACATCCCGGCGGACCGCATCAGCTGCCGGACCACCGACCTCTCCCGCCTCCTGCCCGACCCGGAGCCCCTGCGCCGCGTCCTGGAGCGGCTCGACGTCCCCGCGGGCCGCTGCCTGATGATCGGCTCCGCCGTCGCGGAGGCCACCGCCGCCCGCGCCCTCGGCCTGCCCTTCATCGGCTACGCCCCCGACGACCGCGCCCGCGAACGCCTCCTCGCCGCCGGTGCCCGGCACACCGTGGGTTCGCTGGCCCAGATCGTCGACGCCGTACGCGGCGGCTGAACCGTCATGCCTGCGGGTCGCGCGCGTCGTAGCGCAGGAACGCCCGCCACCGGGTGACGAGGAGGCCCACCGCCACCACGCACGCGGCGCCGCCGCCGACGATCGCCACGCGGGGCGATGTGAGGTCGCCGAGGGTTCCGGCCAGGAAGTCGCCGGCGCGCGGGCCGCCCGCGACGACCACGATGAACACGCCCTGGAGACGTCCGCGCATCGCGTCCGGCGTGGCCGCCTGGAGCATCGTGCTGCGGAACACCATCGAGATGGTGTCCGCGCACCCGGCGAGGGCGAGGAAGACCAGGCCGAGCCAGAGGTTCCGGGTCAGGCCGAAGACCGCGACGGCCGCGCCCCAGCCCGCCACCGAGAGCGCGATGGCGAGCCCGTGCCGGTGCACACGTCCCAGCCAGCCCGAGAACACGCCGCCCAGCAGCGCGCCCACCGCGGGCGCCGCCACGAGCAGGCCCGTCGTCTTCGCGTCGCCGCCGTACCAGACCACGGCGATCGCCGGGAACAGCGCCCGCGGGTGCGCGAGCACCATCGCGCACAGGTCGGTGAAGAAGGTCATGCGGATGTTGGGGCGGGTGGCGAGGAAGCGGAGGCCGTCGATGACGGAGGCACGCTGCCGCTTGCCGTCGGGGCCGGGGCCCGCGCCGGGGCCGGTGGCGGGGCCGTCCGCCAGGGGCCGCATCGACGGCAGCCGCCACATCGCGTACAGCGCCGCCGTGAACGCCACCGCGTCGATGGCGTACGCCGCCTGATAGCCCCACAGCCCGACCAGCAGGCCGCCCAGCATCGGGCCGAGCATCGCGCCGGACGTGGTCGTGATGGAGTTCAGGGCGTTCGCGGCGGGGAGCTGCTCGGGCGGCAGCAGGCGCGGGATCATCGACGTGCGCGCCGGGGAGTTCAGCGCGCCGCACGTCGCCTGCAGCGCGACCACGCCGTACAGGAACCACACGTGGTGGTAGCCGATGAACGCCGCGCCCGCGAGGGCGAAGGACAGGGCGCACAGGCCGGCCGACGAGTACAGGCCGAGCTTGCGGCGGTCCACGGTGTCGGCGATCGCGCCGCCGTACAGACCGAACACGACCAGCGGGACGAGGGAGAAGAGGCCGACCAGGCCGACGGAGAAGCTGGAGTGCGTGATGTCGTACACCTGGAGCGACACCGCGAGCGCCGTCATCGCCTGGCCTACCCAGGAGATGGTGTTGCCGACCCAGAGGCGCCGGTAGTCGGCGGAGGTGCGCAGCGGGGTCAGGTCGGCGAGGATGCGGCGCTCGGGGGTGGGGTGGGCGCCGCCCGTCGACGGGGCGCCGGCCTCGGCCGGGGCGCCTGCCGGGGCGGCGGGATCGGCGACGCCGACCGGTATGAGGGGTTCGTCGCGCCCGGCTTGCCCGGACTGTCCGTCAGGGGTGTCTTCCGCGGATGCTCGTGTCACACGGGATGCTAACCGGCGGCGGGCCGGACGTCGCCGGAATAAATCACCCGCGCGGCGGCACCCCGCCCGGCGCATCCCAGCGCGCGGGCCGCTCCCGGCCGCCGCACGATGCGAGTCAGGACCGCCGTCCGGCAGTCCCGACTCGGGCCGTCGTCCGGCGGCCCGCACGGTCTGCGCTCTCGGGAGGATCTGCCATGACCGTCAGCCTGGAGAACCTGCGCCGCTGCCATATCGCCGTCGACCTGGGGGCCGCGCGCACGCGGGTGTTCGTGAAGGGCGCGGGACTCGTCGTCGACGAGCCGAGCGTCGCGGCCGTGAACACGCGGACCGGCGCGCTGATCGCGGTGGGGCAGTTCGCGGAGCAGATGACGGGGCGTACGCCCGACTACATCCGTGTCGTACGGCCCGTGTCCGGCGGCACCGTCGTCGACATCGAGATGTGCCAGCGGATGCTGCGTCATCTGCTGGGCGAGAAGCTGCGCCGCACCCTGCGCCGCAAGCCGCGGCTGCGGGCCGCCGCGTGCACCCCGCACGACGCGGATCCGCTGGCGCAGCGGGCGGCGGTGGAGACGATGGTCGGGCTCGGCGCGCGCCGCGTGGAGCTGGTGGACACCCTGATCGCGGCCGCGGTCGGCTGCGGGCTCCCCGTCGAACGCCCCGAGGCGACGATGATCCTGGTGTGCGGGGCCGCCACCACGCAGGTCGCGGTCCTCTCCCTCGGCTCGATCGTGACGGCCGAGCGGATCCCGGTGGGCGGCGAGGCCATCGACCACGCGATCGTGCAGCACCTGCGCCACCAGCACGAGCTGATGCTGCCGTCGCAGTCGGTACGTCCCCTCCAGCTCGCGCTGAGCGGCAACGGCCTGACCCCGCAGGGCCCGGAGTCGACGGAGATCCACGGCCGGGACGTCGCCACGGGCCTCGCGCGCTCGGTGCACGTGGACACCGCCGCCGTCCGCGACGCGATCCACACCCCGCTGACCGCCGTCCTCGACGGCATCGGCAAGGTCCTGCGGGACTGCCCGCCGGACCTGGTCGCCGACCTCGCGGACCGCGGGATCATGATGGTCGGCGGCAGCGCGCTGCTCCCCGGCCTCGACCACATGCTGGTGAACGCCACCGGCATGCCCGTCCACATCGCGGAGCGGCCGGACGTGTGCGCGGTGCTCGGGCTCGGTGCGATGCTTGAGGGCAAGATCCAACCGCTGGTCCTGGACCCGCTGGCGGGCTGAGCCGGGGAGTACGCCGACGACATGACCGACGACGTCAGCGAACCGCCGCTGCCGCTGCTCCTGGACGCGGTCCTGAGCGTCGGCACCGAACTCGAACTGCGGGCCACCCTCCAGCACATCGTGGACAGCGCGACCCGGCTGACCGGGGCCGTCCACGGCGTCCTGAGGGTGACGGCCGCGACGGACGGCGGGCAGCCGGACGTGTTCACGTCGGGCGAGGCGTCCCCGCCGGGCGGCCTCCCGGCCGACCTCAGCATCCCCATCCTCGTCCACGACGAGGAGTTCGGGACCCTGCACCTCACGGCCGGGGCGGGCGGTGGCTTCTCCGGATCCGACCTCGGGCTGCTGCGGGTGCTCGCGGGGCAGGCCGGGATCGCGGTCGGGAACGCGCGGCTGTACGAGACGGCCCGGCAGCGCGAGCGCTGGATCGAGGGGGCGGCGGCGGTCACCACCGCGCTGCTCACCGGTGAGGCGGCCGCCGACGCGCTGATGACGGTGGCCCAGCAGGCCCGGCGGCTCGCCGGCGCGGCGGCGGGCGTGGTCCTCCAGCCCACCCCGGAGGGCGGCATGTCGATCGTGGCGGCGGCGACGGACGCGGCCGGCGGCACGCTGCCGCCCGGGCGCCGCAGCCATCCCGCCGCGGCCGCGCAGAACGACATGATCGGCACGACCATCGAGCCCGGCAGCGCCGTCCTGGAGCAACTGCTCGGCGGCGAGCCGGTGTTCATCGAGGACTCGGCGACCGACCCGCGCATGACGACCCACGTACGCTCCCGATTCGGGCCGAGCATGATGCTGCCGTTGCAAGCGGGTGGCCGCCTCATCGGCACGCTCGCGCTGCCGCGCCGCCGGGGCGAGCGCCCGTACACCGCCGTGGAGCGGCTGCTCGCCACGCAGTTCGCCTCGCAGGCGGCGCTCGCCCTCGTGCTGGCCGACGCGCAGCAGTCCCGGCAGCGGCTCGCGGTCTTCGAGGACCGCGACCGCATCGCGCGCGACCTGCACGACCTCGTCGTACAGCGCCTGTTCGCGACCGGCATGATGCTGGAGTCGACGCGGCGCAGGGCCGGTTCGGCGCCGGAGCAGACGGCGCTCGACCAGGCCGTGGACGAGCTGGAGTCGACCATCCAGGAGGTGCGTACGGCCATCTTCGCCCTCCAGCAGCCGCCCGCCGACGCGCCGACCACCTTCCGGGGGAAGGTGCTCAAGGAGACGGCGGGGGCTGCGGCGTTGCTCGGGGTGCAGCCGTCCGTGCACTTCACCGGCGCCGTGGACACGCGGGTCGCCGACCCGGCGGCCGGCCACCTCCTCGCCGCGCTGCGCCGCGCGCTCGCCGCCGCGTCGCGGCGGACCGGTGTCACGCGGGTCGATGTGACGGTGGACGCGGGGGTGGGGTTGCCCGATGGGCGTACGGGGGTGCGGCTTGTCGTCTTCGACGACGGGTCCACGGAGGATGCCGGCGCGGGGACGACGGTGACCTGGCAGGCGCCGCTGTGAGCCGCGCCGTGGGCACCGCCACGGGGGCTCCGC
>NZ_AOPZ01000229.1 GCF_000414115.1 Streptomyces aurantiacus JA 4570
GGCCACGGCAGCCACAACGGCCACCGCGTCCCCCGCGGGGGCCGCCCCCGCGGCCCGCCGCCGCCCGCGCCGCGCCGACCGCCTGGTCGACAACCGCTTCTGGACCTCCCGCAAGGACTGGAGCTCCGGAACGGCGAGCGGCACCCGACCCGTCCCCAAGGGCCGCCCGGGCGTCGAGATCGCCACCCCCGCCGGCACGAGCGACTACACCGACCCGCACACCGGCAAGGCCACCACCTGGGAGTACGCCCGGTGGACCGGCCCCGCGCACCGCTGTGCCGTGCCCGCCACGGAGGTCATCGCCTCCTGGAACGCCCGCACCCCCACCGGGACCTGGATCCAGGTCGAGCTGGAGGCCACGTACTCCGACGGCGCCACCTCCCCCTGGTACGTCCTCGGCCGCTGGAACTCGGGCGACGACCGGCAGCAGCCCCAGGCCGCCGTCATAAGGCGCACGTCCGTCGACGACCAGTCCGACGGCCGGACGACCGTCTGGACGGACACCCTGTCCGTCGACGACACCGCGAGCGGCCTGCGCGTGGTCTCGTACCGCCTGCGTCTGACGCTGTACCGCAAGCCGGGCACCGCGCTCACGCCCACGGTGTGGCGGCTCGGCGCGATGGCCTCCGACGTTCCCGACCGCTTCACGGTGCCCGCCTCCGAGCCGGGGCTCGCCAAGGAGCTGACGGTGCCGCGCTATTCGCAGGACATCCACAAGGGGCAGTACCCGGAGTACGACAACGGCGGCGAGGCATGGTGCAGCCCCACGTCGTCGCAGATGATCCTGGAGTACTGGGGGCGAAAGCCGACGGCGGACGACCTGGCCTGGGTCGACCCCGACTTCGCCGACCCGCAGGTGTGCCACGCGGCCCGCTTCACCTACGACTACCAGTACGGCGGCTGCGGCAACTGGCCGTTCAACGCCGCCTACGCGGCGACGTACAAGGACATGCAGGCCGTCGTCACCCGGCTCGGCTCGCTCACCGACCTGGAGACGCTGATCCGGGCGGGCATCCCCGCCATCACCTCGCAGTCCTTCCTCAAGGAGGAGCTGACCGGCGCCGGTTACGGCACCGCGGGCCATCTGATGACCGTCATCGGCTTCACCGAGAGCGGTGACGTGATCGCCAACGACCCGGCGTCGCCGAACAATCCGGCGGTGCGCCGCGTCTACAAGCGGCGCGAGTGGGAGAACATCTGGCTGCGGACCAAGCGCAAGAACGCCCAGGGCACGGTCGTTTCCGGGACCGGTGGGGTCTGTTATCTGTACTTCCCCGTGCACCCCACGAAGGAGCAGGTGAGCGCGCTGCTCGCCGTCGGCGTGCGCTGAGGGCAGGGCCCCGTCCCGGCGAGGCGGGACGGGGCCCCTTGGTCAGGAATCCGGCGGGCAGGACCGCCCTCAGGTCGCCGGATCCACCACCCAGTCCGGGTGACCGGGCATCGGCGGTGTCTTCGGGCCGTACAGCCACGGCTTGAGGAAGCCCTCCAGGTCCTCGCCCGCGACCTTCGAGGCGAGGTCGATGTAGTCCTGGGTGCTCGCGGTCTTCCCGCGGTACTGGCTGACCCAGGCGCGCTCGATCTTCTGGAAGGCGGCGTCCCCGACCTTCTCGCGGAGCGCGTACAGGACCAGCGCGGAGCCGTCGTAGCGCATGCGCTTGAAGAGGTTCGGTTCGGTGGGCTCCGCGGGCGCGCCGAAGTCGCGGCGCCACTGGTCGTGTGCCTTGTACGCGGCCTTCATGGCGGCCTCGAAGCTGTCGCCGCCGTGCTCCTCGGAGTACATGCGCTCGTAGAAGCGGGCGTGGCCCTCGCTGACCCATAGATCGGACCAGCTCTTCAGAGCGACGCTGTCGCCGAACCACTGGTGTGTCAGCTCGTGCACCAGGTTCCGCTCGGCGTCGACCTGCGTGCCGAGCAGGTCGGCCTTGGGGACGAGGGAGAGGGTCTGGGTCTCCAGGGCGACGGCCAGGTCGGTGTCGCCGACGAGGATGCCGTAGCGGTTGAAGGGGTACTTGCCGAGCTTCCGCTCCAGCCAGGTCAGATGGTCCGGGGTGAGCTTGCGGTACTTCGCGGTCGGCTCGACCAGGGCGTCCGGGACGATGTCGCGCAGCGGCAGGCCGCCCGGCCCGGTGCTGTCGACCATCGTGAACTTTCCGACGGCGAGCTGTACGAGCTGGGTGGACAGCGGCTGCTCGGAGTCGTACGTCCAGCGCACCCGGTCACCGGGGACCTCGGCCTTGCCGGTCAGCTTGCCGTTGGCGACGGCCGTGAGGTCCTTCGGTGTGGTGATGCGGAAGGTGATCGGCGCGCGCTGACTCGGGTGGTCGTTGGCGGGGAAGATCAGGCGGGCGCCGTTGGGCTGCGGATAGACGACGGTGCCGTCGGGCGTGGGGATCCAGCCGTAGTCCTCGATGGCGTCGTCGCGGTGCCGGGTCTGGGTGGGGTCGGCGGTGTACGTGACCTTGACCGTGAAGGAACGGCCCTTGGCGATCGGGGACTTGGGCGTGACCGTCAGCTCGTCGCCCTCGCGCGAGGTGCCGGCCGCCTTGCCGTCGACGGTGACCGAGTGCAGCGTGTTCCCGCCGAAGTCGAGGTTGAAGCGGGACAGGGACTGGGTGGCGGTGGCCTTGATGGTGGCCGACGCGCCGAAGGGGGTCTTCGGGGCCTGCCAGTCGAAGTCCAGGTAGTAGCGGTCGACGGTGTATCCGCCGTTGCCGTCGAGGGGGAACATCGGGTCGCCGAGCCCCGGAGCGCCGGGGGCGGGCTTCTCCGCTGCCGCGGGAGTGGCGTACGAGACCGGTCCGGTGAGGGCGGCCGCCGCGGTCACGGCCCCGGCGAGGGCGAGCCGCGCTCTGCGGTTCCTGCGGCGGAGCGTCCTGATGGTGCTCATCGGAAACCTTTCGGTCGGATGCTGCGCGGACGTACGCCGTCTTAGACGCATGGCGATCCGCCGCAGTTGTGGTCACGCGTGACCAACGTCTCGCTCAGGATTCCGGGTGGGGCTGGCATGGTGGTAGGGCCAGTGGGGGGACTGTCCACTGCCCAGCCCGGCCGGGGGACCACCGAAGCCGGCCGAAGAACGTCAGCGAGAAGCCCTATGACCGCGACCTCCGCCACCGCCGCCCGCCCGAAGGCCCGCACCGGCGGCCCCGAGGACGGCCCGAACGTCCTGGAACACCTCGCCGGCTGGACCCTCGTCGTCGTGCTCGCGATGCTCGTCAGCCAGATCGGTCTGCTGTGACGCTCGTCAGCCAGATCGGTCTGCTGTGACGCTCGTCGGCCGGACGGGTCTGCTGTGACGCCCGTCAGCCGGACCGGTCTTCTGTGACCTGAGTCTCACCGGCGGGCCCGGTCGCGAGGTCGAGATCCGCCCGCCAGTGCCGGTGCGGCACGCCCACCAGGCCGTAGAGCCGCCGCACCGGCGACCGCCCCGGCAGCAGCACGACACCCGCGAGCACCGCGAACAGTGGCAGCCCCAGCCAGCCGCCGAGCAGCCGCACGAGCGCGCTCGCGGTGACCGCGCCGAGGAACGGCAGGCCGTAGACCCCCGCGGCCGCGATGGCGATCGCGAGCACGCGGTGGACCTTGCGGTCCTCGTCCGCGCCGGGCAGCGACCAGCCCTCCATCAGCCAGCCGATCTCCGTCATCAGCATGGTCCCGATCACGGCCGCGCCGAAGACCAGCAGCGCCAGGAACGTGCCGGACGTCAGGAAGTCCAGGGCGTTGTTGACGACGCTGTCCTGCGGCCAGTCCGCCCAGTCGCGCGCGCCGGGGGACAGGAACCGCTCGTAGCCGCTGCCGTCCCAGCCGTGCACCAGCGCCCCGAACAGCAGGAAGTATCCGCCCACGCACTGCAGGTACGCCCAGTAGCCGGCGCCCACGAGCACCAGCATCTGCGCCGCGAGGAACCCGAGGACGGCGGCGACGGGGATCCCGCCCGCGTAGAAGAGGACGAAGCCCGCCCACACGTCGTCGTGGCCGCGGGCCACATGCATGGTCGCCCACGACGGGTTCTGCCAGAGCAGGAAAAGCCCGGTCGGCACCATCAGGACGGCCGCGAAGAGCACCGTCAGCGCCAGATAGGGGTTGGCGGCGCGGCTGCGGGTGCGCGGGCCCTCGCCCGCGTTGATCCGTTCCCACACCTGGAGCTGGCGGCCCGCGGCGAGCGCGAACGTCGCGCCCGCCGCGTACGCCCAGAACAGCGCGGCCTGGATCTGGATCACGCCCGCGCCCCCAGCCTCAGTCCGCCCGCGACGATCGTGTCGGAGGTGACGAGCGCCTGCTCGGCACTCACCTGCGTCATGAAGACGAACGGCGGGACGAGCGGCGGCACCGGCAGCCTGTCCGGCGTGAACGTCAGACAGAGGATGCCCTCGATGCAGCCCTTGAACTTGGTCAGATAGAGCGTGACCTCACCGCTGAGGTCCAAGGTGTCGGCCCCCAGGGTGAGTTCACGGCTGCCGTCGCGGGTCGTCAGCCGGTAGTCGGTGAGCGAGGCCGCCTTCATGCGCAGCACCATCGCCTTCAACGGGCCGTCGGCGGTGGGTATCTCGGTGACGCCCGCGACGATGAAGCCCTGCGGGGCGAACAGCGTCGTGGTGACCGTCGGCGGCGTGCGCGCCGCCACGATCCCCCCGTCGCCGGGCGCGGCCCGCGCCGGGGCGGCGCCCCACAGCACCGCCCCGGCGAGCACCACCGGCAGCAGGACCGCCAGCGTCCGAGTGCCCTGCCCGTCACGCACCTTCGGCCGCCCGGCCGCCTCCTGGTCGTCGTCCGGGACGGGCGTCCACCCGAAGCCCATGGCGCTGCCCACGATGCCGAGCAGCATGCCGATCAGGAACCCGCCGAGATTCGTCGCCGCGAACGAGAGCACCGACAGGATCAGGGCGTTGACGGACACGTAGTGGTGCGCGTGCGGCAGCAGCCACAGGAACAACCCGGCGGCCATCAGTGCGATCCCGATGCCGATCGCGGCGATCCCGCCGAGCCCGAGGCTCACCAGGACCGTCAGCGGCGACAGCGGCACCACGAGCAGCTCGGCCCCGCCGAGGATCAGCAGCAGACCGCCCCAGAAGGGCCGGGTGCGCCGCCATCTGCGCAGGACGCGCCGCAGGTCCCGTAAGGGAAGCCGTTCGTCGAGCCAGCCCCCGGCGCGCGGGGCGCCCGGTCCGCTCAGAAGCACTTCTTGCCGCCGAGGCTGACGTCGACCTTCATGCCCTTGAGGCGGAAGTTCCCGCCGGTGGCCGACCAGGCGTTGGAGCGGACCTTGGACACCTCGATGTCCCCGGCCTGCAGCCCGAACTTGCCCTTGTCGCCCTTGACCCCGGGCACCTCGTCGAGTGTCGAGGCGTCCCGGCCGATCTCCGCGGTCCCGAAGCGGGCGTCGCCCACCAGGTCCTCGCCGTCGATGATGAGATTGCTCGCGGTGACGTTGCCCGCCGAGCCGCCGGCCGTCAGCTTGAACACCACCGTGCCGAGCGGCGTCTTGACCTCGGCCGCCTGACAGATGTCGGACAGCGTGGCGTCGCCGATGCCGAGCAGCGCCACCGGGTGGCCCTTGCCGTCGACGTCCCGGTCGACCTGTACATAGCTCGCGAGGCCCTGGCTGGTCAGCTTCCCCGACGAGACCTGGAAACTGGTGCCGGAGACGGCGAAGGACGCGGCCAGCGCGCCCTCGGCCATCACGGACGCCATCGCGCCGACCGCGAGGACCGCGGGCAGCGCGACAACAGCCGTCTTCTTCCAATTGGTTCTGCCTTCGCGTAAGGCTCTCTTCGCCGTGCTCACTGTCTTCCTCCCGTACGTCGTTCCGGTGCGTAAGGGGAGTGCGTGACGACGCGCCGTCGGGTCTCGCGCCGGTCCGGGCAGGCGACGTGGGTCTGCCATACTGCGGCTGATTCCGAGGCAGTTGGAGACTAGGGCCGAAATTGAATAATAGTCAACAGCGCGGTACCGATCGTTCCCGCGGTGCGGAACGCCCGCAGGCGCGCGGCACCGACCGCTCCGTGGCGCGCCGCGCAGAACTCATCGTCATCGGCCGCAAGTTGTTCGCCGACACGTCCTACGACGCGCTGTCGATGGACGACATCGCACGACAGGCGCGCGTCGCCAAGGGGTTGATCTACTACTACTTCAAGTCCAAACGCGGCTACTACCTCGCGATCATCGAGGACTCCGTCGCCGACCTGGTCGAACGCGCGGGCAGCGACACCGAACTGCCGCCCACCGAGCGGGTGCAGCGCACCATCGACGGCTATCTGCGCTACGCCGAGCACCACCAGGCGGCCTACCGCACCATCGTCAGCGGCGGTGTCGGCTTCGACGCCGAGGTGCACGCCATACGCGACGGCGTGCGCGAGGCCATGATCGGCACCATCGCCGACGGGGCCTACGGTCGCCGCGACGTGCCGCCCCTGGTGCGGATGGCGCTGCTCGGCTGGCTGTGCAGCGTCGAGGGCGTCACGCTCGACTGGATCGGCTCCGCCCAGGCCCTGGCGCGGGACACCGTGCGGGACTTCCTGGTGCGCACGCTGCGCGAGACGCTGACCGTCATCGAGGAGTTCGAGCCCGGCTTCCCCGCGCCGCCGCGCGCATGACGAAGGGGCGGGAGCCCGCCGACTCCCGCCCCCCCCGACCGCCGTGCGGCGACCGCTAGTTGATGGCCTTGATCAGCTCACCGTTGCCGGTGTCGCCGCTGAGCTCCCAGAAGAACGTGCCTCCCAGGCCCTGCTGGTTCTTGTAGTTCATCTTCCCGGCGATGGTGGCCGGGGTGTCGTAGCTCCACCAGTTGTTGCCGCAGTGGGCGTACGCGGTCCCGCCGACGGTGCCGTTGGCCGGGCACTTGGTCTTGAGGACCTTGTAGTCGTCGATGCCCGCCTCGTACTTGCCCTGCGCGGGGCCGGTCGCGGTGCCGCCCGGCGCCTTCTGCGTGACGCCGGTCCAGCCTCGGCCGTAGAAGCCGATGCCCAGCAGGAGCTTGTCGGACGGGATGCCGAGGCCCTTGAGCTTGGCGATCGTCGCCTGCGAGTTCCAGTCCGCCTTCGGGATGCCGGAGTAGGAGCTGAGCGGCGAGTGCGGCGCCGTCGGCCCCTTGGCGTCCCAGGCGCCGAAGAAGTCGTACGTCATCGGGTTGTACCAGTTGACGTACTGGGCGGCGCCCGCGTAGTCCGCGGCGTCGATCTTGCCGCCGGACGAGGCGTCGGCCGGGATGGCCGCCGTCACCAGGTTGTTGGCGCCGAACTTCGCCCGCACCGCGGACATCAGGTTCTTGTACGCGGCTCGCCCGCTGGTGTCACAGGTAAGACCGCAGGCGTTGGGGTACTCCCAGTCGATGTCGATGCCGTCGAAGACATCGGCCCACTTGGAGTTCTCGACCAGGTCGTAGCAGGACTGGGCGAACGCCGCCGGGTTCTGCGCGGCCTGCGTGAAGCCGCCCGACCAGGTCCAGCCGCCGAAGGACCACAGGACCTTCAGGTTCGGGTGCTTCTTCTTCAGCTTGCGCAACTGGTTGAAGTTGCCGCGCAGGGGCTGGTCCCAGGTGTCGGCCACGCCGTCGACGCTCTGGTCGGCGGTGTAACTCTTCTCAGTGGCGGCGAAGTTGTCGCCCATCGTGCACTTGCCGCCCTGGACGTTGCCGAAGGCGTAGTTGATGTGCGTGAGCTTGCTGCCCGAGCCGGAGGTCTCGATGTTCTTGACGTGGTAGTTCCGGTCGTAGACGCCCCATTCGGTGAAATAGCCGACCACACGGGAGCCGGCCTTGGCGTCGGCGTCGGAGGCGGCCGCCCGGGAGGCGCCGGAGTTCGGGTCCGCCGTGGCGGTGCCCGCGCCGGCGAGCAGTCCGGCGCCGAGGACGGCACAACAGGCGGTGGCCAGAAGCGCCCTGAGGCGGGCGCGGGGACGGTTCGGTCTTGGCATCGCTGTCTCCTCGTGGGGGGAGAGGGGAGCATGTGGGGGTGGTGCGTTGCTCGCGCGTTGAATTGACATGAACGCAAAGACGTCTTGTGCCGCTGGACTCTAGGAGGACTAGACCATTGCGTCAATGGTTCGGACCAATTCCCGCGCGGCGTGGCGCTCGTACGGTTCGACCGGACATGGCCCGATGAGGATCAGCCGATGGGGCCCGTCGGACACGGGCCGATGAAGATCGGCCGATGGGTTCCGTGAAGCCGTGACGGCGTGCCGCCGATCGGGCATACTCAACGCGCCACAGTCGCTGGTCAGCCGCTTCCGCGACCCGGAAGGGCAGCATCGGCTTGGCAGTGTCCCCGGCGGCGGCGCCACACCCCGTGCGCGCGCCCGCTGAAGCGCCCTACAGGGAGAGGAGAGCGCCATGTCCGAGGGAGCCGCACAGCCGGTGGAGCGTCAGCTGCCCACCGAAGAGGCCCGGGATCTGTTCGCGCTCGTGCGTGAACTCATCCAGCGCGAGATCGCGCCGCACGCCGCCGCGGAGGAGGAATCCGGCCACTTCCCGCGCGAACTCTTCACGCTGCTCTCCGAATCGGGCCTCCTCGGCCTCCCGTACGACTCCGAGTTCGGCGGCGGCGACCAGCCGTACGAGGTGTATCTCCAGGTCCTGGAAGAACTCGCCGCCGCGCGCCTGACGGTCGGCCTCGGCGTCAGCGTCCACTCGCTCGCCTGCCACGGCCTGGCCGGCTACGGCACCAAGGAGCAGCAGGCCGAGCACCTGCCGGACATGCTCGGCGGCGGACTGCTCGGCGCCTACTGCCTGTCCGAGCCCTCCTCCGGCTCCGACGCCGCCTCCCTGCGCACCAAGGCCGTGCGCGACGGCGACGACTGGATCATCACGGGGACGAAGGCGTGGATCACGCACGGCGGCATCGCCGACTTCTACACCGTCCTGGCCCGCACCGGCGGCGAGGGCGCACGCGGCGTCACGGCCTTCCTGGTGCCGGGCGACGCCGAGGGCCTTGAGGCCGCGGCGCCGGAGAAGAAGATGGGCATGAAGGGCTCGCCCACGGCGCAGCTCCACTTCGACGGCGTACGGGTGCCGGACGCGCGGCGCATCGGGGACGAGGGGCAGGGCTTCGCGATCGCGCTCTCGGCCCTCGACTCGGGGCGGCTCGGCATCGCGGCGTGCGCGATCGGCGTGGCCCAGGCGGCGCTGGCGGAGGCGCTGCGGTACGCGACGGAGCGGCGGCAGTTCGGGCGCCCGATCGCGGATTTCCAGGGGCTGCGCTTCATGCTCGCGGACATGGCGACGCAGATCGAGGCGGGCCGGGCGCTGTATCTGGCGGCGGCCCGGCTGCGGGACGCGGGCAGGCCGTTCTCCAAGGAGGCGGCGATGGCCAAGTTGCTGTGCACGGACACCGCGATGAAGGTCACCACGGACGCCGTGCAGGTGCTCGGCGGTTACGGCTACACCGCCGACTTCCCGGTCGAGCGCTATATGCGCGAGGCCAAGGTGCTGCAGATCGTCGAGGGCACGAATCAGATCCAGCGCATGGTCATCGCCCGCCACCTCGCGGGACCCGAAGCACGCTGAGCCGCGGGTCGGCGGGCGCGCCCGGATCGGTACCGAACCGGCGGTCCTGACCGGTGCCGAACGAGTGCTCCTGCTCGGCGTCGAACCGGCGGTTCTCGGTGCCGAACCGGCGGTTCTGGCCGGTGCCGAACGAGCACTCCCGGTCCGCGCCGAACCGGGCGTCCACGCCGAACCGCCCGTCTCCGCCGACGCGGAAGGACCCGCCGGAGCCCGCGCCGAACGCCCCCTCGGTGCTCATGCCGAACGACCCGTCCGCACGCGTGCCGAACGCCCCCTCCGTACCCGCGCCGAACGCTCCCTCCCCACCCGCCCCGTAATGCCCGCCGAACTGCCCGCTGCGCACCGTCGGCGCCGCGAGCCTGACCCACTCCGGGTCGTGCCGTCCCGGCAGGGTCCGGCCGCGCTCGGCCCAGTGGCGCAGCAGGGCGCGGTAGATGGGCGGGTCCTGCTGCGGGACCGGCTGCGGCGGGGGCGGCACCGACTGTGTCTGCTGCGGATACGGGGGCTGTTGTGAATATTGCGGCGGCTGCCCGTAGTGGGGGTACTGAGGCCGGTGAGGAACCGATTCTGCGGCGGCGGACGCGTTGGCGAGCGGGCGCCGACGGTGGCCGGCCGGAGCGTGTGTGGGGGTGGTCATGCCGGGCCAACGCGCGGCGCGACGGCCAGGTCACCATCGGGTCGAATCGTGCGTGCGTTCATGCCCCGTCCGGCCGCGGCGCACACGGCGCGCGGCGCCCGCGCCACCGGCGGCACCCGGCCTGGCATGTGTATGGCCCCCGCCAGTCATCTGACGTACCGTCATCTCCGCGCCGGGGCCCCGCCGCACACCGGGCGGCGCCGGTTTCCCCGCGCCCAGGGAGGTGTGCCGTGCCGGAGGACCGTCCCGTACCGCTCGACGAGTACCCCGTCCATCAGGTGCCGCTGTCGATGAAGCACGTCGCGACCGGCGACCGCAACGCCTACGACCGCTGCATCTTCCACCTCCTCGACCACCGGGGCCGCGCCCTGCTCATCCTCGGGCTCGGCGTCTATCCGAACACCGGGGTCATCGACGCCTACGCCACCCTGCGCACCGGCGAGGCACTGCACGCCGTACGCGCCTCCGACGCGCTGGGCGATGACCGGATGAACCTGTCCGTGGGCCCGCTGCGCATCACGGTGGAGGAGCCGCTGCGCCGGCTGCGCCTGACCTGCGCGGCCGATCCGGACGACGCCGCCTCGCTCGCGTACGACATCGAGTGGAACGCCGCCTTCCCGGCCCTGTGGGAGCCGCACCACATCCAGCGCCGCGGCGGCCGCCTCACCCTCGAGGGGCGCCGCTTCGTGCAGGCGGGCGGCTGCGCCGGGGTGATCCGCGTCGGCGGCGAGGAGATCGCGGTGACGGCGGGGGAGTGGACGGCGACCCGCGACCGGAGCTGGGGCGTGCGGCCCATCCCGGGCGAGGAGAGCGGCCGGATCGGCGAGGACTTCCCCACCGAGGGCTTCCACTGGATCTGGTGCCCGGTGCGCTTCGACGACCGCTTCCTCATGGTCATCACCCAGGAGGACGCCGACGGCTACCGCACCCTCAACGACGCGACCCTCGTCCGCCCCGGCCGCCCGGACCGCCAACTCGGCTGGCCCCAGGCCGACATCACCTACCGCCCCGGCACCCGGCACCCCGAGCGCGCCGTCCTCCACCTCATCGATCCCGACACCCGCAAACCGCTGGAGCTCGTCGTCGAGCCGCTCACCTCCCTGCCGCTCGCCGTCGGCGCCGGCTATCCGCCCGCCGACGACTGGCAGCACGGCACCTGGCGCGGCCGCGACTGGGTCGACCGGCGCGCCTACGACCTCTCCGACCCGGCCGCCCACCCCCTCGCGGCCTACGGCGTCATCGACCACGCGGCCCGCTTCACCCTGGACGGCCGCGTCGGCCACGGCATCTTCGAGCACGGCACGTTCGGCCGCCACGACCCGAGCGGCTTCACGGGATTCGGTTCCATGGCGCCGTCCTGAACGGCCGCGCCCACCGAGGCAGGAGTACGCACATGGCAACGGCACCCCGGCAGCCCCGACTTCGTACGACGACCCGTGACCCGGAGGAGCTGGCCCGCCGCCTCACGGCCTGGCTCGGCGGCCGCCTGCCCGGCGCGCGGGCCGTCGGCGTGACCGTCCCCGAGTCCAACGGCATGTCCAGCGAGACGCTCCTCTTCGACATCGACCACCCCGAACCACCGCTGCGCGCCTGCGCGTTGCGGCTGGCGGCGGACCCGGCCGCGTACACGATCTTTCCCGTGTACGACATGGCGCGCCAGCACCGCACCATGCGCCTGGTCGCCGAGCACAGCGAGGTGCCGGTGCCGCGCGTGCTGTGGCTGGAGGAGGACCCGGGGCCGCTCGGCGCGCCGTTCTTCGTCATGGAACGGGTCGCGGGGCGGGTGCCGCCGGACGTGATGCCTTATACGTACGAGGGCAACTGGCTGTACGAGGCGGGCGACGCGGAGCGCGCGCACCTGGAGGACGCGACGGTCCGGATCCTCGCCCGGCTGCACGACCAAGTCCCGGCCGCCGAGGCCGAATTCCTCGCCCTGGAGGGCGACGGCAGCGCGCTGCGGCGGCATGTCGCGTCCCAACGCGCTTACTACGCCTGGGTGGTCGACGGGCTGCCCAACTCCCCGCTCGTCGAAAGCGCTTTCGCGAGACTGGAGGAGCTGTGGCCCCGCGACGAGGGCGCTCCGGTCCTCAATTGGGGCGACGCCCGCATCGGCAACGTCATCTACGACGGCTTCGAACCCGCCGCCGTGCTCGACTGGGAGATGGCCTGCCTGGCCCCGCGCGAGGTCGACATCGGCTGGACCGTGTACCTGCACCGGTTCTTCCAGGACCTCACGGTGAGCTTCGGGCAGAGCGGACTGCCCGACTTCCTGCGCCGCGAGCGGATCGAGGAACGGTACGCCGAGCTCACCGGCCACCGGCCGCGCGACATGGACTTCTACACGCTGTACGCCGCGCTCAGGCACGCCGTCGTCATGCTGCGGGTCGCCTACCGGCAGGTGCACTTCGGGGAGGCGACGGTGCCGGACGACCCGGACACGCTGATCCTGCACCACGCCGAACTCGCGGCGATGGTGCAGGGCAGCTACTGGTGACGGCTCAGGCGGCCGCGCGGTGGGACTGCCGGGGCACCCGGATCGGTTGGGATCCCGGCCCGCCCACGTGCGAGAACGGCTGCGTGCGCCAGTCGAGACCCTGAGGGAGTGTCAACAGGAGCGCGGTGTCCTGCTCCTGGGCCTCCATGGACTCGTCCGCGGCCCGCGCCTCGGTCGCCGCGCGGCCCGTGCCGGCGCAGACGGTGAGCCCGAACGGGTTCCACGGGGTGGGGCACAGCGCGTGCTCGGGCAGGACGTCCTCGTCCGCCAGGAGCGCGATGGGCTGCCCGCAGTCCGGGCAGAGCACGCGGTACATCTCGAAGGTGTCGTACGCGTCGAGCTCGTCGTCGGCGGCGTCGGTGCGTTCGACGCCCTCCGGGGCGGGCTCGAGCTCGATGGACTGCTGCTTGCGGCGCGCGGAGCGACCGGGGCGCTTCAGGTTCTGCATGGGAATCTCCCCCTCGGGTGGGCCGACAAGGCGCTGCGGCCTCGACCACAGCAAGCACTTCCCGTCCGGTCCTGGGGGTAATCGCTCCTGCCCCGAAGACACGGTTATAGTTCTGTGGCGTTCGTCACATGCCGGAGGAAGGTGCCACTCCGCTACGGACACCGGTGGTACCGATTCGCCTCATCCCTTGCGTCGCTCAGGTATCGATGAGGATCAAGGGACCTGTAGGTTCGGCGCATGGAGGAGCTGGACCGACAGATCGTGGAGCTGCTCGTCAAGGACGGGCGGATGAGCTACACCGACCTGGGCAAGGCCACGGGCCTGTCCACCTCGGCGGTGCACCAGCGGGTGCGCAGGCTGGAGCAGCGAGGAGTGATCCGGGGCTACGCCGCGGTCGTCGACCCGGAGGCGGTGGGCCTGCCGCTGACGGCCTTCATCGCGGTGAAGCCGTTCGACCCCAGCGCCCCCGACGACATCGCCGAGCGCCTCGCCCCCGTGCCCGAGATCGAGGCCTGCCACAGCGTCGCCGGCGCCGAGAACTACCTGCTCAAGGTGCGCGTGGCGACCCCGCACGAACTGGAGAACCTGCTGGCCCGGCTGCGTACGCTCGCCGGTGTCTCCACGCACACCACGGTGGTCCTCTCGACGCCGTACGAGGCGCGGCCGCCGCACATCTGACACGCCGGGCGACCCCGCCCGGCCGGGGCGGGCGCGGCCGGGAGACCCCGCGGGCGGCCGTCCCCCGGGCAGGCGCGAGACTGTTCCCCATGAGCGAGCGCATCACCCCCGAAAGCGGGCACCGCACCGTCCTGCTGCGCGGCGGAGAAGTCCACAGCCCCGCCGACCCCTTCGCGACCGCGATGGTCGTCGAGCGCGGACATGTCGCCTGGGTCGGGTCCGAGGGCGCCGCCGACGCCTTCGCCGACGGTGTCGACGAGGTCGTCGACCTCGAAGGCGCCCTGGTCACCCCGGCGTTCACGGATGCCCATGTGCACACGACGGCCACCGGCCTGGCGCTCACCGGCCTGGATCTGTCCGGTGCCCGCAGTCTCGACGAAGCGCTCGTTCTCGTACGCGAACACGTCGTCGCGCGCCCGGACGACCGCGTGCTGCTCGGCCACGGCTGGGACGCCGCCCGCTGGCCCGGCGGCCGCCCGCCCACGCACGCGGAGCTCGACGAGGTCACCGGCGGCCGCCCGCTCTACCTGACACGGATCGATGTGCACTCCGCCGTCGCCAGCACCGCGCTCCTCGACCTCGTCCCCGGGGTCGCCGACGCGGCCGGATTCCACGCCGACGCGCCCCTGACCGCCGACGCCCACCACGCCGTGCGCGCCGCCGCGCACGCGGCGGTCACGCCCCGGCAGCGGGCCGACGCCCAGCGCGCCGCGCTCCGGCACGCCGCGTCGCTCGGCATCGGCTCGGTCCACGAGTGCGCGGGGCCCACCATCTCCGGAGAGGACGACTTCACCTCACTGCTGCGTCTGGCCGGGGAGGAGGCCGGGCCGCGTGTCGTCGGCTACTGGGCCGAGCAGGGCGCCGAAGGAGTCGCCCGCGCGCGGGAGTTGGGCGCGGCGGGCGCGGCCGGCGACCTGTTCGTGGACGGCGCGCTCGGCTCGCACACGGCGTGGCTGTGCGAGGGCTACGCGGACAAGGGCACCGGGGGTGCCCAGGGCGCCGGCGGGGTGGGCGGCGCCGGCGAGGGGGCGTGCGGCAACTCCTACCTGACCGCCGCCGACGTCGCCGCGCACGTCACGGCCTGCGCGGACGCGGGCCTCCAGGCCGGTTTCCACGCCATCGGTGACGCCGCCGTCACGGCCGTCGTGGACGGCGTGCGCGCCGCCGCCGAGAAGGTCGGCCTCGCCCGGGTGCGCGCCGCCCGGCACCGCGTCGAGCACGCCGAGATGCTCACCCCCGAGACGATCGCCGCGTTCGCCGAGCTCGGCCTCACCGCGTCCGTGCAGCCCGCCTTCGACGCGCTGTGGGGCGGCGAGGACGGCATGTACGCCCAGCGCCTGGGCGCCGAGCGGGCCCGCACCCTCAACCCGTACGCGGCCCTGCTGCGCGCGGGTGTCCCGCTGGCCTTCGGCTCCGACAGCCCGGTGACGCCCCTCGACCCCTGGGGCACGGTCCGCGCCGCCGCCTTCCACCGCACGCCCGGGCACCGGGTGTCCGTGCGCGCCGCGTTCACCGCCCACACGCGCGGCGGCTGGCGGGCCGTCGGGCGTGACGACGCGGGCGTCCTGGTGCCCGGCGCACCGGCCGACTACGCCGTGTGGCGCACCGGCGAACTCCTCGTCCAGGCCCCCGACGACCGGGTGGCCCGCTGGTCCACCGACCCGCGCTCCGGCACACCGGGCCTGCCGGACCTCAGCCCCGGCGCGGACCTCCCCGTCTGCCTGCGGACCGTGGTCGGCGGACAGCCGGTATTCGTACGGCCCAACGAGTGATGTACCGGGGCGGCGCGGCTCCGAACGGGGCCACACGGCGCGTCGCGCGACCTGCGAGTCCTCGCCACTGACCTGCTGATCTGCGCAAAGACCGCAGGTCAAACGGCTATTGACAGACGGCCTCCGTCGACGGGTAGTTTCGGCGCGTCCACCACAGGACGTCCGACCGGCGAACCCGCACGCAGCCGTCGACCGCCGCTGGATCACGGGCGGTGCGCCATCACGGCACACCGCCGCTGGGAGCCAGGTCCAGCGCCCACGACGCATCGACGCGGGAACGCATCCGCCGGAAGGGGGTCGTCCTCCCGCTCCCCGGAGCGCGGGGGAGGTGCGACCCGGGTGGGGCCCGGACGCTCAGTAGACAACGGCTCTCGGTCGATCCGCAGCCAGCGGGTCCCAGGCCGGCCCGAAGGGCGCCGGGCCCGATCCGCAGCAACGCGCTCCTCCGTGATCCGTCATCCGCGGTCCGCCATCGCCGTGCGTCGCGGAGCCGCCCGCTCCGCGCCCCCCGCCCGGCCGACGTCCGTGGCGTCGCAACACCCCAGGCCCGGCCCACTATGGTGGTCCCCTGCGTACGAACGAAGGGGCAGTAGTGAGCAACGGCGGCGGGATCAGCGAAGCAGTGGACGCGGAGCGGCAGTTCGGCCCGCTCGGCCAGGCATTGGTGATCATCCCGACCTACAACGAGGCGGAGAACATCCAGGCGATCGTCGGCCGGGTGCGCACCGCCGTGCCGGAGGCGCACGTCCTCGTCGCCGACGACAACAGCCCCGACGGCACCGGAAAGATCGCCGACGAGCTCGCGGCCGAGGACGACCAGGTCCACGTACTGCACCGCAAGGGCAAGGAAGGTCTCGGCGCCGCCTATCTCGCGGGTTTCACCTGGGGCCTGGAGCACGGCTACGGAGTCCTCGTCGAGATGGACGCCGACGGCTCCCACCAGCCCGAGGAACTGCCGCGCCTGCTCACCGCCCTCAAGGGGGCCGACCTCGTGCTCGGCTCGCGCTGGGTGCCGGGCGGACGCGTCGTCAACTGGCCCAAGTCCCGCGAGTTCCTCTCCCGCGGCGGCAGCACCTACTCGCGGCTGCTGCTCGACGTGCCGGTCCGCGACGTCACCGGCGGCTACCGCGCCTTCCGCCGCGAGACCCTCGAGGGCCTCGGCCTCGGCGACGTGGCCTCCCAGGGCTACTGCTTCCAGGTCGACCTGGCGCGCCGCGCCGTCAAGGCGGGCTACCACGTCGTGGAGGTGCCCATCACCTTCGTCGAGCGGGAGCTGGGCGACAGCAAGATGAGCCGGGACATCGTCGCCGAGGCGCTGTGGCGGGTCACCGCGTGGGGTGTGGGGGAGCGGGTCGGCAGGGTCCTGGGCCGGAGACCGTCCTCCTGACGTCCCGGCGCGCTTTGTGACGGCCTGACCTCCGGTTTCTGATCACCCTCTTATGCCGGTCTGAGGCGGGCCCAGGCACACTGGGAGCATGACGACTGGCACACCGCCTCCCACCAAGACCGCCCGGCCCCGGCGCTCGCGCGTCCTCAGGTTCCTGCCGCTCGGCCTCGTCGCCTGGCTGGTCCTGGAGATCTGGCTGCTGACCGTCGTGGCGGGGGCCAGCAGCGGCCTGGTGGTGTTCCTGCTGCTCGTGGGCGGCCTTGTGCTCGGTTCCCTGGTCATCAAGCGGGCCGGGCGCCGCGCCTTCAAGAACCTCAGTGAGGCGCTGCGACAGCAGCAGAGCGGGATCGCGCCCGCGCCGGACTCCGGTGGCGGCAGCGCCCTGACGATGCTCGGCGGCCTGCTCCTGATCCTGCCCGGCCTGATCTCGGACGGGCTCGGGCTGCTCCTGCTGGTGCCGCCGCTGCAGAAGGTGCTGAGCCGCAGCGCGGAGCGGGCCTTCGAGCGGAAGGTCCGCGCGGCAGCGGCGGCCGCGCCCGGCGGCTTCGGGGACGCCTTCCAGCAGTCCCGGATCCACCGCCCCGACGGCAAGGTGGTCCAGGGCGAGGTCATCCGCGACGACGACCAGCCCCCGCCCCAGCAGCCCGACGCCGGGGGCCCACAACTGCCGCGCTGAGGCAGCGCCCTCGCGTCACCAGGGGGCTCCGCCCCCT